>CAJOPF010000027.1 GCA_905236205.1 Candidatus Gastranaerophilales bacterium
AAAACAGATGCGGGAATTAACAGTATTCCCGTATTTTTTACTAATTGTTCGCAAAAAATTTCTGATTTTTGATTTAGCTTATAATTAACACATCCGATTGCACAGTCAACAGGTTCTTTCAGCCACGAAAAACCTGTTTTTTGAAGAAAATCCTCAACGACAATTTTATTTGTTCTTACAATATCCAAATTTCTTTTTACTATTTTTTCGTGATTATTAAGAGCAAGTGTTGCAACCTTATCATCCAACGCACTTATGCTTATCGTATTATATTCGCGGTTTAAATTTACCTTGTCAATAAATGTTTTATCTGCCACTATCCAGCCCAGTCTTATACCTGCCAGAGAATAAGCTTTTGACATGCTGCCCGTTACTATTGATTTTTCGTATAAATCAGCAAAAGACTTTGTATCGGGCAGTCCTCTATAAGCCTCATCAACAAAAATATATGAACCGTTTTTTCTTGCAATATTGATAAGAAGGTTAATTTCATTCTCAGATAAAACCGTACCGGTCGGATTATTCGGATTATTTACACAAATCAACTTTGCGTTTTCGGCATTTTTTTCAAGATTTTCAATATCCGTAAGAACAACCTCTGCTCCGTAAAATCTTGGCAACGCATACATTTGTTGATAACAAGGAGTTATGCAAACAACCTTATCGCCTTTATTCACAACAGTTTTCAGCGCAAGCTCATTTGCGCCGATACCACCAAGAGTAACCGTAATATTTTCAGGATTTTCATTTTGATATAAATTACAAATAGCTTGTTTCAGTTCTTTTGAACCGTATAAATCACCGTAACCTAGCCTTATATTTTTTAAACATATTTTGCAATCGCAAATTTCTTCAAGTTCTTTTACTGTTAAATTTTGAACACAAGTTTGCGAAAGGTCGTATTTTGTTATACTTTCATATTTTGCAATCCAATTTTCAAGCTTGAAATTTTCGATTAGCATTATTTTTTACCCG
Source organism: Candidatus Gastranaerophilales bacterium (assembly GCA_905236205.1). GTDB lineage: Bacteria > Cyanobacteriota > Vampirovibrionia > Gastranaerophilales > Gastranaerophilaceae > UBA6984. The sequence continues at coordinate 976 of CAJOPF010000027.1, forward strand.
AAACTGCAAATTTGTTATACAATAAATCGCGCCGTTTTTGAATATCAGGACTATTTAAGTAGTCTTCATATTTCATTTGGAAGTTTATGTAACCGTAAGGCGAAATTTCTACAATTCTGTCCGCAACCGTTTGAATAAATTGATAATCCTGAGAAGTAAATAAAACTGTTCCCGTATAATCAATTAGTGCATTATTTAATGAAGTAATAGCCTCTAAATCCAAATGGTTTGTAGGTTCATCAAAAATAAGAACATTACTTTCAGCTATCATCATTTTTGCAAGCATACAACGAACTTTTTCACCGCCCGAAAGAACATTTACGGATTTTTCCGCATCCTCACCAGAAAATAACATTCTGCCCAAATATCCTCTTAGATAGCTAATATGCTGTTCTTGAGAAAATTGTCCAAGCCATTTGATTAAATCCATATTTGATTCAAACAAGTGCCCATTTTCTTTAGGATAATATGAGCGAGTTGCGGTTACCCCCCAGTTAATTTCTCCGCTATCAGGTTCTAATTCACCTGCAAGCATTTTAAATAACGTCGTAATAATTATCGGGTTTTTAGCGATAAACGCTATTTTTTCACCCTGAACAACATCAAGAGAAAAGTTTTTAATCAATAATTCATCATTTAAAGATTTATTTAATCCCTGAATGTGCAATACATCTTTACCAGGAACTTTTGAATATTTAAAATTGATACTCGGATATTTTCTTGTTGAAGGTTTTATGTCTTCAAGCGTAAGTTTTTCTAACATATTTTTACGGGATGTTGCTTGTTTTGCTTTTGAAGCATTAGCACTGAACCTTGCAATAAATTTTCTGAATTCTTCGGCTTTTTCTTCAATTTTTTTGTTGCGTTCTTCTTTTTGTTTCATAATCAAAGCACTTGCCTGAGTCCAGAAAGCGTAATTACCTGTATATAGTGTAATATTTCTGAAATCAATGTCCGCAATATGAGTACAAACTCTATCCAAGAATTTTCTGTCGTGCGAAACAACGATTACGAGGTTTGGAAAATCGATTAAAAAATCTTCCAACCAAGTTATAGTTTTTAAATCCAAGTGATTTGTAGGTTCGTCCATAAGCAATATATCAGGAGTTCCGAAAAGTGCCTGAGCAAGTAATACACGTACTTTTTCACTTCCTGACAAGTCTTTCATTAAGCTGTAATGCAACTCATCAGGAATACCCAAATCGGATAATAAAGATGCTGCATTAGCCTCTGCCTGCCAACCGTCAAGCTCTGCAAATTCTGTTTCCAAATCTGCAACTCTCAACCCGTCCTCATCATTAAAATCTTCTTTTGCGTACAAAGCCTCTCGCTCTTTCATAACATCATAAAGATGTCTATGCCCCATAATTACGGTATCAAGAACGGTATATTCATCAAATTCAAAGTGGTTTTGCTTTAAAACCGCAATACGTTGTCCTTTTTTTACATGAACTTCTCCTGATGTAGGTTCTAATTCACCTGACAAAACCTTCAAGAATGTAGATTTACCTGCGCCGTTTGCACCGATTAGACCATAACAATTTCCTGATGAGAATTTTATATTAACATTTTCAAAAAGAGGTTCAGAACCGAATTTTACAGTAACATTTTCTGTCGTAATCATTTTGTGTACCTTTTTAATGTGCTAAGAATCTGAAATAAATATATATTGTTGATGCCACAAGCGAAATAAACACTGTTATTGAGCCGTAGAATAAAAACTGCATAAATGTAATTTTATGATTTTTAGCGGCAGCATTTTCAGACACAATAACATTTGCGGCAGCACCGATAATTGTTAAATTTCCGCCTAAACAAGCACCCAAAGATAAGCACCACCACAGAGGATGAGCATATTCTGCACCCATAACAGACTGAATATTAGCAATCATAGGAGCCATCGTAACCGTGTAAGGTATGTTGTCAATTATACCTGACAAAATACCTGAGCCCCATAAAATTACCATAGCAGTAGCAGTTTCGGAGCCGTTTGTAACATCTAAAAGCCATTTTGCCATTAACGCAATTCCGCCCGAAGCTTCTAAACCGCCAATAATAACAAATAAACCAATAAAGAAAAATATTGTATTCCACTCAACATCTTTTATGATATTTGTAGGTTTTTCAAACAATAACAAGAAACTTGCCCCTGCCATAGCGGATAAACTTGCAGGAATGTGTGTCATATCGTGAGTTACAAACCCAAAAATTACAAGTCCCAAAACAATTATACTTCTAATCATTCCTGCCTTATCTTTTATTGTATGGCTGTTATCAAGCTTTGCGATTTCTGCCATTTTTTCGGGGGCAGCTTTAAGTTGTTTTCTGAAAAACAAAATCATAACAGCAATAACAAGTGCTAAAATTAAACATACAATATCAGTAAGTTCAAGTATAAAATCCATAAAAGATAAACCTGCGGCACTGCCGATAATGATATTTGGCGGATCACCGATTAACGTTGCTGTACCGCCGATATTTGATGATAAAATTTCAGTAATCAAATATGGAGCAGGATTGATTTCCAATTTATCGGCAATATAGAAGGTTATAGGCATAATTAAAATTACCGTTGTAACGTTATCCAAAAATGCGGATGCAACAGCAGTAAATAGTGCCAATACAATCAAAACCAAAACAGGATGTCCTTTTGTGAACTTTAACAACTCATTTGCAATCCAGTTAAAAACCCCCGTTTCTGTTGAAATATTAACAATAATCATCATTGAAACAAGTAAGAAAATTACGTTAAAATCAACAAAGTTAATAAAATAATGAGGGTCTAAAGAACCGTTAGGAAGCGTTTTATGAACGCTTACAAGTCCCAAGAACATAGTACAAGCCGCACCTATCAACGCGATTGTAACTTTTGGTATTTTTTCCGTAGCAATAAAAATATATGCAAGAATTAAAATAACGGCAGAAATGATAACCGCATTGTTGCCTACTAATCCGCTTAAAAATTCCATTTTTAAATCCTTTTCTATTTATATTTCCTATATCAAGAAAATAATAACATAAACAGGAATAAAGTTAAATGCTTATAACCAATAAGGTTTGGTTTTCTCTTAATTAAAATTAAAACCCATATGTCCTCTTAATTCTTCGGATTCCTTCAGCGATACTGTTTCTTCCAACATTTTAGCTATCATATTTACATCTTTAACTTCTAAAATATCACATTCTCTTTTTATGCTCACAAAATCGCTTACAGTAAGTCCTTGCATATTTAGGATTTCTGTATTTGGTTTCATATTAAATACATACTTAAAAGCAGTTTCTATTTTTTCGGGTTTTAAAAATCCAAATTTCATTTTAAAAGTAAAACGTCTTAAAGAAGCTTGGTCTAATGTATCTATATAATTTGTTGTACAAATAAAAGGATATTCAAAATCTTCCATACAAGTAAGCATTTGATTTACCAATGTTACTTCCCAATTACGTTCGGCAAATCCTCTTGAACGCAAGAAAGAATCAACTTCGTCAATTATAAGCATAGCCTCTTTATCTTTTGCTTCTTCAAATGCTTCGGCAACTAATTTTTCACTGTTACCGACGTATTTATCTAAAATATCTGATGCCGATTTGTGAATAACATTAAGTCCTAATTCATTAGCTAAATATATTGCATAAGCAGATTTTCCGGTACCTGAATCACCATAAATACACATTGAAAAGTTTAATTTTTTATTTTTTACTATTTTTTCTGTTAAAAATTCTAAATCTCTTGAACAATTAACTAAATCAACTCTGTATTTTTTATTTTTCCCCTTTTTCGATAAATTTAATTCTGAAATAAATTTTGATGATTTACTTATTTTTGCTTGCTCAAAACATTGTTCAAAATTTTCAGATTGTTTTATTTTTTCTCTTTCGTAACAATATGCCATAATTTCTGCAACCTCCTGATATAAAGTTTTAGGTATCATTTCTTTAATTTCTAAATCAAATAATTTTTTGGTTAATCTGTAATTTGTATATATAAAGGTATTGTTCTTTTTACCATTTTGTATAATTTTATCTGCATCTTCTTTACTTTTTTTTGAAACGAAAGGTGCTGGTTTTTGCTTTCTACAGTATTTCAACTCAAGAGCCATTGAACAATCCTCATCTGTCAGGATAAATGTTGTAACCTTATTTTTTTGCATTTCTTCCAAATTTGCTACAATATCTTTTGTTGTTAATATTCCATATTCATCGTTCAATTTGCATTGAATACCTTCTTTATATTTAATTTTTGATTTTATACGACCTTTTTTATCATAAGTAATAGAATAGCCATGCCTTAAATCTTTTTTAAATGTATGTTCTTCCATTAAATTTCCATTTTGATAGTATAATCTATATTTTCCATCACGCTTGCCTTTTTTTAAATTTAGCTCAAATGCAATTTTTTTGTTTTCATAAAAGCCAATAAATAAGCCCTCTTGTTTATCATTTACATATTGTCCGATTTCTTTAATTAAACCATTTTCACGGTAAACAGTGAATTTGCCGTTTCTTACATTATTTACTACTTCTATTTCAAATCGCACATTACCATTTTCGAAATAATGTGTTTCTATTTCTTTTGTTTTAAAATATAGAGTTTTAATTTTTACTTTACCGTTTTTATAATAACTTGTACCCCAACCGACAGGAACGTTATTTTTATATGTAATTTCATATTCTATTTCGCCAGTTTCATAATATCCACGCATAATACCTTCAAGTTTATTATTGACAAAATTTGTAGATTGCTCAATCTGTCCATTATAATAGTATTTTCGTGCATAACCATTTCTTAAGTTTCTCGCATAAGATATTTCTTCTTTTAGTTTGCCATCCTCATAATAATATCTTTCAATGCCTTCTTTAACTCCATTGATAAAACTTTCTTCACTTTTTAAAGAACCATCTTCTCTAAAATTTTGACATATACCATCTAATTTGTTGTTTGTATAGTAGTTAATAGTACTAATATTGCCATTATTATTAAAATAAAGTTTGGTTATACCATTTAATTGTTTATTTACATAACTCATTTCTATTGATAATTTTTTATTTGGTAAATATACTCTAAAAATACCATCCTCAGGATATATTATATTGTCTTTTTTTATCAATTTGCCATCTTCATAATATAATTTTGGTTCATCTACTAAAATCTCTCCAAAATTATAACAATTGTTAAAATCAAATTTTGACATAATTATCTCCTTGCTATTTGCTGAATTTTATTCTTTACATTTACCTAACTTTGCATCTAATATAGCTTTTATATCGTTATCAAATTTTTCTGAATAAGGATAATGTTTTTCAAACTTTTCATCTAAATAATCATCGTCATAAACCTTTAAATATAATGCTTTTTGTTCTTCTTCTGTTCTTGGTGTGTCCAAAAATTTTGATTCACACTTGTTTTCTTGAGTTTTATCTTTGTTCTCAGGCATATTTACCTCTTTTTTTGATTACAATTTTATTCAATAAATGTTAAAGTAGTTGCTTCCTCTAAATGAGCATAAAATCTAGTACCTGCTGGGATTTTTACACTATTTCCTTTCTCAGCTGCGTATGCAAGACCTGTGGAACCTGACATTAAAGCAAAATATCCAATAGCAACAGGAGTTGTTAAACCTGCACTCATAATAGTCATACCAACAATAGCAGCACCAACAATGCAGCCGCATATAAATTTAGCAATAATTTTTCCACCTCGTTTTGCATTAGAGGTTATTTTTATAGGTTTTGTTTTAATATTAATTTTTCCTGTAGGTGTTACCAATTCATTAAATTCTACTGTAAAACTTCCAGATTTTTGGTATTTATCAGGCTTTTCAATATCAATAATTTTGCCATATAAAATACTTCCTTTGGGAGCAATCAAAGCATCATTTTCTTTCCAATTTTTATTTATCACAGCAGATATTACATCACCATTAGTAAGTAATTCCAAATCTAGAGAAGATTGCATTACTGCTTCAAAACTAGAATTTTCAGGTAAATAAACAACGTGTCCTTTTAAACTATCTGATGCCCATACAATTTGGTTCATTTGAAAAAATAATACAACTGCAATTGCAATAATTTTTTTTATTGAAAAATTTTTAATCATACGAATATCCCTTTATTTGAACATAAATTTTAAGTCATCTTCGTAATCATATGTTACGTAACCAACAGCAAGTTTTGTTTTATAGTCAGATGTTTTAAAGTAGACATTAAAATGACCAAATATACCGGTTTCTTCACAATTTGCATTTCTTTTTAAATCTTTTAAATCAATATATAAAATGTTATTCAGGTTATAATCTTTTTGTTTTTGATTAACAAGCAAAGTTCCTTGTTTATCCATTTGAACCATACGGATATTCGCCTTTTGTATTTCTTGTGGTGTAACTTTTAAATCTTTATTTGTATCGAGCGATATAAGAGATTTAAAACGATTAGTTTTTGAATCATAAATACCAAATAAATCATTATGAGTCCAATTTTTAGAAGGTTTATCTATAACTAATACATAATAATTTCCATCAATTGGAATTACGTATGGATCATTAACATTAACAGGAATTTGTCGTTTTGGTTGTGGTGGAGGTGGCGGAGCTATTTGAGCAACATATGCACTAGTTCCATTTGTTGTTGAAAATTTGGTTTTTTGGTTTTCATTTTGAATTTCTTTAGAGTTAAAATTTTTTACTTCTGGCAAATAAAGTGTATCAACATTTGATTTTTGAATTTGTTTTGTATTAGTATTTATTTTTGTTGTTTTATACAGGAACATATCCTCTTCTTGCGCATAAGAAGGTATTACTAATACCAATAATAATGTCATTAAAGTGAAAATTTTTTTCATAAAGTACCTCCTTGTCTGTTTAAATAACGATTAATAAGCATTTTTGTTCATTTTTATTATAATTTTGTTACTTATTAATCATAAAATATAGGTACGTCAAAAACGGACATAACTTTTTGTGTAATATTTATGTAATTTTATAGCGATTTATTTTTTTTAATAATCTGGCTAAAAGTTAATTATAATAAGAATGTACAAAATTCTTTTTACATCTTGAAAAATTTTATAAAATACGTTACAATGTGTTTATAAGATGCATTTAATTTTGTAAATATTATACTCGCTATAGATTTATTCTATAGTTCAGATGACAGGCTTTATGCCTGTCGTTTGCGTTTTATAAAATGTATGTGTATAATTAGATTATGAAAATTTTAGCACTAATAGATGGTTTTAATTATTACCATAAATTAGATAAATACCAAAATAACAAAATACTTGCGTTAAATGGCTAGATTATATGTCATTATTAAAGGCATCTGTAAAAAGCCATTTGAGAAATGATAATTTCGATTTAGAAATTTACTTTTTTACCGCTATTGCAAAGCATAGAAATATAGATTCACAAAATAGACATAAGACATACATAAACGCTTTAAAAAAGTCTGGTGTAAAACTTGTATTAGGTGAATTTAAAGAAAAATATATTGCACCTTGCATTGATTGCAAGCAAAAATTACCTTCTGAAAAAATTTTAAAACACGAAGAAAAACATACAGATGTGAATATAGCAATAACATTACTAGAAAAAGCAATGACTAATAATTTTGATAGAGCATATTTATTAAGTGGTGATAGTGATTATGTGCCTGTTGTAAAACGTGTAAAGGAACTTTATCCACAAAAAGAAATCATAATTTGTCCACCGCCACAAAAGAATTATTGTGTTCATAGTTTAGTACAAGCAAGTGGCGAAAATGACTTTTTTAGATTTAGATGGAATACAATAAAACATTTTCAATTTCCTAATGAATATGAAGATTATAAAAATCCTTGGTTATTGTAGAATTTAACTATCAATCTACTCTTTACATGCCAGCATATTTTTTGTACGATTAAGAAAAAAGAGGAAGATATGGCAGATAAAGACGATAAAGTTATAGATTTGTTTTCTAAAGTAAACAAAAATTTCACTCACGAAGAATTAGAACAAATAAAATTCTTTGAAGGGTTTCATTACGTAAAAATAAATAAAGACAAAAACAACAAAAAATTTAACGCATCTCATTTAAAAAAATATGCTGAAGGCTGTCATTACATAGTTCGCGTAATGAGAGAGGTTGACGGTGAAGTTTGGATGTATAACTATGATGTTCGTAATGACGAATTATTCAAGTTTATGGAAAAATTTAACGAAAACAAACTTAACGGCACTATTATTGAAATAGACAAGTATTTTCCGGAAGGATTAGCTTAAAATTGGATTTTTTTGAACAATATCACGAAAGTTTGCACAAATGTTCAAAACCTTATCAATATGTTGGCGGAGAAGTATTTTCTGCCAATAAAGATTTTGATAAGGCTTCCGTTCGCTTTGCAATGTGTTTTCCCGACAAATATGAAATCGGTATAAGCAATTTAGGGGCAAGGATTTTATATAACCAAATAAACAAACAAGAACATTTTATGGCAGACCGCGCTTACGCGCCCGAACCTGACTTTAAACCCGAAATATTATACGGGGTTGAATCAAAAAGACCGCTGAATGAATTTGATATTGTAGGTTTTTCAATTCAGTACGAATTGTCTTATCCGACAATTTTGAAAATGTTGGAAATGTCAAAAATTTCTATCAGAAACAAAGACCGAAAAGAAAACGAACCTATTATAATAGCTGGCGGACCTTGCTGTTTTAACCCGTTGCCGATGTCGGAATTTATAGATATTTTCGTTGTCGGAGACGGAGAACAAGCAGTAGTAGAGCTGTGTGAAGTATTAGAAAAAACTAAAAACTTACCAAGACAGGAACGAATTAAAAAACTATGCGAATTAAAGGGCTTTTGGTCTGCAAGTGTTGGCGGAGAAGTTGAAAAAAGAGTAGAACCGCTAACTTACGAAACAGCTCTGACAAAACACCCAATAGCATTTTCAGCCTCAATTCACGACAGAGCCATAGTTGAAATCCGCCGCGGCTGCGGAAGAATGTGCCGTTTTTGTCAACCTGGGCACGTAACACTACCAATCAGAGAAAGAAATGCCGAAGATATTATTAAAATCACAAAAGAACTCGTAAATAATACAGGATACGACGAATACTCTCTTTTATCACTATCTTCAAACGATTATTCAAATATAAAAGAGGTAATTAAAGAATTAAGTTGTGACTTTGACAGAAAAAAAGTCGGAGTATCACTTCCAAGCCAGCGTATCGACGAATTTAACCTTGAACTTGCGCAACTTACGCAATCTGTCAGAAAATCAACAATGACACTCGCTCCTGAGGCTGGAAGTCAAAGGCTTAGAAATGTTATAAAGAAAAACATCTCCGAAGAACAAATCTTAAGTGCGGTTTTGCAGCTATACGAAAATGGCTGGAGCAGGATAAAGTTTTATTTTATTGTCGGACTACCAACAGAAACTCTTGAAGATATGGATGAAATGGCAGCCTTAATGGAAAAAATCAGATACCGCTGCCGAGGGTTAAAACAAGAAAAAGGGCTTAAACATGGACTTGATGTAACCTGTACCCTTTCAATTTTTGTACCAAAACCCTTTACACCATTCCAATTCTGTCCGCAAATGGATTTGGACGAAGTAATGCATCATATCAACTATTTGAAAGAAAAAACAAAACACATAAAAGGATTAAAATTAAATTATCACGAACGTTTTGTATCTCAAATAGAAGCGGTATTAACCCGAGGAGACAAAACCTTGTGTAATTTTATTGAAAGTCTTTACAAAAAAGGCTGTTATTTAGACGCTTGGGGCGAATATTTTGACAAAAAAGTCTGGGAAGAAACGGCAACAGAATGTGGTCTAAACTTAAAAACTCTTGCTATGAGAGAATTTTCAACAGATGAAGATTTACCTTGGAATTTTATAAATGTCGGAATAGATAAACAGTGGCTTATTGATGAATATAAAAGAGCCTTTGAACAGCCTTTAGATTTTAATTTACAGCCAACTTGCGAACACAAATGCGTTAATTGCGGAGTATGCAAGACATTAAAAGTACACAAAATACTTGATAGGCCTTACGTCGCGCAAGATTATAAAAAATCAGAACACACTCAAATTAACCCAAAAACAGCTCCTCATATAGAAACGTTCCGTTACAGGTTAAAAGTAACGAAACTCAGTATTTTAAGATATTTTTCACATCTTGACTGGCAAAATACCTTCTTAAAATCACTTTTAAGAACCAATTTAAAAGTGGCGTTCACACAAGGTTTTAACCCGACACCAAAAGTTTCAATGGGTATAGCCCTGCCATTATTTGTTGAGAGCGACTCTGAACTGGTTGATATTGAATTACTAAATGAAATAACAACAGATGAATTTGAAAGAGAACTAAGTAAATTTTTACCTGACGGCTGCAAAATAATTTCAATAACTCAAACGGATAAAACTGCACCCGCCATTGATCATACCGCACAATGGGCAGAATACAAAGTATCACTGATAAAAAAAGATGATTGTAATTTAAAATCTTTTATGTATAATTGTGATATGGTTTTATCTCGTGAAGAAATTTTACTCACGAAGAAAAACAAAAAAGGTTTACTAAAAACTTCAAATATCAAATCGTCAATTAAATCGTACACATTCAAAGACGATTGTTTGTATCTGACACTAAAAACAGGACAAGGTAGTGATATACCTGCTGTTAGAGCTGATGATGTTATGAAACTTATATCAGAAGATACTATTTTTAACATAAAACGTCTCCGATTTTTTGACGACAATGATATTGAACTGTGAAAAGAAAAGGAATTATAAATGAAAGAGAAAAAAAATTACGTATCAAACAATCACCCTGAAACAAAAAAAATTGTAATTGCGGAGCGTGACAATATCGGAGCTTTAATGCAAGGCGATAAAGTTTTAGACCTTTATATAAACAGAGGTGAAGTTCTTTTAGGTGATGTATATTTAGCAACGGTACAAAACGTTTTACCAAGTATTGATGCGGCATTTGTTGATGTAGGCGTTGATAAAATGGGATTTTTGCACGCACAAGACGTAATGGGCAAGGGTGCATTAAAAGATAAGTTACAACCTAACCAAAAACTGGTTGTTCAGGTTGTTAAAGAACCTACAGGACACAAAGGTCCGAGAGTTACAACAGAAATTAGTTTACCGGGAAGATTTTTGGTTCTTATGCCAAGCGAACCAGGAATTAACGTAAGCCGCAAAATTGAATCTTCAAAAGAGCGTGCAAGACTAAAATCTATCGTAAGTCTTATGAAACCCGTAGGTGTCGGTGTAATTATAAGAACCGAAGCCGAAAACCAATCTGAAGCTGATATTCAAGAAGATTTGGAAATTCTTTTGGAAAAATGGAATAACATAGTAACAGCTGCGGAATCGTTAACTCCACCAAATTTGTTATATCGTGACCAAGATTTATTATACAGAGTAATAAGAGAAGCCTGCTCTGAAGATGTAACAGAAATCATTGTAGATACGGCATTTGCACTAAACAGAGTTCAATCATTATTACAAAACTGGCACATGAACAAAAATATTCAGGTTTCATTATACAAAGGTAATGAGCCGTTGTTAATTGCAACTAATGTTCATAAAGAAATCCGCGCAGCACTTAATATGAAAGTTAATATGCCGTCTGGTGGATATTTATTTATTCAGCAAACAGAAGCTCTTACCGTTATCGACGTTAACTCAGGTAAATTTGTAAGCTCTGCAACACAAGACGAAACCATTTTAAAAACAAATATCGAAGCGGTACACGAAATCGCACGTCAGTTACGCTTACGTAATATTGGCGGTATGATTATCATAGACTTTATTGATATGACATCACGTGTAGACAAGTTGGCTATTATGGAAGAACTTGAACTTGCAATAGAAGACGACAAAGCAAAACCTCAAGTAGGTCAACTGTCAGATTTAGGTCTTGTAGAAATGACACGTCACAGACAAGGTCAGGCAATAGCGGAAGTCTTTGCTAAAAAATGTCCTCACTGTCATGGAGAAGGAATTTTAGTAGATGACTTTAAATTTGCATCTCCGATAGCAGAAGGCGAATACAGAGCAAAAGCCGCTAAAATGAAATTACCTATCAGCGGATTTAAGAAAAATAATAATAAAAAACAAAACAATAACAACAATAATCAACAACCTCAACAACAAGAGGTTATGGAGCAATCTCAACCAATTGAAATGACTTCCGAACAACCTTCAAATATTGCTCAGGAAGAAACACAAAAAAGAGATAACAAAAAAGGTAAAAAAACAAACAAACGTAATCTTAACAAACAACAACTAAACGAAGATGCAAACGTTAAAATTGCAGATACAATGATTACGGCAGAAGAAGAAATAAAACCCGTAATCGCAGAACCTCAAGCTCAAGAAACCGTTCAGGTTGAAGCTGAAACACAAAATGAAGAAACTCCTAAAAAAAGCAAAAGACCAAACAGAGGCGGAGCAAAAACCAAACGTCAGCCAAGAAAAAGAAAAAGTGAGGAAACTGTTGCAGAATAAAATTTTAACCGTAATATTTTCGATAATATGCTGTTTTATTATCAGTCAGCCTTCGTTTGCGGTTGATGAAGTTTCTGTTGTTCCAGTATCCCAATCCTATACGGAAGCGGTACAATCTGCGGCAAATCAAATAAATACTCAACAACAAACACAAGCAACCGAAAATAAAAACGAAACTCTTGCACATCAAGCTGTAACGGGAAGTATTGATGAAGCGGCTAATGCAATAAAAAATCAAACAGAGCAAAAAAGTGTTGTCGGTAACGAAATAAAAAAACAAACAAAAACAAAAAGAAGTTACGTAAATATTGTTTTTAAATTTATACTTGCAATGATATGGGTTTGCATATCATCAGTCATCATCTTCATAATTTTAATTTCATACAAAAAACTTATTTTAAAGGGTAAACCTATAACTCCTACATACGAAAGTTTGGAAGGTTCTCTCGAAACCCCTAAAAATTTCAAAGAGGCAATTAAACTGTTTTTAGATAAAACTAAATGGAATTAAATTAGTGAGTAGTGAGTTGTAAATAGAGTATTTACAACAGTATTTGCAGAATAATTCCTGCAATAAATGCGGCAAATAAAAGAATGCCGACTATTTTTAAACATTCCTTCTTATCTTCATTATTTTGGAACAACACCAATAACCCCAAACCCGCATTTGAAGTAAGTCCTGCTATCAAAGCACCAAAAGCGATTACATGCTTTAAGTAAAGCATTACAATTAAAACTGAGGTTGCACAATTAGGAATTAAGCCGACAAAAGAAGCAACTATAACCTGTAATAAATGATTTACATTAAAAATATTCTGCATTGTGTTTTGCGCATAAATAAGTACAAAATCCAAAAAACAATTAACGATTAAAATAAACACAAATACGTTCAAACAATGCTTTAAAGGGTGAATAAACAAATTTGTAACCTGTGAATGTATTTCATTATGACAGCAACCACATTCGCAAACTTCAATTTTATCGGGAGTTTTTTTCAAATCTGTTTTAAAAATAAAATCTACCGTATACCCTGCAAAAATACCAATACATACCTTTGTCGCAATCACAGGCAAAATTACGGAAAAGCTTTCGGGGTGCACAAGCAAAATCGGTACCGCTTCATCACTTGTTGAAATATATATTGCAACTAAAGTTCCCAAAGTAATAAACCGTTTTACATAAAGCATAGTAGCAATAACAGAAAAACCGCATTGAGGAATTGAAGCAATAACACTACCGACAAAAGGTCCCCATATACGAGAACTTAGAGATAATTTTTCAATTTTTTCGGAAAAATAATTTTCAAAAATTTCTATAAAAAGAAAGATTATAAATAAAAACGGTATTAGGTTAATACTTTCGGCAACAGCTTCCTGCAAAAAAACAGGCACATGAACAAACTGCACAAACTTCATAATCAAGTCTATACAATGTTCATTAAAATTAGATATATGCTGTAAAAGTTGTATAATCATACAACTTGATTATAACACAAAACATAAATCATTATTTGCAAGTTGTATTTGTTGTCCAATCAAGAGTAATACTTGAATTATTTTTGCATTTTCCTGAGCCATTTGCTTTTAAATAATCCATATTTCCTTGATTTATTACCCAGCCTGTACACCAATATCCTTCAGGAAAACAATCCCTTGTCAATGTAAAACCAGAATCATTATCATCTTGTGTCATAGCAGGGTAAACACCTTTTGAAGTAATGTAAAAAGCAAAATAATCTTTTCCAAAAGTGTTTGCACCCTTTTTGCCATCTAAATCAATATAAATATAACCGCATGTATAATACGCAGGACTTGATTCCGAATTTGAATTTGAAGTGGAACAACTTGGATTAAAACTAAAACTTACAGCTGTGCCATCCGCCAAAAGAACTGCATTATTTCCCAAAACATCATTCGTTTCACTATTAAGAGCAGTATATTTTGAAGAAAAACAATCCGTCACTGCACTGCAAACTTTAGACGCTTTTAAAAAATCCTGTAATCGTTCTGAAAAATGCGCCGTTGCATTGTCACTCGGCCAGTCACTAACAGGTCCGTATACTCCTTCTGCGCGACCTAGAGCATCTGTGAGATTTTGATATATTTTTTTTACTTTTGCAACTTTTTCTTTATCACCTGTTGAACTGTTTAAATTGGGCAGTGTTAAAGCGGATACTATACCAATTACACCCATTACAATAAGTGTTTCAGCTAATGTAAATGCAATAAATTTTTTCATACTATAAAATTATCCTGTTTTCTACTTTGTATATAATCACTTTAACTTATAATATATAAATTATAAATTATATTATAAAATTTATAGCATTATTCAACAAATAAGTCAATATTTATATACTTATAAATTATGAACAAAAAACAATTGCTTAAAAGATTTGGCAAAAATGTAAAAATTGAACGTATAAAACAAGATTTAACACAAGAAAAATTTGCGGAAAAAATGAATGTTTCACAAAATTATATTGCCAACATCGAATGTGGTAAAGCAAACATGTCGCTGGCGAAAGTTTTGGAATTATCAGAATTTTTGCAGGTTGATATAGGGGTTTTGCTAAAATTTGACTAGTTATTTCCCTAAGTATTTTTGTTCAATCAATTTTTTCAAGGCTCTTGAGTAAGGAGCTTTCGGTTCAATTTCAAGAACCTTATCCAGCAATTCTATTGCCCCCTCATAGTCTTCCAATTTTTTCTTTACTGTTGCCGCATAATAATAGGCATCAATAAACTTTTCATCCAATTCAACAGCCTTTAATAAATCCGAAAGAGCCTCTCTCAACTCATCTTCCGTCTTTGTCTCAAAGGCAAGAATTGTTTGAGCTCTGTTATAATACGCATCAATCATTTTTTCATCTATTTTTATAGCGTTTGAATAATTTTCATAAGCAGCTCTTAATTGGTTCAAATTATGGTAAACAACCGCCTTTGAAAAATGTATTAAGGCATTATCGCTATTCAGGTCAAGAGCTTTTTCAAGTGATTTTAAAGCATCCTGAAATTGTCCCTGATTTGTCAGTTTAATTCCTTCATCCAAATAAAATTTATAATCTTGTTCTGTCATTTTTGTATCCTCTTGTAAATATTAGTATGCTTATCCCGTCTTGTCAATTGCACATATCTTAACATAGGGGTTTACAATTTAATCATTTTATTATAGAATTTAGTCAAGGTTTCTTTTAAAAGAGAACGGGCAAATCCCGTTCTCTTTTTATCATAAGGGATAGCATAATGAAAGAAGAAATTAACAGACACGAAATTCTTGAAAAAATTACTCCTCTAATTGAAAATACGGCAATGAGATTTAATCTTATTCCTGTTGAAATAGAATTTGTAAAAGAAAATCATCGCTGGTATTTGAGAGTTTATTTGTTCTCATACGACCATCCTGTTACTCTGGAAGACTGTGAAAATGTTACACGCAGTATGGAAGACTTTTTGGACGAACTTATCCCTTGCAAATATTATCTTGAAGTTTCTTCTCCAGGGCTGGAAAGAAAATTCAAATCAGAAAAAGAATATATAATATTCAGAGGCAGAAATGTAAGCATAAAGCTGAAAGAACCACCTCAAGACGGTTCGGAACAAATTTTCAAAGCAAAACTTGTTGACTATGATGAAAACGAAGGAATAACGGTTATCCGCCTTGAAGACGAAAAAGAAATGATTATTCCTATGGATAAGATTAAAAATACAAGATTATATTACGAGTAAATCGTAAATTGTGAACAGCCGGAAAATTAAATTCTCTATTCACAACTCACAATTCACTACTCACGACTAACTAATAAACGAAAGGAAGATAGAATGATTAAAATCGGAACAGCATTGTTTGAAGCATGCGAAGAATTGGAAAGAGACAGAGGAATACCAAAAGACGTATTGATTAACTCATTATGTGATGCAATGGTTGCAGCTTACAAAAAATCTATGAGATGCAAAGAAGCAGCAAACATTGAAGCCATTTTAGATGAACAATCAGGAGAAATCGGTGTTTTCTGCACAAAAGTCGTTGTTCAAAGCGTTGAAGACGGTATGGAAGACGAACAAATTTCTTTAGCTGAAGCAAAAGAAATTGATGAAGACGTAGAAATCGATGACGAAGTAAAAATCGAAGTTACTCCTGAACAATTCGGTCGTATCGCAGCTCAAGCAGCTAAGCAAGTTATAACTCAAAGAATCAGAGAAGCTGAAAGAAACCTTGTATTAAATGAATTTATGGACAAAAAGGGAACTCTTATTACAGGTATAATTCAAAGAGTTGACGGCAGAAACGTTATTGTAAATATCGGAAAATCAGATGCAATTATGCCAGCAAAAGAACAAATTCCCGGGGAATACTACAAACCGGGTAACAGAATCAGAGTTTTTGTCGTTAACGTAAAAGAAACAACAAGATTACCTCAAGTAATCGTTTCCCATGCACACGCAGAAATCGTAAGAGAATTATTTGAACTTGAAGTTCCTGAAATTGAAGATAACATTGTAGAAATCAAATCTAGTTCTCGTGAAGCAGGATACAGAACAAAAATTGCAGTTTGGTCAAATGACCCTGAAGTTGATTCGGTTGGTGCTTGTATCGGACCAAGAGGTTCAAGAATTCAAACTATTGTTAATGAATTGAAAAACGAAAAAATTGATATCGTAAGATATTCCGAAGACCCTGTTGAATACATTGTTAACGCTTTATCTCCTGCAAGAGTTGTATCCGTTGATATCCTTGCAAATGACGAAAACGCTCAGGAAGCTATGGTAGTTGTTCCTGATGACCAATTATCACTGGCTATAGGTCGTGAAGGTCAAAACGTAAGATTAGCACACAAATTAACAGGCTGGAAAATTGATATCAAATCAGTTTCTCAAATGGAAAGAGCAGAACAAGAAGCTCAAAGAAATTATGAATATCAAGACGAACCTCAAGAAGAAGAACCTAACTACGACGAAGCAGAAATAAACGAAGAAATTGCGGAAGAAATGAATCAACAAGCAATTGACGAAGAAGATATGGTTCAAGAAGAATTTGAAGAAACAACTAAAGAAGAAGAATAAAAATTAAGCTAAAATGTTGACAGATAAAAAATCTGTCAACATTTTTAAAAAAGGAGAAAATTTATGAAAAAGATTTTAATTGCAATATTTGCACTATTTTTAGGATTACAGGTTAACGCTGCAACAACGGAAAATTGGGATTCTGCAGCAGCACAAAAAAAATTAAACAATATCGCATACAAACTAATCAAATCAAACAGTTTGCCTGACGGTATTTCAATAAAAGTCTCAAGTGAAGATGAAGCAAACGCATACGCAAGTATAAACAAAGAAATTTATGTATACAAAGGTTTATTAAACTATGCCACAACAGAAGAAGAAATAGCCTCAGTTATAGCACACGAAATGGGACACATAATTAACGGTCACAACGCAAAACAATCTATTCTAAATACATTGATAGCAAATGTAACGGGTGATTCTTCAAAATCGGTAGGAGCAGCTGCCGTTCAGGAATTATCAAGCACTAAATTAAGCAGAAAAGACGAGTTTGAAGCTGATTTATCAGGTGTAGATTTAATGGTTAAGGCTGGATACAACCCGCTTGCAATGATTTCCGTTTTAAACAAAATCTGCGGAAATTACATTGATATAATTTCTACTCATCCGTCAGGAGAAAAAAGACTAATGAACATCTACGACTATGTTTCTTACAATTATCCTGAATGGATTAAAAAAGGCTATACAACGGATTCATACAAAAAAGCAAGTACTCTTATCAGCTTGAATATTGAAGAAAGAAATGCAAGCAAAAGATTAACAAAAAAATACGAAAAACAACAAGAAAAACTTAAAAAAGAAAAAATCAAAAGAGCTAAAAAAATGTTAAAATCAAACAATGGCTGGGACAGCGCTTATAACACTTTATTGTTGTTAAATTCCGAAACTTCATCTACAGAAAACAGCTCAAGTAAATAATATAATTAGAATATCTAAACATTCAAAGAAGCCGACATTAAAAAGGTCGGCTTCTTTGTTACAAATGAACCTATCATTATGCCTAATTGTTTGCCAATAAAAAATTTGCAATAATAAATGCGGTAAACATCATCACCTGATGAGTTAATCAAAATCAGAAAGTTTGAAATTTGAACCTAATTTTTCTGCAAGTTCATCCAAAATAACACTTGCAGGAACATTAAGCCCCTCGGCAACTTTCCACAGAGACTTTAGTTTTATGTCTTTACACAAACCGAGTTCTATTTCACGCCAAGTTGATTTTGAAATTGAAGATTCTGCAGAAATTTCATAAATAGATTTATTGAGATTATTTCTGTGCGATTTTATAATCTCACCTAAAGTTTTCATAAAATCATTGTTAATTTCTACATTTTCTTGCATAAAACAATTCTAGTGCTAAAATAAATTTAATAGGTTGCCACAGCAGCCTATAAGAAAGGATTTTTTTGAGAACTATATTTTTAATCCTTACAATTACGTTTTTTTCGTTGAGAGCCTGTGCTTTTGAATACGGTTATACAAGTGACGGCACAAAATATGTAAAACACAAGCACAACGAAAGCTCTTATCAGCACGCATGGTGTATGGCAAACGGCGGTATCGAAGAATATCAAAATAAAGATTTTACAAGAGTAGACTGTCTCACATCAACACACGCCGTCGAATTTGATTTTTCAAATAAATGGGCGGAAAGTATCGGGCAAGCGTTGCATTATCAGTATATGACAGGCAAAAAGGCAAAAGTTGTTTTAATTTTGGAAGAACCCCAAAAAGAAATGGTATATTTTAACAGAGTAAAAAACTTAAGTGAAATTTATAATTTTGACGCAGAATGTATAACACCTAAAATACTATGTTTAAAAAACGGAAAATGCCCTTATCTTGACTGCAAATGCAACAAACAAAAGCATTAAAACAAGTATATTTTTTTTAAGACGTATATATCATTTTCACTTGGAATTGCAATATTTTTTTTGTGAGGAACAAACATAGCATCATCTACCTCAACACCATGACCAAGTCCCAGAGAATGTCCTAATTCATGCAATATTGTTGCAAAAATACTTTCGTTTGTAGTGTTTTTACCTGAAAATTCATTAGGCAAACCAATATCAATTGATATTTTTTTAAAAATACCGTTAATAATACTCGGATATTTACACATACCTTCAAAAACACGTCCAACCTTTGTCCAATGAATTACGACATCTGCATTTAAGGGAGTGCTGATTTTGTTGAATAAAATCGGAATATTATTTTCTGTTAAAGCTTTGTTCCAAACAGATATTGCTCTTTCAACTTCCGAATACAAAAAATTTTTATCTGAAATAGCAGCAGTGATAGGAGTTACAAAAACATTAACGGTTGATTTATTCCACCTGCAAAGTTTACCGTTAATTTTTGAATCTTCTATGTAATTATTTATATTTGAAGATAAAGCCATAATTTATATCTTTTTCAAAACCTTTTCAAGTCTTTTTAACTTCTTCTTTGATGTTCCTATACCGCACAGTAATAAAGTAGATTTTTCGTTAGTTCTTTCATCTTCTATCCCGTTTTGATATAGTTTTTCTGACAGTTCAAACCCGCTTAAGCCTTGTTTTTTTATAAGAATTTTTGTAATATCGGCATCAAAAAATTCGATATTTTTACAATTCTCTTTCAAATTTTCAATATTTTTAATTAAATCTTCAAGATTTTCTCTGCCTTTTTGCGAATTTAAGTAATGAATATTTTTTTCAACAGATATAAGCAATGGATAACTTGGAGATGTTGTACTAATTTTCGCCAAAGCCTTGTCTATATCTATATCAGTATTTGTATGCAACAAAGCGGTAGGATTAAGCCCGCCTGCGGTTTTATGCAGTGATTGCACAGTAAAATCAGCTATATTAACAGCACTTTGAGGGAGTTTATCAGAAAACGGATACAATGCTCCATGAGCCTCATCTGCAATTAAATATGCCCCGTATTTTTCACATACTTCTTTTATTGATTTTACATCAGATACAACACCCTCATAACTAGGGGATGTTATAATAACTGCCTTTATATTATTGTTTTTTAAAATTATTTCCAAATCTTTAGAACTTAAAGCATTGTAAATACCCCAATCCTCATTTTTACTTAGAGAGTAAAACACAAGATTTGCCCCTGCAAGTTCAACAGAATTTTTGTGGCAAATGTGAGCATTATCCCAAATCAAAACATTTTCACCTTTGTTAACACAAGCCAAAACCGAAGCTATAACTCCACTTGTAGAACCATTTGTAAGGAATAAAGTTTTTTTTGTTTTATAGATTTCAGCAGCTCTGTACTGAGCTTTTTCCAAAGCTTCCTGAGGATTATGAGTATCCGTTTCTGATATATCAAATTTATAAAATTGACTGAATTTTGAAATTATGAAAAATTTTTGAGAATGACTTGGTGTTGTAAAGCAAACAATGTTCTTTTTTATTTTAATTTTATTAAACAGATTCATCAATCCTTACTTTCAAGTTCAGTGTTTTCATCATCAATCTTAAAATCTTCATCATCCAAATCATCCAAACCTTCTTCTTTCAAAATTTCTTCAAGCAAAGAATTTGCATACCCCAAATTAGCTTTTTTAACACTTTTTGAAGATTCCATAACAAGTCCTGTAAGCCAGCCGAGAGCGTACATAATAAGAACGTACGGCACAACTCTTACACTTGAAGCGATGATTGAATTATAAGTAATTCCGCCGTTTTGATACAACGCACAGCCGCCAAAAACAAGCAGCGACAAACAAGCCATAAACAACGCTAATGAATTCTTATATTGTACTTTTTTTATAGCCATTGTAACATCCGTTTTTGGAAAGAATTAGTATCGATTATTGATTTTTTTCTTCAACATTTTTATTCATACAATATTGAATTAGTATCATTTTATCAACATTTGATTGTTTAACAAATCTTCCTGACAAAACATATTCACCTGAATCACGTTTTTCCATTCTTATTGGTTGTAACCGGCAATTGATTGTTTGTTCTTCATCCAAATCAATTTTTACATTATATTCTTTATCCAAATTAACAGATTTGTCAGTATTGAATTTTAAACCGCCTGCTGAAATATCAATAGTGGAAATAGAATAAGTATTGCCTTCTTCGTCAGTCATTGTTGTATCAGTAAGTAATTGAACACGTGTAAATTGTCGTCTTTGCAAGAATTTATGTGAAATAGGATTTGCAATAAACAATTCATCATTTTCAACTTCCATGGCATGAGATTTAAAATATAAAGTTCCATGCGGAGTTTTTGAATAAAAATCACAAATATAATTTACTTTAACTCCTGTTGTCGGATATTTCATTTTCATTCTGAAACCCTTGTCAGAAACTTCCGTTACAGAGCCTTTGTTTGTAAAATTAAAATCGTTTGGAATAATAGTTACATCTTGTTCAAGTTTTACTAATGTGTTCATGCTTTACCTTTCTATATTGCGTCTATACTGAATTTCTCATAACTTTTACTGTACCAACTGCTTTTGTTTTTATATTGGAACTAATTTCATTATACGACATAATTGAAAATTGTGGGTAATAATTTTCAATTAGTTTTCTAAACAGTAATCTTATTGCTGCAGAACATAAAATTACAGGCTGACAACCGTAAGTTGTAATTGCCTTTTTAATTTCATCGTTTAAGCTACCCATAAGCTGTTTTGAGTATGAAGGGTCAATTGTTAAATTTTGACCGTCAGGACTTATACCCTGTGCAAGAGTTCGCTCTACCTCAGGAGAAATCATTATAGCCATAAGTTCACCGTTTGGAGCAAGATTTTGTTTACAAATACTTCTTGCTAAAGATTCTCTTACTCTTTCTGTTAAGAAATTGTAATCTTTACTAAATCGAGCTTGCAAGCTAATTGTTTCTAAAATAGTTGTCAAATCTCGAACAGGCACTCTTTCTTTAAGTAAATTTTTAAGAATTTGCTGAATGTCGCCCATGTTAATATCTTTTAACAAATCATCAACAGCAGTATCACCAAGTTCTTTTCTTAAATTATCAACAAGCTGCTGAACATCGTCTCTTGTCAAAATATCCGCAGCATTTTTCTTGATAACTTCCGTCAGGTGAGTGGAAATAACTGCAGAAGGGCTTACAACAGTGTAACCGTAAGCCTCAGCCAAGTCTTTTTGTTCTTCATCTATCCACAAAGCAGGAATACCAAAAGCAGGATCTCTTGTACTTATACCCTTAATATTAGGATTATCTTCCACTCCTGACGCATTCATGGCAAGGCTTCTATCAGGATATATCTCACCTGCTTCAATAGCTACGCCTTTTAATTTTATTTGATATGTATTAGGAGCAAGTTGTAAATTATCTTTTACTTTTACCGAAGGAACAATAATTCCCATATCCAAAGCGGTTTGTCTTCTTATTTGAGCAATACGTTCAAGTAAATCTCCGCCCATTTCGACATTGATAAGAGGAACCAGCATATAACCGAATTCAATAGCAATTTTATCAACGGAAAGAAGTGCCATCACACTTTCTCTGCCGCCTTTATTAGTCTTTTTACCCATTTTTTCTGCTTTTTCGGCAGCTTCTTTAGCTTTATTTTCCTCAAGTTGAATTTTCTTTTGCGTATTATATTTATAATAAGCCCATCCTCCTGCGCTCAGACCTATTATAAAAAACGGTATTGTAGGAAGTCCGGGTATAATACCCATAAATAATAACAGACCTGATACAACGCCTAAAACACGCGGGTCGGAAAACATTTCTTTTCCTATATCTTGAGATAAAGATTCATCTTTGCCGCTTGCACGTGAAACTATCAAACCTGTTGCAACAGAAATCAGTAAAGCAGGTATTTGCGAAACCAAACCGTCACCTACGGTCAATATTGTGTATGTCGTAAGTGCGGTTTGAAAACTCATTTTCATCATTACAAGTCCGATAATAAACCCACCGACGATATTTATAACCGTAATTAAAATACCTGCGGTAGCATCACCCTTTACGAACTTAGAAGCACCATCCATTGTACCGTAAAAATCAGTTTCTCTTTCTAAAGCTCTTCTTCTTCGCTTTGCCTCTTCATCATCAATAATTCCTGCGTTCAAGTCCGCATCAATACTCAATTGTTTACCTGGCATCTTATCCAATGTAAAACGTGCTGTTACTTCAGCTACACGTGTTGCACCACCCGTAATAACCATAAAGTTAATTAAAACTAAAATTACGAAAATAACAAAACCTACAACGTAATTACCGCCGACAACGAATTCACCGAAAGAGTTGATTACACTACCGGCCTCACCTGTTAACAGAATAAGCCTTGTTGAACTAACGTTTAAACCCAATCTGAATAATGTTGCAATAAGCAAAACAGTCGGAAAACTTGAATAATCCAAAGGTTCTTTTGTGTATAGACAAACTAAAAGAATAATTACGGAAAGAGAAATATTTACAGTCAGCAAAATATCCAATAAAGCAGGCGGTAAAGGAATTACCATCATGCCAACAATAAACACAAGCCCTACGGCAAGTGAAATATCGCTGTTTTTTAATAATTCCGCTACTTTACCGAAATTCATTTTACCCCAAGATTATATTCTTTTATTTCTATTGTATACGTATGCAAGAATTTCTGCAACTGCTTGAAACATTTCTGATGGTATTATATCACCAATTTCAACTAAATTGTAGAGGGTTCTTGCAACAAGTCTGTTTTCTACTATCGGAACGTTGTTATTTTGAGCAACTTCTCTTATCTTAAACGCAATAAAATCAACCCCTTTCGCCACAACATAAGGAGCATGTTTTACTGTTTTATCGTATTTTAATGCAACAGCATAATGTGTCGGATTTGTTACAACTACATCCGCAGTCGGAACAGCCGACATCATTTTTTGCTGCATAAGCTGATATCCCATTGAACGGATTTTACTCTTAATTTTTGGATCACCCTCAGTATCCTTCATTTCATCTTTTACTTCTTGTTTTGTCATTTTTATGGATTTTTCAAACATATAAGTTTGGAATTTCAAATCCAAAAAGCCTATAATAAGCATAGCCAAACACATATTTAAAAACATTTGCGCAAGAATAGAGCCTAAAACGTGGAAAACAATATTCGGATCCGCCCCCAACAACGCGTAAAGCTCATCTAATCTTGCATGAACAACAGAATATCCGCAGGCACCTACAATAATAACTTTTAACAAAGATTTTGCCAATTCCATTAGTTTATTCGGTTCAAAAGGATTTAATAAACGCTTAATTCCGTCAACCCACTTTTTTGGAGAAACGTTACTGAATTTTGGTTTTATTTTTTCAATTGCAAACATATGACCTATTTGCAATCTTAAAGAAAGAATTGTTAAAATAAACACAGAACAAAGAAAAGGTAAAAGAGCCTGCGCAGAAAGTTTAACGTATGGCGCAAATATTCCCATAACTTCAGAAGTATCATAACTTTTCGGATTCAAATTGGTAAAAGCAAAATGCAAAGCAACCAACATTCTGTTCATCATCCAGCCTGACAGCGCAAATAACATAACAATACCTATTGTTATTGTTACGGCAGACATTAAGTCTTTGCTTTTCGCTATATTACCTTTATCCCTCTCCTTATTTCGTTTTCGGGGAGTCGCGGGTTCGGTTCTTTCTGCTCCGTCACTTGCCATTTATGTTAAATTAAATCCTTCCCTTTGTTAAAATATAGCTGAAACATTGACTAAAACCTTTTCTAATACAACTCGTATGTATTCCGACATTGGCCGCATAAAAATCATACATAGCAACAAACCTACATAAACTTTTAATGGCATAGCAACCATAAAAATATTCATTGTAGGCATAAGTTTTGAAACAAAACCCAACAATATGTCTTTTATTAAAAGAACACTAAATATCGGCATTGAAATACCGATTGAAATAGCAAACATTTGACCTGTCATATGCAAAACTTTTTGCACTAATGCTCCATCAAAAATAAAAGAATATCCGATAGGAACATGTGCAAAACTGCCATATAAGGCAGATAACAGCCATTGATGAGCATTTAAACTTATGAAAACTATCGTTACAAGCAAAGTAAACGCTTGTGAAATTATAGGAGAAGTTGTTCCCGATGCAGGGTTTAAAGCCTGACTTATAGACAAACCCATTTGAATAGAAAACATATTTGCTCCCAACTCAGCAGCCAAAAAAACCAAATTTGCACAAAATCCTATTATATAACCGATAGCAAATTCTTTAACCATAACACAGGTCAACCCGATAGTGTCATGCGGAACAGCGAAATGAGAATGAGCCTGAACCATAGGATATAAAATAAAAGCAATAAAAGCGGTTAACCAAATTTTTACCTGAGCAGGAATTGGATAAGTTGAATAAAGCGGTGCAGAAGTCATTAAACCGCTAATTCTTACAACTATTGCCATAAAAACAATTAAATTTGCAGGTGAAAATATTTGTAAAAGCGTAAAATCCACTGCTTACCTCACCTGATTAGCCCTGGAATCATATTAAAAAAGTCATTTACATTTGAAATCATCAAATTTATCATCCAAGGCATTAACAATATAATAGTCAAAACTCCGATAATTATTTTAGGAACAATAGTTAATGTTGACTCTTGTATTTGAGTTATCGCCTGAAAAATACTTACGGCCAAACCTACAACAACTCCGACAACAAGTATGGGAGTTGCAAGTTCTAAAACGAGAACAAACATTTTTTGCAATAATGTTAAAAACAAATCCTGATTCATTTCTACCCTCTATTCTAAGATGCCGCGACAAACCCTTCAACAAGCGATTTTATAATTAAATACCAGCCGTCAACCATTACAAACATAATCAGCTTAAACGGTAATGCAATAGTTGTCGGTGGTAAAAACATCATACCCATTGATACCAGTACACTTGAAATAACTATATCTATTACCAAAAACGGTAAAAATATTACAAAACCTATCTTAAACGCTGTATTCAATTCGCTTACTATAAACGACGGTATTAAAACGTAAGTAGGAACATCATCAATGTTTTTAGGTTTTTCAATTTTCGCCATTTTTATAAATAATGCCAATTGTTTTTCGTCTGTTTGAGCAAACATAAATGCTCTTACAGGCTTTAAGCCTAAATCCAACGCTCTTTGTTGAGTAATTTGATTATTCATATAAGGTTGCAAGGCAGTTGTGTTAATTTTGTTTATTGTCGGAGCCATTACAAAAAACGTCAAAATCAACGCCAAGCTTATTAAAACCTGATTCGGAGGTAAACTTCCCGCACCCAACGCCTGACGTGTTAAAGCCAAAACAATAACAATTCTTATAAATGCCGTTGTCATTATGATAATACTTGGAGCCAAAGTAAGAATTGTCAACCAAATAAGGATTTGAATACCATTTGAAAAATCTTGAGGTGTATTTGCCTGCTGCATACCTATATTGATATTAGGAAAAGATAATGCCGCACTTGCACTTTGTGTAGAAATAAATATTGCAAAAAAAGCAAAAACAATTTTACTGAATATATTTTTAAACATTTTATCCTGCTCTTTGTGATAGTCTTCCTCTTATATTGTAATGTACCTTTTAAAACAAGGCTAATTCTTAACTTTTTTTAATATCAATATTTTGTGATAAAATTTTTTTATGAAAATTCTTTTTGTAACAGATTTATACCCTATTTCCGACAAAGAAACAAAAACCCCGAAAACTCTTTTGTCCTTTGTTGAAGAATGGCAAAAAGAAGGACATGAGGTGGATGTAATTAAACCGAATTTTTTATTAAATTCTTTTTTAAGAAACAAACCATTTTATAAAACAGGGCAATACAAAAATATTTTTAACGTAAACTATATCACACCGTTTTTATTTAATACAACAAAAAAACTGCCCTCTTTTGAATATGACGTAATCGTTTCACATATGCCGTCAGGAATAATTTTTTCTAACAAATTAGAAGGCAAAAAAATATGTGCGGTACACGTTTCTGATTTGGAAGTTCTCACAAAACCTTTATACTCAATATATTTTAAACAACAAATAGAAACCGCCTACAAAAACTGTAACGGAATAGCTTGCAGAAGCCAAGTTTTAATGAATAAATTTCTAAAACTGTATCCGCAATACGAAAACAAAACTTTTTTATGCGAAAGCGGCATAAATTTTGAACCTGAACTAAAACTTCGAAATGAAAGAAAAAACATAATAACCTGCGCAAACTTAATAGAACGCAAAAATATCGATAAATTGATTTCGGCAGTAAACGAAATGCCCGAATTTAAACTTACAATAATTGGCAGCGGAAAAGAATTTAAAAGATTAAAAAAAATGTCAAAAAACAACATTTGTTTTGCAGGACAATTAGAGCATAATGAAGTTCTGAACAGAATGCGAAATGCGGACATTTTTATTTTACCGAGCGTTAATGAAACCTTTGGAATGGTTTATCTTGAAGCTATGGCGTGCGGATGTCTTACTATTGGAGTTAAAAATGAAGGTATTGACGGAATAATTAAAAATATGGAAAACGGATTTTTAATCGAACCTTCTAAGGAAAACATAAAATCTGTATTACAAAATATAACATCAATGGATAATGAAAGAATAAATTTGATATTACAAAATTGTTACAATACCGTTTGCCGCTATAAAATGGCAGATTGTGCCGACAAATATCTTAAAAACATTTTAAAGATTATATAAAGGATTAAAAGAACTGCCATCTTTTTGCTATAATTATTGCAGGCAGACTATTTTGCTTATTATTTACAGGAAGTTAGGATTTAATGTATAAATTTTTACTATCAATAATTGTGTTGTTTGCAGCATTACAACAACAATGTTATGCTTATAATCTTGATGCAACTCTTGATAAGTATGTAGCTCCTGTTGCAGATAAAATAGCAAGCTGGATATTTTTTCCAATCTCAATTTGCGGCACTGATGTACCGATAATCATATTTTGGATTTTGTTTGCTGGAATATTTTTTACTTTATATTTACGCGGAATAGCAATTTGGGGCTTTAAGCACGCGATAGATATATTAAGAAAACCTGTTGAAAGCGGAGACCACAACGGAGAAGTATCTTCTTTTCAGGCACTGGCAACAGCACTTTCAGGAACAATAGGTCTTGGAAGTATCGCAGGTGTAGCAATAGCAATTTCTCTTGGAGGTCCCGGTGCAGCTTTTTGGATTTTTATAGGCTCAATATTCGGAATGTCTTTGAAATTTGTAGAGGCATCTCTTGCTGTAAAATACAGACGATTTAATCTTGACGGCTCAATATCAGGCGGTCCGATGCATTATATGGCACATGGATTAACAAGAAAGAAACTACGTTGGTTAGGTCAACCTTTATCAATTATTTTTGCTTGGCTTTGCATTTGCGGAGGTATTACAGGCGGAAATATGATACAAATAAATCAGGCAACTCAGCAAATTGTAAACATAACAGGCGGAGAAAACAGCATACTGTATCATCATAACTGGATTATCGGAGTTACGGTTTCTGCAATTGTTGCATTGATTATTGTCGGAGGAATTAAGGGAATAGCAAAGGTTACAGAAAAAGTTGTTCCTTTTATGTGCGGATTATACATAATTTCAGGTTTAATAGTTATTGCAGCAAACTTTCTTTTAATACCTCATGCCTTAGCTGTTATAGTAAAACAGGCATTCTTCCCTGAAGCAGTTGCGGGCGGTATTTTCGGAACAATAATCATGGGCTTAAGACGTTCGGTACAATGTAATGAGGCAGGTACAGGTTCTGCCCCTATTGCTTATGCTACGGTAAAAACAAATGAACCGTTATCTCAAGGATTTGTTTCTTTAATTGAACCTTTCTTGACTGGTTTATTATGCTTATTAACAGCTTTTGTTATAACAATTACAAATAACTACCATGTTGACGGAATTAGCGGAATACAAATGACTTCAGCAGCATTTTCTTCTGTAATATCGTTCTTCCCTTACATTTTGGCTATTGTAGTAGTATTATTTGGTTTATCCACGCTTATATCATGGGCTTATTACGGTCAAAAAGCTTGGAATTTCTTATTTGGAGAAGGTTACAAAAGAACTCTGATATTTCAACTTATGTATTGCGGATTTATCATTATCGGTTCCGTTATGAACTTACGTTCGGTAATAAATATTACTGACGCAATGATGATTTCAATGTCAGTACCGAATATTATAACAATGTATATACTGGCTCCCGAAATAAAAAGAGATTTGTGTATGTATGCAAAACGCCACAATATCGCCTTTGCATTTAATAAACGCTGGTTCAAGAAACTAGAGCAGGAAAATATTTAGTCAGGTAATTCGTTCCAAACTTTTTCAAATTCTCTGTGGACTTTTTTCAACGCTTTGACAATAAGATAGTCGAATTGTAATTCTCGTCCGCCTTTTATAACTTCAAAACTTTTTTCATGAGACAGAGAATCGTGATAAGGCTTTTGACATCTCAGAGCATCATAAACATCTGCGACAGCCATAATTCTTGCTTCTAACGGTATTTCCTGTTTTTTTAATCCGTCAGGATATCCAAGCCCGTCGTATCTTTCATGGTGGTATCTTGCAATATTCATTGCCATTTTAATAAATTCGTTACCGTCGAATTGTTCATATACGTCTTTAAGCATATTGTAGCCGATTATTGTATGCTGCTTCATTTGCTCAAATTCTTCATCCGTTAATTTGTCGGGTTTTAAAACAATTTCATCGGAAATACCCACCTTGCCGATATCGTGTAAAGGCGCAGCAAGTTCAATATTTTTAATGAATTCTTTTGTAATATTTTGTTTGTAAATTGGTTTTGTAAGTTCTTTTGCCAAAATAACACAATATTTTTTAATTCTTTCCAAATGTTTACCGGAATCATCATCTTTTGATTGAGCGGATTTTGCGAGTGAAAAAATATGTTCAATTTGAGAATCCGTAATTTTTTGAATTTGAGAATTATCTTGAAGATTTTTCAATTGTAATTGTGTTTTTACATGATTTCTCACATCATCAGGTTTGAACGGAGCGGCGATATAATCATTTGCGCCTGCCGCAAAAGCTTTTACGATATCATCGGTTTTTGAATCTCTGGAAATAAGAATAATCGGAATATTTTGATATTCTTCGATATTTTTTATAGCTCTGCAAGTTTCGTAACCGCTTGAATCAGTTGTATCAATAACAACCAAATCAATATTTACGGACATTTTATCAATTGCACATTCTAAAGAATCTGCTGTTTTTGTTTCGTATCCGTCTTTTGCTAAAATCATTGATAATATTTTTAAATTAGTAGCATTATTGTCAACAACTAAAATCTTCATCAAAATCCCTTTATTTATGATATGATTTTAGCATAAGGCATATATTTAAACAAGGTGAAATTATGGATGAACAAAAAATAATAGTTACTCTGTCGGGAAAAGACCAAGTCGGAATTGTTATGAAAATAACAACGATTTTGGCTCAATATGGAGTTAACATTGAAGATATAAAACAAACTCTTATGCAAGGTCAATTTGTAATGTTTTTGCTGGGAGATATTTCAAAATCTACAAATACCTTTAAAGAGATAAAACAAGCCTTACTGGACAAAGCAACAGAAATGGGAATGGAAATTTGGATACAAAAGAAAGAAATTTTTGACAAAATGCATAATATATAAAAAACTCGGCTTATAAAAGCCGAGTTTTTATTTATTTTTTTATTTACTTATTTAACCACTCAATTGCGGT
The DNA here is from genome assembly GCA_905236205.1 of Candidatus Gastranaerophilales bacterium. Lineage (GTDB taxonomy): Bacteria > Cyanobacteriota > Vampirovibrionia > Gastranaerophilales > Gastranaerophilaceae > UBA6984. Next base: position 32,244 of record CAJOPF010000027.1, read on the forward strand.
TTTTGTTCCAATGCCGACATCAAATTTATACCCAAGTCTTGCAAGAACAGTTTCCAACGACGAAACTGCAGTTAACAAGTCTCTGTCTGAAACAAAACCTAAGGTTCCCATTCTGAAAATTTTGTCCTTCAATTCATTTTGACCGTTTGCAACAACGATATCAAAATCTTTTGTCATGTGGCTTCTTATATCAGGAACAGATATACCTTCAGGCGGCAATACGGAAGTTATTGAATAACTTGCGTTTTTATCATCTTTAACCAGCAATTCCAATCCCATAGCTCTTAAAGAATGTCTCAATCCGAGCGCTAATCTTTCATGGCGAGCAAAAATGTTTTCTAATCCTTCTTCTTTAATTCTTCTCAAAGCCTCTTGTAAAGCAAAAATCAGATTTACAGCTGCCGTATAAGGTGTAGAATTTTCTCTTACTGATTTTCTGTGAGCATCCCAGCTAAAATAAAAACTTGGATGTTTACATTCCTCATGCACTTTCCATGCTCTTTCATTTGCTGTCAAAAATGCAAGTCCCGGGGGTATCATAAATCCCTTTTGAGAACCTGAAACCAAAACATCAATACCCCATTCATCAGGTTTTACATCCATTGCGCTAACACTTGTAACACCGTCAACAACTGAAATTGAACCTGCATCACGTATAATTTGACAAATTGTTTTAACGTCATTTTTTGCACCCGTTGAAGTTTCGGAATGAGTTAAAGTAACGATTTTATATTTCTTTTCTGCCAATTTATTTTTTACATCTTCAGGATTTATAACTTCGCCTGCATTAACGGTAATCTTATCAACATTTGCACCGTAACCCGCAGCTATTTTTGCCCAGCGGTTTCCAAAATTACCCAAAACAAGCGATAATACATCATCACCTTCGTTTACAAGATTTGATATTGCCGCATCCATAGCTCCTGTTCCGCTTGATGCAAACATAAATACATCATTTTCTGTTTGAAATACATATTTTAAATTTGCATAAACTTCTTCCAAAATTTTTGAAAATTCTGAACTTCTGTGTCCTATCGGATGTTTTGCCATAGCAAGCAAAACGCTTTCAGGTACAGGAGTAGGTCCAGGTATCATTAAAAAGTTTTTATCTTTCATATTTATTCCCCCACTAATACTATCCTCAAATAAATACTACAACGGTTAAACGGTATTGTCAATTAAAGTAACAAAAAAAAGGGCAGCCAAGCTGCCCGAGATTTGAGAATTGAGAATTTATAATTCAAATAGCGAGTGTAATCTTTCCATTATATCTTCTGACGGCAAATCTTCCGTCAAAGTATTCATATCAAGCGCCATTTGATAATATTCGGCAGCTTGAGTTTTATCTCCAATCATTTCATTTGCTCTTGCCGCATTAAAGTAAGCAAGTGTATATGAAGGATTGATTTCTATAGCTCTCAGGAAAAATGGCAAAGCGTCGGAAGCACAACCTAAACCGTCTAAGTAAATAACACCTAAATTGTTTTGAGCTATATCAAAATTAGGGTTCAAATCAATTGATTTGTGTAATGCAACCACAGCTTCTTCTATCAAATCATTTTCCCATAAAGCAAGACCTGCTTTTGAATAAGCTCTGAAATTTTCAGGTTCGCAAGATATTGCATCACAATATGCTCGAATTGCATTTTCAACATCACCTTTTGCCATAAATGCATCACCAAGCGATATTTTTATTTGATAATTTTTAGGGTCAGCCTCAACGCCTATATGATATTTTTCAATTGCAAGTTCAAAATTACCGTAAATTTCAGCATATAATGAACCTAAAGCGTGGCAAACCATTGATGTCCACTCATTATCAGGATTTATACTTATTGCCATGTTGTAATGATTGATTGCATCTTCGTACAATTCTGCTTTTAAATAAGCAAAAGCCAAAGAATTATGATAGAAAGGATTTGTCTTTTCTTGCTCCAAGGCAAGTTTGAAAGCACTTACAGAATTGATTTTATCTCCTTTTTTAAGGTATAAATGCCCCAGTTCGTAATATATAAATCCGATTTTTTCAGGATTAAGTGCCAACAATTGTGTGTAATAATCTATTGCTTCATCAACCATTTCAGGGAAATAGGTTTGAGTTAATGCCGCAATTTTCATTAAATTAACATCATTTTTAGGGTTTGAATCGTAAGATTTTTTGTAAGCTTCATACGCTTTTACATTATCTTTTTCTTTTACGAAAATATCACCTATTCGTGTGTAGAAAATATCTTTATGACCTGTTTTTTGAGCTGCAATATTGTATAAATTGCAAGCAGCTTTCGACATTTTTATTTTTTCAAGAAAATCTCCGGCTTTTTTGTAAGCAATTACGCTTAAATCATCTTTTGCAGTATGAATTAATATTTTTAAAGACGGAATATCATAAGATAACATTACCGAACCTGAAATAAAATAATATAAAAATCCTAAAACATCTTTGAAGGTGGATTTTTTATTGCTTAATCTTTTTAAAATTGACAACGCAAGCATCATACGAGGTCTTGCAGAATTAAAACCGCTTAATTTTATAGCTTTTTTAAATTCATTTTCCGCATCTTCATAATTATCGGCAATTTTATTGAAAAATCCTTTGTAAATACAAGCATTTGCACTTTCAGGCGAATGTTCAAGTGCAGTGTTGCATTGTTCTATTGCCGTATCAACATCTATCTCGCCTTTTTCCCACATTAAAAAAGCCAAACGGTAGTATGTTTCAGGCAATTCTGGATTATGTTTTGAAGCATTAACATAATTTTCAATAGCTTCTTTAAAATCTTCTTCTTGTTGTTTCATTAAATATCTTTGATGAGCTTTTCTTGCATTTTCTAAATTTACTAATGCCAATTCCATTTCGTCTTGCGATGCAGATAGTTGTTTAGACATTTTAAAATATTCTCCTTGTGTTCGTACTCTTGCGGTCGGCAATAAAAAAACAAAGTTTAACGATTTTTTAAAAAACTCCTCTGTATAGACTAATTTCAAATTTTAATCTTGTTTGTAAACTATTACTATGATAATATATAAGAGAAATAAGATATCAGACTTTAGAGGATAATATGAAAAGTTCAACTTTAAGACGAGCTAACTTGTCTAAGGAAAAAATCCAAGTATTGGAAAGATTAGCAAAATACAGAAGACAAAGTACAAACGACTCTTTAAATGCTCCTGCAAAGCAAATTCAGGAAAAAGAACTTGATTTGTTATGGAATAACTTAAAACAACATAACAAACAAGATAAATCACCGACAGTTTACCTTATTACAGGATTTGTAGCAGGTGTTATTGTAACGGTTATCGTAACAATTATGATACAAATGTCTATGACAAGTATGAACGAAACAGCAAAAGATATTTCAACTTCTGTTCCGGAAACAAAAATTGAAGATACAGCAATAACATTCATACCTGCAGACAAAGAAACGGTTTCTGTCGGAACTGTGGCTACAAAGAACAAAGAGGAAACTTATAAAGTTCAACAAGGTGATAATCTGGAAAAAATTATAAGAAGATTTTATGGTTCATATAGCAAGAGCCACGAAAAAGCAATTAAAGAAGCTAACGGTCTAAAAGATATCAATGCCCTTTCGATAGGACAAGAATTGATTATTCCGCTTCATTAAAAAATTATCAACAGCGCGGGTATTTGCAATATTGCAAATCCCCGCGCTGTTTTTGTGTTTATGTAAAAAATTTGCAAACAAGTAATTTTTTACGTATAATCAAACAAGATTAAGGAGTGTGTAATGGAAATTGAATTGATAAGACAAACTGACCCTCAAGTCGCAGAACTTGTTGAAAAAGAATTAAAACGTCAGCAAGAAACAATAGAACTGATTGCAAGCGAAAATTTCACGTCAAAAGCGGTAATGGCAGCCTGCGGAACAGTTTTAACGAATAAATATGCGGAAGGAAAACCGCATAAAAGATTTTATAACGGATGTGATAACATAGATATTATTGAAGAATTAGCTCAAAAAAGAGCTTGTGAATTATTTAAAGCAGACCATGCAAATGTTCAGCCTCACAGTGGCGCACAGGCAAATATGGCTGTATTTTTGTATGCACTTAAACATGGTGATACCGTTTTAGGCATGGATTTGTCTAATGGCGGACACTTATCGCATGGTTCTCCTGTAAATTTTTCAGGTTTGTATTTTAACATTGTAAGTTATGGTGTAAATGAAGACGGTGTTATTGATTACGACAATGTTGAAAAGCTGGCAAAAGAAAATAAACCTAAAATGATTATTGCAGGAGCAAGCAATTACTCTAAAATTATTGATTTCAAACGTTTTAGAGAAATTGCAGATGAAGTCGGAGCATATCTGATGGTAGACATTGCGCATATTGCAGGACTTGTTGCAGGCGGAGTTCACCCGTCACCAGTACCTTATGCGGATTTTGTAACAACAACAACACACAAAACGCTAAGAGGTCCAAGAGGCGGCATAATTATGTGCAAAGAAGAACATGCCCTCGGTATTGATAAAGCAGTATTTCCTGGAATACAAGGCGGACCTTTAGAACACATTATTGCAGGAAAAGCGGTTGCTTTGCTTGAAGCTTCCAAGCCTGAGTTTAGAGCTTACGCAGAGCAAATTGTAAAAAATGCAAAAGCTCTTGCAAACGGTTTATTGAATGAGGGACTTGATATTGTCGGCGGAATGACAGAAAATCATTTAATGACTCTTGATTTAAGACGACAAGGAAAAACGGGTAAAGATATAGCAAATATTCTTGAAGTCGTAGGTATTACCGCTAATAAAAACACTGTTCCTAACGATCCTCAAAGTCCGTTTGTAACGAGCGGAATAAGACTTGGAACCCCTGCGGTTACAACAAGAGGCTTTAAGGAAGAAGATTTGGACGAAGTTGCAAAAATTATTGCAGGTGCGGTTTATGCTTCTGACAACGAAGTTGCTTTAAAAAATCTGCGTGAACGTTCTTTAAAATTATGTCAAAAATATCCGTTATATAACTAATAAATAGGAGAAACAACAATTCTTACTTTAGGACAAGTACAGGTTCATATTATAGGTGCGATAATATCATTGATATTAGGGGTTTTTATCGTTCCAATGGTAATCGCATATTCAAAAAAAGAGGGACTGGTGGATTTACCAAACGAGCGTAAAATACACAAAAAACCTGTATCGAGGTTAGGTGGTGTTGCAATTTGGTCAAGCACAATGTTAACCTTCTTCCTTCTTGTTCTTTTAAGTTACTACCCTTACGGAAGTTTGCTTTCTGGTATACTTTTGGGCGGTTCGTTAATGTTTTTATTAGGACTTGTTGATGACGTATACAACTTAAGTGCAAAATTCAAATTATTTATTCAAATCGCAATTGTTACTATTGTATATCTTTTGGGCGTAAAAATTGATACAATAATAAATCCTTTTGGCGGAGTTTTTGAACTGGGCTGGTTGTCATACCCGATAACACTACTTTGGATTGTCGGAATTTGTAATGCCGTAAACTTTATTGACGGAGTAGACGGACTTGCAGGTTCGGTTATTACGGTTAATTCAATAACTCTTGCGATTGTTGCGGTTTCAATGACACCGTCAAATTCAATAAGTGCTTTAATTGCGTTCATATTGGCAGGTTCTATGCTTGCATTTTTGGCTTATAATTTTAATCCCGCAAAAATATTTATGGGTGATTCGGGAGCTTTATTTGCAGGATTTTTACTGGCATCTCTTTCGATTACGGGAGTAATGAAAACAGCAACTTTAGCAATATTTTTGCCGTTTGTGGTTTTGGCAGTTCCAATTATGGACATAACATTTTCAAGTTTAAGAAGAATTTTAAAAGGAACATCACCTTTTGTTGCAGATGCAGAACATATACATCATAAATTATTAAAAGCAGGATTTTCTCAAAATAAAACCGTTGCAATACTTACGCTTGTAGCCATTGTCGGTGGTGCGATAGCAACGGCACTTGTTGGTTCAATTGGGCACTACATTTTATATATGTTTGTTCTGTTATCCATAATGTTTGCGCTAAGTTTGATAAGTATTACAAGAAAACGTGATATAAATCCTGAAAACAAGGATAAATAAACAATAAAAGCTAAAAAAACATGTCAAAATTAGTCGTTGATTTTAAATATAATTACGATAGAGTAAATTATCAATGACTTAAATAAATTCCATAACGTTTGATGTAGGAGCAAAACCGTTTTCAACAATGCCCTGCATACGTTTTTTGCGATAAAGCATATCTACAAAAGCCTCAAGACGTGTGATAAATCCTGCTTCACCAGTATGCTCATCAATTGTAAGATTTAAAAGAGGTTTATTAAATTGTTTTGAACGGCGTGTAATTCTTTCTATCATCAAAGAATCAGGACCGCAACCAAAAGCTGTTATGGAAATTAAACCGTCTATTTTATTATCTTTAAGATAATGTCCTGCGCAGCCAACCATTTCTGCTTCATTTGCCCAATAAACTTTTTGCCCTAAAACAGCTACACCTTCCTGTAATTGTTCATCAGTTAATTGATATGCGGTATAAACTTTTACACCCATTTTATTAAGTTTGTCAATCACTTTCATTGATGCTCGTTCGTCATAAATATTATAAGCGTGCGAAACAAGTGCAATAGAAATAGGATATTCTGTTTCGTCTTTTTCTATTAAAAGCTTGCCTGAAGTAGCATATTTCAAAGCTCTTTCATATTTCATGCCAGATTTCAGCATAACCTGAAAATTATTATAAACTCTCCAGCCTGACTTTGAAGCACTTTTAATTTGTTCCAAATCGAAAAAGCCAAAAGGTTTTACACATTCAAGCAAGAAATCATACAAACCATGGTGCGGAGCTGATTTATCAAATGTCGGGTCAATTATAGTAAAATCTTTTTTTACAACATTTCTGATTAAATCAGGCAAACCTCTTATTTTTGAACAGTTATAAATTTTAGGAGCAATTGATTGTAAAGACGGTATAAAAATTTTTGTAACACCTTTTTCAAGCAAATTAAGAACTTGACCTACAAAGATTTTTACAGGCAGACAAGTTTCCGTAACTACAAGGGCAGAACCGCTTGACAAAGTCTTTTTTGTCGTTTTATCAGACAAAATCATTTCAATGCCCATTGCCTTGAAAAAGCCATACATAAAAGGATATATACTATAAAAAGATAGACCTCTCGGTATTCCTATTTTCATACTGTACCTTATAAACTAATCATCCCTGTTAATAATAAAATAAAAACAAAATTTTTTCCAGTTAAGAAATATTTATATTTAAAGATTTTTATTGAAAGGTGGATTTTTTTTTTATAAAATTTTTTTAACGGAGGCTTGTATGGATATAAGCAAAAAACGAATCTTAATCGTAGATGATGATGATGCGATAAGAGAATTATTGGAATTTGATATAGGTCAAAGCGGATACGTTGTAGATACTGCAAAAGACGGCGTTGAGGGTTTAAATAAAGCCTTAAATAACACCTATGACTTAATTTTACTTGACGTAATGATGCCTAAAATGAACGGATTTGACGTTTGTAAAAATATTCGTCAGGCTCGTCTTGCAATTCCTATACTTATGTTGACCGCAAAGGGAACTATTGAAGACAAAACAGACGGTTTTGACAGCGGAGCTGACGATTATATAGTAAAACCGTTTGATATACAAGAAGTTCTTTTAAGGATACGTGTACTCTTGAGACGTAACCATATAGAAGAAACAAACCCGATAACCGATGAAGTATTGCATGCGGGTGACATACAAATATTCCCTGAAACATTGGAATGTACAATTGTAAATAAGCGAGTAAAACTTACACCTACCGAATTTGAAATATTATACTCTCTAATGCAGCATTTTAATAATGCGGTAACTCTTGCAACATTGTTGGATGAAGTTTGGGGATATGACAGTAATGAAGACGTTAGGATGTTGAGAGTTCACGTAGGCGGACTACGTAACAAGATAGAAGAAAACGTAAAAACGCCTAAATATCTTCACACTGTAACAAATGTCGGGTATAAATTAACACCTTTTGCGGAATAAAATGAATATACAAACACTAAGAAAAATAAATAAAATAAAGAAAATTCTGCACCCGAAAAGGTTAAAAATTGCGGAACAAATTCTTATTGTGCTATTTATAGCACTGTTAATTCCAATGATTATAAGTGGTTTGATTATTAACAACATCAACCAGCAGGCTATGCGTCACCAGTTGAGGATTTCCGCAGAATTAATTGCAAATATGATTTCCGATGAAATTGATGTATTCTATAAAATTGTTAACGGTGAACTAAAACAAATAAATACAACATTGCATTACTTGCCAAATCAAGAAACAAAGCAAGATTATTTAAAAAAAATTCAAAATAATTTCTCATACTACGCAGATTTGAAACTGGTAAACACACTCAAAGATATTGAACAGTTGAAAAAACAAAAAATCAATGAGGAAAAATTTATTCTGTACCAAAAAACTTCCAATAATAAATACTTAGTTGCAGTATTCAATAACAGCGATTTAAACAATCACATGTTCAAATCACTTAAAGACGATGCCCGTCAAATATATATTATTGATACATCAAATAATTTAATCGCACAGCATAATTACACAGAAGATTTGTATAAACAGTCCGTAAAACTGCTTCCTAAAAAGTTAAAAGATAATATTCCCATAATATACGGAAATAAGAAAAATCAACCTATTGCATATCTGCATAAAACAAATCCCGAATTAACCATTATCGTAAATACAACAGAAAAAATAACAAAAAATACCATTAACGAAAACCGATTTAAACTGTTAATGGCAGTGTTTATATCTTCATTAAGTATCTTCATAATTGTAGCCCTTTACATATACTACATGTATATCAATATACGTCAGTTATTCAAAGGTATCATGGCGGTTTCCAAAGGTAGTTATGAACGCAGAATACATCTTTTAAAAAGTATCTTTACACCTTATGAAATCGTATTTTTAGCATCAGAGTTTAACAAAATGGCATCTGAAATTCATAAATCTTACCTTCAGTTAAAAGAACAAAATATCAAATTGGAACAATTGAATGAATTTCGTTCAAATCTTATCGATACGGTAAGTCACGAATTAAGAACTCCATTGACAAGTATTCAGGGATACACTTCAAGATTATTAAGAACAGATATTCAAATAGATGAAGAAACAAGACAAAAATCACTGAGAATAATAAAAAAACAATCAGAAAGGTTAAAACGGCTTATTGAAGATTTGCTTGTAATCCCTGATATTGAACGCGATAGAATAAGAGTTGCTCTGGAACCTGTTTGGATATCGGATTCTATTGAAACAGCAATGACTTTAGCAAAAAATCAGGAAGAAAAAGAAATTATAAACAACATATCGGAAGATTTTCCTCTTGTAATTGCAGATAAAGACAGAATTGAACAAGTTATTGTTAATTTAATCGAAAACGCAATAAAATATTCAAAAGAGGGTACTCCAATAGTTATTTCAGGAGATTATAATGCACAAGAAGCGACAATAAATATTGCAAATCAATGCGATAAAATTCCTGAAGAAAAATTAAAAACATTGTTTGAAAAATTTATAAGAATGGATGACAAAACAACAAGAACAACCAGAGGCACAGGCTTGGGTTTATTTATTGTAAAAGGTCTTGTAGAAGCAATGAACGGAAAAATAGCACTTTCTTCCGATGAAGAATACGGATTTAAGGTAGATATTGTATTTCCGTTATTCAAATCCGTAACACTAAAGCCATAGGTAAAAACACATGTTCATGGAAGATGCAATAGAAGTAGCGCTGCAAACAAAGAATGAAATACCTGTCGGGGCGGTAATAGTAAAGAATAATGAAATAATTGCATTTGCTCATAATCAAAAAGAACAAAATCAGGATGTAACAGCACATGCGGAAATACTTGCTCTAAAATCCGCACAAACAGGCTTAAAACGCTGGAGATTAAACGATTGCGATATGTATGTTACTCTTGAACCCTGTCCGATGTGCGCATCTGCTATAATTCAGGCAGGAATTAAAAATTTATACTTCGGCTCATACAATACTCAATACGGCGCATTAGATTCTGCAATAGATTTGAGAAAATTACATAATTCAAAAATGAAAGTATACGGCGGAATACTTGAAGAAACTTGTGATAAAATACTGGAAGATTTTTTTGAAAGGCTCAGATGATTACAAAAAAAGAACTTGATGATTTGGTAAAAGAATACGAAACTATTGATTTTATAAAAGACGACCCGATACAAATTCCGCACAGATTTAAAACGGAAGAAGATATAACAATCTCGGCATTTATAACATCTTGTTTTGCATACGGAAACAGACAAGTTTTTATTAGAAAATTGAACGAACTTTTTGACAAAATTGATAATAAGCCTTATGAATACATAATGAAATTTAAACCTGATTTACTAAAAGATTTCAGTTATAGATTTTCAAAAGATGCTGATATAATTTGTTTTTTTAGTAAAATACACCAATTATACAAACAAGGCAATAGTTTAAAAGAATTATTCAAACAATATTTTGACGGTGATATTCAAACAATGATGCAGGCTGTTTGCGATTATTTTTACTGCGATTGTAACTTAACTCAAGGATATTGTCATTTAATTCCAAATCCACAAAAGGGTTGCGCAATGAAGCGAATGAGCATGTTTTTGCGCTGGATGATAAGAAAACCGCCAGTAGATTTTGGTATATGGGATTTTATACCTCAATCAGAACTAGTAATTCCTCTTGATACACATGTTGCCCGTATGTCACGAAGTTTAGGTTTGCTTAAAAGAAGTTCAAACGATTTCAAAGCAGTCAGAGAGTTGACTGACACCTTGAAACAATTTGATGTTACTGACCCCGTAAAATACGACTTTGCGCTTTTTGGATATGGAGTTACGCATAAGAATTGATAATATTTTCAAAACAAACAAAATCAG
>CAJOPF010000028.1 GCA_905236205.1 Candidatus Gastranaerophilales bacterium
CCTGACAGGTTAAATGAAGATATTTTTGCATTTAGGATGTATCGTGACGGTACTGTTATACCAGACTATAAATCAGGTTTCCCTGTTGATTTGCTAAAGGCAAAAATTTTAGTAAGACCAAACGGTTCAACCTCTTATACAACATATAGTCTTGCTTATTCTACGGTTCCGCTTGTTCATGCATTGTGTTATGCAAATCTTTTAGGTACATATTCTTCAACTTATTCAAATGACCACATGGGTATTTGTTATAACAATAGTGTCACAAGAAATCCTTTGGCAGGATGTTTGACTGAGATGGACGAAACAAAATGTAAAGTAATTTTGAACAAGCCAAGTTTTATTATGCGATAAATTTATAGTAAATATGATTTATAATATATCAATAGGATCAACGTCTATTGTCAGCTTAATATCTTTTGGCAATACAATTTGATGTATGAATCTTGATATAAAATCGTGACCTTTTTCTTCCATTCTGTTTTTTATAATTATCTGAAAACGGAACTGACCGTTTAATCGTTCAAAAACACACATTGTCGGTCCCAAGACTTCAAGTTTTTCTGATATTCCAAATTTATCAACCATTGTGTTCAGTCTCAGTGCTATTTCTTGGGATGCTTTTTCTGCCCTGAAATTGTTTCCGCAGCTTAATACAAAGCGAATAATCTTTGAAAATGGCGGATATTCATATTCTTCTCTTGAGACGATTTCAGTATCGTAAAATTGCTTGTAATTTTGTTCTCTTGCCGTTTGCAGTGCGTAAAAATCAGGATTGTATGTTTGAAAAAGAACTTTTCCCGTAAATTCTCCTCTGCCTACGCGCCCTGCGACTTGTGTAAGAAGTTGAAATCCTCTTTCTGAAGCCCTAAAATCTGGCAGGTTAAAGCTTGCATCGGCACTTATTACCCCAACAAGTGTAACGTTAGGATTATCAAGTCCTTTTGCAATCATTTGTGTGCCGACTAGAATATCAATTTCTCCTTTTTGAAACCGGTTTAGTATTTTTACGTGTTCATTTTTACGTTTTAAAGAATCGCTGTCAATTCTTACTATATTTGCTTCTTTAAATAATTCTTTCAAAAACATTTCTATTTTTTGAGTGCCTGTACCTGAATTATGCAGTGCATCAGAACCACATTCAGGACATTCATCAGGAAACGACATTGTTTGGTTACAATAATGACAGCGTAATCTGTTATCCGTAGTGTGCCAAATCATTGGTATGGCACAATTCGGGCATTCAATTACATGTCCGCAAGCCTGACATTGAGTATATGTTGAAAATCCTCTGCGGTTAATCAGGATAATGACCTGTTGTCCTTTTTCAAGCGTTTCTTTTATTTCTGTTTGCAACGGTTTTGATATAACACCTCTGTATGCAGATTGCATGTGTGTCTGCATATTTATAACATGCGTTTTAGCGAGCGGAGCATTGTTATATCTGTGTTTTAGCTCATAAAGAGTTTTGTTGCCCAAAGCGTGATAATAGCTTGTTATATCAGGAGTTGCGGAGCCTAAAATCAGTTTTGCATTATGATATTCAGCCAACTTTTCAGCTACGAGCCTTGCATCATAACGAGGGGCAGGAGAGGTTTGTTTATAGGCACTTTCGTGTTCTTCGTCAATAATAATAAGACCTATATTTTTTAATGGTGCAAAAACGGCAGACCTGGCTCCTGCCAGAATTTTAATTTCATTTCTGTAAAGTTTTTGCCATACATCATATCTTTCACCTTCTGATATAGAGCTGTGCCAAACAGCGATATCTTCAATGCCGAATTTTCTTGCAAGTCTTTTTGTAAGTTGTGATGCAAGTGCGATTTCAGGTGCCAAAAACAGAACATTTTTTCCTTTGTCAAGGGTATCTTTTATTAGTTTAAAGTAAACTTCGGTCTTACCTGATGCAGTTACTCCATGGATTAAAATTGGTGCGGAAGTATTTGTTTTGCTTATTTTTTCATAAACATCCAATTGTTCTTTGTTTAGCTCATACAGTTTTTCTTTTTTTACGTCTGAAAAGATTTCAAGCGGATTTCTGTAAAGTTCATCTTCAATAATTTTTAAGCAACCCAAAGTTTCTAATTTTTTAATGGTTGTTCTTGTTGTTTTTGCAAGTTTTTCAAATTCTGTTAATTTAACCTTTTTAAATTTTTCCAGCAGTTCCAAAACTTCTGTTTGTCGTTTGTTTGCTCCGTCTTTTTTTACGAATTCAACAAGAGCTTCCGTTTTTGCATTTTTATCTAATAATTTTAACGGAACTGCCATGTTTAAAACAGTAATAAAATCGCTGCAATAATAGTTTGCAACCCATTCCAGCAGTTTAAGATATTCAAGCGAAAACAAAGGCTTTTCGTCGAGAATTTTGCCGATTTTTTTTATTTTAATATCGGCAGGTACGTATTCGGAAAAGCCCACTACAAAAGCACTAATATACCCCTGACGACCAAAGGGAACACTTACGGCTTGTCCGATTGTAATTTTATCTTTTATTTCGTCAGGAATTGCATAACTGAAGGTTTTTACGCCTAAGCTCTTTATGTTTACAAGAACTAAGGCATATTTAGACACTATTCTTCAGCCTCAGTTGTAAATTCTTTTATTGCTTCATCAATAGCATCACGCAAAATTTCAAGGTTTTCAGGTGAGCAGGTTACACCTTTTTTTGTCGGTAACCATGATTGACCGTCATCTGTTGTGTAGTGGATACGTAAATCCAAATAAGATTTACCTTTGTATTCGTTAATTGAAATTTGCATTTGTTCGGTTGCACTTCTTGGTACTACTGCTATTAGTTTTGGTTCTTGTGCCATTTTTATTTCTCCTTGTTTCTAAAAAAATTATATCATAGAATTTATATAGTCAAATATTTTATGAACAGGTTTTACTAATCTTTTTACATCAATATTCTCGTCAAGTTCAAGTGTAATTGTCGGAATATTTCTCTCTACACCGCAATATGTCCCAAAACTTCCGGGGGTTGGATAGCCGATATCTTCCTGAACAGGATAGTTTATTATTTCTGATATCTTTTCGGCGTACTTAAGTGCGTCTCCGTCAAAATTTACCGTACGAAACGGAGCGTGCAGTGATAGTATTAGTTGAGGTTTGTATTCTTCAATTATTTCTGCAGTAAATTTTGTTTCAATCTCACTGTTAGGGGCTTCTCCTCCGTAAAAAGTTTTGTCTTCAACCCGTTCCCAGTTTTTTGTGGGAAAATTTCTGTTTAAGTCAACACCATTTGCATTTTGTCTTGTTTTTAATTTCATTCCGTCAGGATTTAAACAAGGTATAAAGAGCATTTCAGAATTATTATTGATTTTTATATACTCTCTAATCAAAAAATCTCCCTGCGGTTCATCACCATGAAAAACACCAATCACAAGAATTGGTTTGTGATTATCATTTCCAAGCAGTTCAATTTTATTGCCTAATTTTGATAGTGTTTCTTTTAATATTTTCATGAGAACAATGCATTTATAAAATCTTCAGGAATAAATTCTTTCAAATCTTCCATTTTTTCTCCGACACCGATTAACTTAACGGGAAGTTTTAGCTCTTTTGCTATTGCAAGCACAATAGCACCTTTAGCTGAACCGTCAAGTTTGGTTAAAGCAACGGATGTGAGTTTAACGGCTTCTGTAAATACTTTCGCCTGTTGAAGTCCGTTTTGTCCCGTATTTGCATCAAGAACCAATATACATTCTCTTAGTGCGTCAGGAGACTTCTTGTCAATAACAGCTTTTATTTTAGAAAGTTCTTCCATTAAATTGAACTTGTTTTGTAATCTTCCTGCAGTATCTACAAGTAATATGTCGTAATTTTCGTTTTGAGCTTTTTCTATTGCCTCGTAAACAACAGCGGCAGGATCACCTTTATCTTTTCTGACTATGTCTGCTCCTGCTCGTTTTGACCATATATCAAGTTGTTCTTCCGCCGCAGCTCTAAATGTATCTGCTGCTGCAACAAGAACTTTTTTACCTGATTGTTTAAATTGGTATGCAAGTTTGCCGATTAAAGTTGTTTTACCTACTCCGTTAACTCCCGTTACAAAATATATGTTTAATCCGTCTGTAATTTTTAATTTTGTTTCTCCTGCTTGTTTTAGCGTTTCTATAAAGGAGTTTTTTAAATAAGATTTAACTTCTGACGGTTTAACTTTTGATTGGTTGCGTAAATTATCGACCAATTCTGAGGCATAATTTACTCCTAAATCGGCAGATATAAGCAAATCTTCCATATCTTCAAGAACAAAATCGGAAAATTCTTCTTCCTGTTCAACGGAATTAACTACATTACCAACGAGTGACTGTGCAGTCTTTGAAACAGTTTTTTTTAAGTTTTCAAATGTATTTGAAAAAAAGTTGAACATTATTTTATTCCGTTTTCATGAATAACTTTTGCAAGAACTCCGTTTATAAATGACGAACTGTCTTCAGTTGAATACTTTTTAGCAAGTTCAACAGCTTCATCAACCACAACCTTGTGCGGAACTTCTTCAATATACATTAACTCGGTAATTGCAATTCGCATGATATCCTTGTCGACCTTGATTAACCTGTCAAAATCCCAGCCGATAGAAAATTCTTTTATTTGTTTGTCTACTTCTTCGTGATGTTTTTTGTACTCATTGGCAATTTTCATCGTATACGCTTGAACATCTGCGGTATTTTCAAGAGTTGTAAATTCCGCAATTTCAAGTGCCATAAGAGCTTTTTCGGAAATTTCCAATAATTCGTCAATTTTTTGTTTTAAATCAGAGGTCATTGGTAGTGGAACGGGAACATTAGAAACACCTATCGGTCTTGAAAGATTTGTTTCGTGGTCATTTTCATATTCATCAAGATATTGTTTCATATCAATTAACGGACCAACAGTAAGTTTTAGGTCGTTTGAAGCGTTATTTGTCAAAATTCTGACAGATTTTAATAAAATTTCATTAAAATCCTCTGTTGAATATTTTGAAATAACTTTATCAAATTGAGAAAACAGTATAAGTGCCAATTCTCTTGATGCTCTGCGTGCCTGCATTATTTTTACCTCTTAAAATTCTTTACTATAAAATGTTACCACAAAATTATTTTCATGGTATATTTCAAATAGGAGTTTTATGAAAAAAGAAAGGTAAAAAAATGAAAAGAGCTATTGTAGTAGTTATCGACTCAATGGGTATAGGCGCAATGCCTGATTGCAGGGATTTTAACGATATCCCCGAATGTAATACATTGAAAAACGTTTGTAAGTTTAACAATGGATTAAATGCCCCTAATTTATCAAAATTAGGCTTGGGTAATATTCAGGATTTTCAAGGAATTGCACCTGAAGCAAATCCTATCGGTCAATACGGAACGATGAAAGAAAAATCAAACGGTAAAGATACAACAACAGGTCACTGGGAAATGGCAGGTATTGTTTTGAAAGAAGCATTTAAAACATTTACCTTAACAGGTTTTCCTCAAGATATAATTGACGAATTTGTAAAACGTACAAATTGCGGCGGAATTTTGGCTAACTGTGCAGCAAGCGGTACAAAAGTTATTGTTGACTACAATGATGAACATCAAAAAACTAAATATCCGA
>CAJOPF010000029.1 GCA_905236205.1 Candidatus Gastranaerophilales bacterium
AATACCCTCGGTCTCGCTTACGGTGCCGCCGTGATGATTGACGAAACGGAACACGGAAGCACCACAAAAGCGGAAAACGACCTGCTGAACCATCATATCGGAGTGTCGCACAGCAATTTGGAGGATTTACTTCTCTTCACAGCTATCGGTGGCAACTTCCTCTGGATGCTCCTCTCCCGCTGGGCAATGTCGCTGCTTCTCGTCTGGGAAAGAAAGATAGAGATGAAGGTATTTCATAAATAAACAAACGACTGAGGTGCAAAATTCAAATTATATTCACTCAGTTTCCTCTTCTCTTTGTATTTAATCACATTCCCAATTCTTATGGCGTATGCTTTGGAATGGTTGGCAAAATATTTTCTATAGAAATCTTCACTGATTCCTGATGTATCATGTGTCTGTTCCCATATTTTATCAACGTTATCGTTTAGAATTGTTTCTATTTCAAATTCACCAGCCACATATTGCATGGGAGAAGATACATAGACTACAACTTTATCAATATTTTTACTTTTAAAGATATTTTTACGAAATTCATATTTTTTCGTACCATTAAAGATTTTTTCAGCAAACTCTGGTTTAATTGATAATAACACTTTCATCGATTTCCCCTTGTTTTAAAATTTTATAAAATTGTTCATCAGTTAACTCAAAGAATCCCCAGTAATCTGGTGTTAAATTCATCTCATCAACTAAATATCCATTTGTAACCCGCTTAGTGAGCGCTATGTTATATGTCATTTTTAGGACTATGCAGTATTTCTTATTATACCATTGTATCAATTCTTGAGGTTCAAAAATGCTATAATAGTTTGTACATGAAATAAAATCATCTATATCTGCAAAATCCTTATTCGTTTTAACCTCTTCTATTTGACATATTGATGTGATTACACTACGATAACGTGCTGGTCCTTGTTCATCTTTGGTTCTGTAAATAGCAATCAAGTCACCTCGCTTCAATTGTTTTGTGCCCTCTATGAAACTAATATAAATTTTATGAATACTATTGGTGTATGAAATATCTTTTATGAGATCATATTTTTTATTTTCCTCATTTTGTAAAATTGAATCAGGAAACA
Source organism: Candidatus Gastranaerophilales bacterium (assembly GCA_905236205.1). Classification (GTDB taxonomy): domain Bacteria; phylum Cyanobacteriota; class Vampirovibrionia; order Gastranaerophilales; family Gastranaerophilaceae; genus UBA6984. The sequence goes on from CAJOPF010000029.1 coordinate 1,083, forward strand.
GACGGGTGTGATATTTTGGGTAAATTGACAGTAGAAACTTACGTTTTCCCGTGGTTGTTAACAAAGGAAAGTCTTTAATCAGATTACCAGTAAGTATCTTCATGTTTTTCACCAATACAAGTTCTTCTCCTTTTGTACCTTCTTTATTAAATCCATATCTTTGTAACAGCCTGATCAGTCCAATATGCTGTGGGAAAATAGTGACATAAATTTCGTCCGCTTTAATATACAAAGCGACATCCGTAATTTTTTTAATGAATCGTTCACCAAGTTTAGTGTTATGAGCATCTATCTTGAATGTCCCTATTTTCAATCTTTTACGTGCAGGACGATTAGGCGTTACATCTGTCAAAACTTCTCCACTTTCATTTTTCAAATACAAAAACGCCTGCAATTTGTTGTTGTTATATTGCACGTATGCCTTGCAACCCTCTTTCGATTTTTTAAAAAACCAATTTTCAAATTCTTTATAGTCTTTTTTAAGACTATCAAAAAACACATCGCTTAAATCGATGTCTGCAAATTTTTTTAATGTAATTATCTCATCCATAAAGCTAATTCCAATTTGAGGGCAAAGATACAATTATTTTTAAATAGTACATACAAAAAAAAATAAAAAAACTTTAAACTTTTCCCAAAATTTCGTAATTTTGCGTCGTTCAATCCGCGCCATGTCATTATTACAATAATGGTGGTGTGGTTTTTGGGATGGACTTATACATAATAAGAAAGTGTTTGCCAACGCTTTGTTTTTGGTTTCTTTGAACGTAGGAAATTCAAATAATCTCAAATCAGAAACATTGCAGAAGTGGATACTGCGGGTGGGTACATAATCTACCTCTTTGTGAGGGTGACCTCTTTTTTACTTTTTAGTCACCCTCTTTTGAGTGTAATATAATACCTTTGGCGCGGGTGTCGAATCTGTTTATTTATTTGAGGGGTTTCCTACGACCTAAAGAAACGAGTGGCAGAAACAGATACCCCGCTTTCTTTTTGTGTAAAATCATAGGTTTAAAAATATAAATCCGAGTCTGGGTATTTGGCGGATGATATTTTTAGTGTATGCTTTTCAACTCTATTGAATTTGCTGTTTTTCTGCCAATAGTCTTTTTTCTGTATTGGTTCGTTTTCGACAAGGCGTTGTCGCATTGTAAATACCAATTGCGGTTGCAAAACGCTTTTATTATCGTTGTCTCCTACATTTTTTACGGATGGTGGAACTGGCGTTTCTTGTTGCTCATAGCGTTTACGTCGTTTTGTTCTTATGGAAGCGGGCTTTTAATTTCTAAATCACAACAGGTTAAGAGTAAGTATCATCTTTCCCAAAGATTTTGGATGTGGATAAACATAGTACTAAATCTTGGAATTTTAGCCACATTTAAATATTATGATTTCTTTGTAACAGAGTTCGCCCAATTGTTTGGGCTTTCTTCTGATGTCTTGTTGGTACAAGTTATACTGCCTGTAGGAATCTCTTTCTATACTTTTCAGGCATTATCTTATTCAATAGATGTTTATCGTAAAAAAATAGAACCCTCCAAAGATATTGTGGCGTTTTTTGCATTTATCTCTTTTTTTCCGCAACTTGTGGCA
>CAJOPF010000030.1 GCA_905236205.1 Candidatus Gastranaerophilales bacterium
AATACAAATATGAATTTTATAGATAAAGCAAAAATAAGAGTAATCTCAGGACGCGGTGGAAACGGTGCGGTTGCATGGCGCAGAGAAAAATTCGTGGACAAAGGCGGACCTGCAGGCGGAGACGGTGGCAGAGGCGGAGACGTTTATCTTGTTGCTGACGAAGGTTTGTCTACACTTTTAGATTTTAAATATAAATCTGTTTTTAAAGCTCAAAGCGGAGAAAACGGCGGAATAAAAAATCGTTTTGGCAGGGGCGGTGAAGATTTAAAAATAAAAGTTCCTGCAGGTACTGTTGTAAAAGATTTGAAAACAGGTAAAATTATTGGTGATTTAGTATCAGACGGTCAGGAATTGCTTGTGGCAAAAGGTGGTAGAGGTGGCAGAGGTAATGCAAGATTTTGTACACCGCAAAAGAGAGCGCCTCAATTTTGCGAACCGGGAGAACCTCCTATTGAAAGAGAATTGTCACTTGAGTTGAAACTTATTGCTGATGTCGGTTTATTAGGTATGCCAAATGCGGGAAAATCAACCTTTATCAGTGCAATAAGCTCAGCAAGACCTAAAATTGCTGATTATCCTTTTACTACGCTTGTTCCTAATCTCGGTGTTGTCAGAAAACCAACCGGAGACGGTTATGTTGTGGCGGATATTCCAGGACTTATTGAAGGAGCTTCAGAAGGTGTCGGACTGGGTTTCGAATTTTTAAGACATGTTGAAAGATGTCGTTTTCTTGTTCATATTGTTGATTTAACGCAAGAAAATCCTATGGAAAATTATGATAAAATCAATAATGAATTGGCAAAATATTCCGAAAGACTTGCTAATTTATATCAGATAGTCGCTCTTAACAAAATTGATGCCGTTGATGAGGAAACGAGAAATAAGTATTTTGAAGAATTTAAACAAAAATCGGATGATTTATTTTTGATTTCTGCAGTAACTCATGAAAATATTGAAGCGTTAACTTATCTAATGGCTCAAAAAGTTGATGAAATAGAAAAACCTGTTTCTGATATTGTTGTTGAAGAAGATACAGGGGCTTATGATAATGATGACAGCTCTTACGAAATAATAAAAGCCGCAAAAGATACATATATCGTATCAGGCGGTAAAATTAAGCGCTTAACGGGAGTTACCGATGACAGAAACAGGCAGCAAATTTTAAGGTTACAAAATATTTTGAAAGGTATGGGCGTATTTGATGAATTGCGTATGCAAGGAATAAAAGACGGAGATACGGTAATTATCGGACATTTGGAATTTGAATTTTATGATGATGAATATTAAAAAAGAAGTTCGGAGTTTGAAATCCGAACTTCTTTTTTTGTGTGAATTAAATTATACTACACCTTGTGCTTTCATAGCTTCTGCAAGTTTTGTAAATGCTGCGATGTTAGCGCCTGCAACATAATTGTTATCAAAACCGTATTCTGTTGCGGCATCCTGACAAGATTTGAAAATGTTTGTCATTATACCGTCAAGTTTTTTATCAACTTCTTCAAAAGTCAAATAGTATCTCATACTGTTTTGGCTCATTTCAATTGCAGAAGTTGCTACGCCGCCTGCGTTTGCAGCTTTTGCAGGTCCTACAAGAACGCAATTTTTTAAGAAATATTCTGTTGCTTCTTTTGTGCAAGGCATATTTGCACCTTCACCAACTGCAATTACACCGTTTTCAACAAGTTTTTTAGCTGAATTAAGTGTAACTTCGTTTTGAGTTGCGCAAGGAAGTGCAATATCGGTTTTTATAGTCCAAATAGGAGAATCTTCGGATGTTCTTTCCATATATTTCGCATCTTTATGAACGTCCAAATATTCTTTTATTCTTCCTCTTTTAACTTCTTTTATTTCTTTGATTAAATCTAAATCAATGCCTTTTTCATCATAAATGCAGCCGTTTGAATCGCTCATTGCAACGACAATACCGCCCATTTCTTTTACTTTTTGACAAGCATAAATTGCAACATTTCCTGAACCTGAAATGGTAACTGTTTTACCTTTAAATGATTGGTTGCCGTTTGCTTTAAGCATTTCTCTCATAAAATATGAAAGTCCGAATCCTGTTGCTTCTGTTCTTGCTAATGAACCACCGTAAGATAGCCCTTTTCCTGTAAGAACTCCACTTTCGTATGCGTTTCTGATACGTTTGAATTGACCGAACATATATCCGATTTCTCTTGCGCCTGTTCCTATATCGCCTGCTGGTACGTCTATATCTTGACCAATGTGGCGTTGTAATTCAGTCATAAATGCTTGGCAGAAGGACATAATTTCTCTGTCTGATTTACCTTTAGGGTCAAAGTCTGAACCGCCTTTTCCTCCACCAATAGGCAAACCTGTTAATGCGTTTTTAAAAATTTGTTCAAAACCTAAAAATTTCATAATGCTTTGATTTACTGTCGGATGAAGTCTTAAACCGCCTTTATAAGGTCCGATTAGTGAACTGTATTGAACACGAAAAGCTCTGTTTACTTGTACTTGTCCGTTGTCATCAACCCAAGAAACTCTAAAAGTAATAATTCTTTCAGGTTCAACCATTCTTTCCAAAAGACCTAATTTTTCATATTCTTTGTGTTTTTCAACAACAGGTTCAATTGAAGTTAAAACTTCTTCTACCGCTTGTAAATATTCAGGTTCGTTTGGATTTTTCTTTCTGGTTTCTTCTAATACTTTTTCAACATAACTATTCATAAATTCCTCCTTAGTTCTTATAATTTATTTATATCACGTAAATATATAAACTTTTTAAATTTTACATAATTTTAACACAAATTTATGGTATTATTTTTTTAGATTGTGAGGTTAGTGGTGAAAAAGATTTGTGTATATTGCTCTGCAAGTGACGGTATAGATGAAATTTATTGCAAAGACGCTCAAAAAATGGGCGAGTTGCTGGGTAAAAACGGTTATGATTTAGTTTATGGCGGTTCGGATTTTGGCTTAATGGGTAAAATTTCAAAGAGTGCGAAGGAAAATGGCTCTTATGTTTGCGGTGTTATGCCAAAAAAAATATATGAAATGATTAACCATGAAGGCGGAAGCTGTGACGAGTTTGTTTTGACAGATGATATGCGTGACAGAAAAGGTAAAATGGATGCTTTGTCAGAAGGCGTAATAGCTTTGGCAGGCGGGTTTGGAACGCTGGATGAAGTTATAGAAATTATTGATTTAAAAATTTTGGGATATAATACAAAGCCTATCGTGTTTTTAAATACAAATGATTTTTACGGAAATTTGTTTAAATTCTTTGAACAAATTGTGAAAGAAAATTTTGCAAGAAAAAAATCAGCGGAATTGTTTTATCTGGCGCAAACACCGCAAGAAGTTATTGATTACCTGAAAGCTTACGTTCCGAACGAACCTCCAAAAACGGTTGAAGATATTTATGTAAAGTGCTAGAATATATATAAGTATGAGCCTCCGTAGCTCACGAGGTGAACCGAAGGTGAAACTCCGCAGCTTGTCTGCATTAAGACCAGCTGAGCGAAGTATAAAAACAATTTAATAAGACAATGAGCCTCCGTAGCTCAGCTGGATAGAGCGCTTCCGTCCTAAGGAAGGCGTCGCACGTTCGAATCGTGTCGGGGGTAAATAACCGTAGTCAGAGTTTTCTGACTACGGTTATTTATTTTCGTAAAAAAGAGTTGAAAGAGTTATCTCGGAAGCTTTTTGTGCCGTAGTTGGTTTGTTTTGTTTATATTCTTTTATTGTGTCATTTGCTCCGTCAGAAATTGTTCGGAGTATTATAACGGGTGTATTATTTCTTTTAGCAGTTTGTGCTATTGCCGCACTTTCCATATCAACAGCATCAGCTTTAAATTCTTTCCTGATTTGATTTTTTAAGTTTAAATCCGTCACAAATTCATCACCTGTTGCGATAGTTCCTGTTTTAAGCTTATTGTTTTTATTAAATTGGGTTATAAGGTTTTTATCAGAATAATATATTGTAGGTTTATCAGGTTCTATTCCGTTATCCATGTAACCTTTTGGGTGTCCGAATACCGTTACGTCAAAATCGTGTTGAACCATTTTTTCTGCAATTATTGTATCTCCTGCTTTTAAGTCTTTGGATAAGCTCCCTGCAATTCCTATATTGATAATGTATATTGGTTTATATTTGTCAATAATAAATTGGGTTGTTGTTGCAGCGCAGACTTTGCCTACTCCTGATTTTGATAAAACAATTCTGTATTTTCCAAAATCTCCTACGGTAATATTGAAGTCATTTTGTTGTATGGATTTTGTATTGGAAAGATTAGACAAAATTTCGTTTATTTCAACGTCCATTGCTCCTATTACAGCTATTGTCGTTTTTTTAGGGATTATCAAAATAACTGTACAAACAGATATAATTGTAAAAAATATTAAATATAAAAAATATTTTTTCATAATGTCTTTTTAAACTTACTATTGTAATATTATATAACAAAGATTAGAATGAAATTTTATAATATTTAATATTTGTAGTAAAATGGCATTGTAGTAGTTTATTTGAGGCAGAAATATGAAAAAATTTTTATCGGTTTTAATAGTTTTATCTTTTATTTCTATGGCATCACCTGTTTTTGCAGGAACTCATGGTAAAAATGGTAAAGTTTCAGGCAGATCAATTGGTGCGGGAGCTTTGTCTTTAATTATTTGGCCGGGAATAGGTCAAGCTATTAACGACCAAAGTTATGAAAAAAACTTGACACACGCATTATTAGGATTGACAGGTATATTTAGATTTTGGTCTTGTTATGATGCCGTTGTAGACAGACAAGGCGGTGTTTGGCACAACAGAATATAATAAAATTACGGTATTTTAATTTATTGATATGCTTGCGGATAAGAAAATATTTATAAGTGTAGTTTGTTGTTTTGTCTTATGTGCGGTATTGTTTTTGGCGGGATTTATGTTGTTTAAAAACAAGACCGTTGAGATTGTGTTTACTACTGATAATAATTATAAAGATTATTTGATTACAACATTAAAATCGGCAATTGCCAATAAAAATAAAAATTCAATATACAACATTCACATATTATGTGTTGATTTAAGCGAAAAGGATATGGAAAAATTTAAGCAATTATCAGCGCACAATGTAAATATATATCCCATAAATTTATCTTTGAATTTAATTCGTGGTGTCGGTAATTATGAGATAAATTATTCCGTAACCAGAGCTGATTTGTTTAAATTCTTTATGCCTCAGTTGTTTCCTGATTTGGATAAAATTTTATATATTGATGTTGATACGGTTATCATGAAAGATTTAACAGGTTTGTATAACACAAATTTAGGAAACAAGTATCTTGGGGCGGTAAACAAATGTATTCCCGAAAAGAAGAAAAAATCAAAATTTCTTTGGTTTAAGTACAAGAAAAATTTATACAATTATAATTGCGGGGTTTTATTATTTAATTTAAAAAAATTCCGTCAGGACGGCATAACTGAAAAATTGGTTGTTGCAAAAAATAGCGGCAAATATAAAGATTTGATGACTCAACAGGTGTTTAATGCCGTATTAGGTCAGGATAAAATTGTAAAATTATCACCTGTATACAATACTTTGGTTCAGTGGAATCAGGAAATGTTTGAGTATTGTCATTTTCGTCAGGCGTTTTGGAAATATTGTATAAATATTAAATCAAGCGAAGATTTGTTTAAAAAGGCGGTTATTATCCATTATGTTGAAGATAATAAGCCTTGGGATAAAAACAGCAGTCCTTTTGCTTATTTATGGGAAAAGTATAAAAACTGATTTTTAAGGCTTTTTATATGTTATAATTTTACAAAAGGGCAGTAATGAAATTGAATTTAACAAAAAGAAAAATATTAGTATTAGTCAGTATTATTTTTGGCGCTATTGTCTTTTTGTCTGCGGGTATTTTTGCGTATTTACATTTTTGCAGAAATATTTACATAGTGTTTAATACGGATAGAAACTACAAAGAATATACAAAAGTTGCTATAGCATCTGCAATTATAAATAAAAAGGAAAGAAGCAAATACAAAATAAATGTTTTATGTGTAGACTTGTCGGAAGATGAAAGAAAAGAATTTGAAGAATTTTCAGATAAAAACGTTACTGTTAAAACAGTTCCTTTAGAGTTAAGCTCAATAGAAAGAATCGAAAATTACGAAATGGAACACTATGTTTCAAGGGCAGACCTTTTTAAATTCTTTATTCCTGAGCTTTTTCCGAAAATAAACAAAATTTTATACATAGATTCTGATACGCTAATATTGTCGGATTTGTCGGATTTGTACAATACAAATATCTCTAAATATCCGCTTGCGGCTGTAAAAAAGCCTGACTATTTTGCCTATTTGAAAGATACGGAAGATGGAAAAACTCAAGTAAAAAAAGTATACAGTTACAATTGCGGAGTTATACTATTTAATGCCAAATTTTTCAGAGATAATAAAATAACAAAAAATTTGATTAACAGTAAAAATAACTATAAAATTCGTACACTCCAAACGCAGGCTAATTTTAATATGGTTATTAAGATTAAACAAATAAAACTTTTATCTCCAATTTACAATACTTATGCGCGGTTGCAAAATTCTGATTTTGAAACTTATGAATTTAAGAAAATTTATAAGCCGTTTTTGGATGATATCAATAGTATGAATGAATTGCGTAAAAAGGCTGTGATAGTTCATTTTGCAGGTCCAAATAAACCTTGGAAAAATGATAACATTTATTTTGGAAAAGTGTGGTGGGCTTACGCTAAAGTCATAAATCCTGATTGGAAATTGGAAAAACAGTAATAGGCTATTTTTGTTGTGTATTTTTAATTTTTGATTGTCTTTTATAAAATATAGGCAACAGTATTGTTGCGGCAATTATTGTAAATATGATTAAAGAGTTTGTTATTCCAAGGTGGTCGTATACAAATCTGAAACTCAGTAAAGAAATGAAGGTTGTAAAATCCTCTACAAATGAATTTACTGAAGCTGAGGCGGCTCTGTTATCATCTGAAACACAACTGTGAAGTTGTGACACTGTAAATACGTTGAAAATTACAAATAACAGTATCGCAAGACAAATTAAGAATAATGCGGTAATTATAAATATATAATTTTTTATGTGATAGCCCAGAATTAAAAGTGCAAAAGAAAATATTACAGCAACATATTCAATAATTATTAACGTATTACTTTTAAACTTTTTTGTAAAATTTTCTGCGTATATACCGCCTGCAGCTCTGAGTATTTGATTTATAAAATTGATTATCCCATAAAAAATAATCGGAGCGGCGGCAATTTTTAGCAGTGGTTGAAAATTCCATACAAATACACCCGTAAGTCCCGTTAGGACAGCAGAATAATATATAAAATAATTGATGTTGTTATTTTTAAATATATTTTTTGCTGTTGAAAGGATTGAGTTTATGTACCGTATTGGTTGATGTTGTTCATTAGTTTGTATTTTAATGTTTGGCAATAAGAACAGGCATGAAACTGCAATTATTTGCGTTATCAATTCAAGTATAAGAATTGTTTTAAATCCGTAGTATTTATACAATATTACGCCAATAAAGCAGCTTATAGCGGAGCCTAAAGAATTATAAAATGAAAGTCTGCCGTATTTACTAATCATTTTTTCTTCTTTATTGCAAGTTTTTAAATATTCGTATATATAGCTGTCTACATTACCTCTGTACAGAGCTTTGAATAAGCCATATAAAATTTCGCCTGTCAAAACTATCCAAAATCCGCTAAAATTTATCCACAAGATAACTCTCAGCATGAATAAAAAATATGCTGTAATAATTATGTATTTTTTTGAAAAAATGTCTCCTATGCAACCTGTTACGAATTTCCCGATAAGGCAAGTTGCACTGTATAGGCTTTGGCATAATATGAAATCAGAAAAATTTAATCCGTTTTGTAAATAAAACAGAAACGAAATAGGCATAACAAATCGTTGATATTGCAAAAATGTCGCAAAATTCAGTGTTGTTAGCGGATTAAATTTTAATGCGGTTACTAAATTCATTATTATCATTTTATAACAAAAATTTTACACATTGTTAAGAATTTGGCATGGATTAAAATATGCTGTATCATATTGCTATGAAAAACGGATTGATTGTTGTTGTCGATGATGAACAAATGGTAACTTCCGCAATAAAAACTCTTTTAAAAATGGAAGGGTTTACTAATTGCGTGTCGTTCAATAATCCGTTAGAGGCGATTGAATTTTTAGTGAAAAACCAACCTGACATAATAATTTCAGATTTTATTATGCCCGAGATGAACGGTTTTGAATTTTTATCTAAGGCTAAGGAGTTGTATCCTGATGTAAGTAAAATTGTGCTTACTGGATATGCTGACAAAAAGAGTGCTATTCAAGCGATAAACGAAATCGGTTTGTATAAGTATATCGAAAAACCTTGGGATAATGATGATTTGGTGCTAAACATCAAAAACGGTATTGAGAGAAGTAATTTATTGGACAAGTTACATGAGAAAATCAATGAACTGGAAATAGCTAAAAAAGAACTTGAGAAATATTCTCATAATTTGGAAGATTTGGTTGCTCAAAAAACTGCCGATTTAGTTGAGGCTCATTCCAAATTAAAAAGCATAATCGTTAATTGTGCGGACGGAATAGTTATTACGGACAAAAACGGCAAGCTGGAACAGGTAAATCCTGCGGTGGAAAATTTATCGGGGTTCAGTGCATCACATTTGATTGATTCAAATTTATCAAGTATTTTGTTCGGCGGTAATCTGACCGAAACTCTCAATAAGTGTGTTGAAGACGGAGAAACTGTATTAAGAGATTGTTGTATTGCAAATACGCTGACGGAAAAACAAATTCCTGTGGAAGTTAATTTTTCATTGATAACCGCAGAAACAGATAATGAAGAAGAATTAAGGTTTGTCGGTGTTATAAGAGATGTGAGTGTTCAAAAAGAAACCGACAGATTGAGAGATGATTTTATTGCTGCGCTTACGCACGATATGAGAACTCCTTTGACCGCAGAAATTCAAACTTTGGACTTTTTCTTGGACGGTACTGTGGGAGAATTAAATGACCGTCAACAGATGTTGTTGTCTACAATGAAGACTAATACGGAAGGTCTTTTAGGACTTGTTAACAGTTTATTGACTGTTTATAAGTTTGATGCAGGTAAGAAAGAACTTGTTAAGAGTAACTTTAATGTAAAAGACCTTATTATGCAGCGTTATAACGAATTAAAACCTCTTGCCGATAAAAAAGATATAGAATTTAATCTTAATTTAGAAATAGATGATGATTTGCAAATAACGGCAGACAGACAGGAAATAGGCAGAGTTATAGCAAATCTTTGCGGTAATGCTGTTAATTATACAAATCCTCATGGAAAAATTGAGGTAACCGTAAAAGAACAAATGGGCGATTTTCTGTTTTCCGTATCTGATAACGGAAACGGCATACCAAAGGAAGATATTCCACACCTGTTTAAAAGATTTTCTCAGGGTACAAGCCGTAAACGTTCTACCGGAACAGGATTGGGATTGTATCTGTCAAGGCAAATAGTTGAGGCTCATGGCGGTAAAATTTGGCTAGAAAGTAAAGTGAATAAGGGCAGCGAATTTTCGTTTATTTTAACAAATGTTGCGCTGAAACCTGAAAAAGAAAGGCTTGCAGTCTGATGGAAAATGTAAAAGTTCTAATAGTTGAAGACCACCCAATGGTAAGAATGGGCTTATCTTTGGTTTTGGAAAAAATAGAAGATGTTGTTCTTGTCGGTGAGGCAGAAGACGGTTTAGACGGTGTATTAAAGGCAAAAAGTCTTAAGCCTGATGTTGTTTTAATGGATATAGGTTTGCCTGAAATTGACGGTATTGAAGCAACAAAGCGAATTAAAGAAACAAATCCCGATATAAATGTTTTGATGTTTACATCAAGAGATAGTGAAGATGATGTCTTGGCGGCATTTGAAGCGGGGGCAAACGGCTATATTATGAAAGGTGCAAATGCTGAACAAACGGAACGTGCAATAAAATCTGTTTCAGAAGGAACAGGCTGGCTTGATCCGCAAATTGCAAGAGTTGTTTTGTCTAATATTCAAAGAGCGGGAAGGACAAGCGTAAGTTGTGCTCCTACAGGTGAAATTAAATACAGTGAAGGTAAAAATATTTACGGTTTGACAACTACCGAAATGGAAATTTTGGCTTTGATGTGTGAGGGGTTAAATAATCCTCAAATCGCAGAAAGAAGAATTATTTCAAAATCAACGGCAAAGGCTCACGTTCACAGTATATTGCAAAAATTATGTGTTGCGTCGCGTTCTCAAGCTGTAAGTAAAGTGCTTACTGAAGGTCTGGTTTAGAATGTTTCGCAAATTTGTACTTTTCGGCGTATTTTTTGCGACGTTTTGTGCTGTTTCTTGTTATGCGTTGAATACTAATGAGTGGGATTACAGATGTAAAGTTCAGCAGCAGGAAGCAAAAACCCGTTA
>CAJOPF010000031.1 GCA_905236205.1 Candidatus Gastranaerophilales bacterium
CCTAAATTCGGTTTAGCTTAATAATTAAAAGTTTATAAATTCTCTCTCTCAATATCTCTCTCAAATGTTTTTTCTAAGCTCCTTTTTTACAGGAGCTTTTTATTTTGTAAAGATAATCCTTTTGTATGGTTGATTTTAGGAAAAATATTATTAAAATAAAATTGACAAACACGATTGGAGGACTTATGGCAAACAGAATAGACGGAACATCATTATTTACTTCAATGAATTCAGGATTAACAAACACATTTTCAATATTATCAACAACTTTTTCAGACGGCGTTACGTTAAAAAATCTTGCAGATAAAGAAGCTGCAAGTGCCCTGAATTCTAACGGTATAAACCAAAATTTTAAATCTTATATACAGACAAATTTTGCGTCTTTTGATAAAAATCATGACGGTAAATTGACGGCTGATGAAATCAATGCGTATGCTACAAACCTTGCACGTCAAGGCATGACAATGGAACAATTAGCTCAACTTGGAACATCAACAGGAATGTCATCGTCATTGTTAGACACTGTTATGTCGCATTTTAATGAAATAGATGCAAATAAAGACGGAAAAGTAACAAACGCAGAAATTCAAGCATACGGCGTTAATTCTTCAGTAGAAAAACAAAGAAAAGCTGACAGAACCCAAATGTTAAAACAAATGTCAACTTTTTATGATACATCAACAACAAGTGATGCAAGTTTATTAGACTACAGATATCTTGAAGATGACGAAAAAGCTTAGATATTAAGTTGACTACACATAGAATACCAAGTTTATCAGTAAATCTGCAGCTAACAGGTATACTGTAGATTTTATAGCGGCTTTTGTTGTTGAGATTCCGACCTCTTTAGCACCTCCGCTTGTCATGTATCCTTGAGTTGCGCAAACTAAAGAAACAAGTCCGCCAAATATAAATGCTTTAAACACGCATATATATAAATCTCTTGTGTTTATCCAAAGCCAAACCGAATTTATATATCTGTTTGGGTGTAGTCCTATTGTTAAATAAGATACTAAAAGACCTCCCAAAACGCCTATAAATCCTGCAATTATAACGACAAAAGGAACTGTTAATGCTCCTGCAACAATTCTTGGCGTAAAATAATAACCAACAGGATTAACATTTAAAGTTTTCATGGCATCAACCTGAGAAGTTACTTTCATATTTGCAATTTCAGCTGCAATTGAAGTACCTGCTCTGGCTCCGATAGCCAATGCCGCAAACCCCGGAGCAATTTCTCTGATAATAACAATTGCAATAGAACCACCAATATATGTATCTGCACCTGAGAGCAAAAATTGCTTTGCAACTTGAATTGCAATTACAGCCGCAGCAATAAAGCATATTATAACTGAAATTGGCAAAGAATCATAGCTTATAGCTGCAGCCTGACTTATCATATTTCGCCAGCGCATTTCACGTGAGCATAAATATTTAATACTTGTAAACAAGTTTGATACACATTGTCCCAAAAAGCTAATCATCTATACTTACGCACCATTCTTTATATTTTGGAACTTTGCCTCTTACAACGTCATTGTACAAGTTTAAAACGTCAGTAGAAATTTTTCCTACTTTTCCGTCACCAATATTCCTGTTATCAATGGATACAATCGGCGCGATTTGTGCACCTGTACCGCAGAAGAAAGCTTCATCTGCAGAATATAATTCACTTCTGTCAATAACACGTTCTTCAACTTCAAGGTTTAATACTTCTTTTGCAAGCTGAATAATAGTATTTCTTGTAACACCTGTTAAAATTTCGGAAGTAGTTGTAGTTGTAACGAGTTTACCTTTTACGACCAAAAATAAATTCATAGCTGCCCCTTCAGCAACCTTTCCCGATTGAGATAGAACTATTGCATCATTGTAACCGTTTAAACGCGCATCAGTTGAAATAAGAGAGGCATTAGCGTATGCACCGTTAATCTTTGCTCTCGGCGGAATAGAATTATCCGAATTTTTTCTCCAACTTGATACACAAACTTTTAAACCGTCTGATGCAAAATAGTCATCCATTGGGAATGAAAAAACAGAATATTTGTCAGGATTGTCAATAAGATGCGGCCCTATTCTGTTTGCAGATTTGTACATAATTGGTCGTATATATGCGTCTTTTTTATAATTATTTTTTCTGAGTAATTCTTTTAATATATCAACATATTCATCAATTGTATGTAATTCTTCCATATACAACAATTTTCCGCTGTTTATAAATCTTTCAAAATGTTCTTTTGGTCTGAATATATAAGTTTTATCATCATCTTTATTGTAGTATGCTCTTATACCTTCAAATACAGCTGTACCATACAAAAAAGCGTGCGTTGTAATAGGAATTACAGCCTTTTCTTTTGGCATAAATTTTTCTTCGTGATACACATATTCTGTCATAAGACCTCCTCTGATGATTTTATAGTTGCATAAAATCAAACATTTTTAAATGAATTATATACTAATATTACATTTTTTAGCATATAATGGATTTTTTACCATGTTTTTAATAGAATATACTTGATAAGGCTAGCTATATGGAACTTATTTTAGACATAGTATATATATACATAGGGATATTTTCTGTCTATTTCTTTATTTTAGGTATCAGAAGTCTGAATGACAGAAAATTTTCGCGCATAAACAGATATATTGATACAATTGAAAAAAGCAAAATATGTGTAGTGCTTTATTCACACAACAACAGCGAAGCACTAAAGAACATTTTAGAGTTAATATACAAACAAAACTACCCGCAAGAAAAAATATATATACAAATTTTGCTTGATAACTGTAATGACCATTCAGAAGAAATATTTAAAGAATTTTTTAACATTCACGTGATGAATTTTAATGACGGTGTTACTATCGGCAAAGATCAAGCTATATCCATTTTATTGGAAAGTTTAAGACAAGAAAAATCAATTGAATCTTATGTTTTTATTGACATAAACAGATACATTGAAGACGACTTTTTGGGAAAAGTTAATGTTGCATTATCCCTATCCCCTGTTGTATCAGGTCAAACAATAGCATTAGAAAAGAATAATTTATCACTTAGTGAAAGAATTAAAATATGCTATAACAAATATCAAAATAATTTCATAAGAAAAGCTAGATCTTTAATGGGTTTATCTGATGCGATAGACGATTCGCTATTATGCATAAGAAAAGATTTCATTGAAAAAGTGGATGCATTAGACTTAAAAGACGTAAATACAGAATTAAAATACAGCATTTTAGTTTCAAGTTTAGGTTATCCATGCGTTTATATGCCTTATATAAAAACATACGTCAAAGCATATGATTACGAAATGAAAAGACCTTCATTAAGTTATAGAATAAAATTATTCAGACAATGTTTGACTAAAATATTCACATTTAGAATAAAATTTATTGAACACATATTTTCATTGATTGCACCAAATGCTTTGCTTGCAATAATATTATCAATGTTTTACATGTATCTTTCAATGAAATTTTATTTCTTATTTAATTTTATTGTGGTATTCACCGTATTCTCGCTTTTATTGCTTGGTTTTGCGCTTAGCTTGTTGAAATCTGAACTTTATGCTAAAGACTTTTTATATTTAGCACTATATCCTGCTTATTCAGCTTATAGTATAGTAACAAAATTGCCGCCATGCAGATTTGTTAAAAAGCACTTTTTAAGCAGCGAAAATAAAAAAGATATAAAAAAATATTCTGTAAAAATTATTGCAACAAACGGTAAGGCTAACGTTCCTTGCAGATTGGATTTTATATCAGAAAAAGGAATGGCAAAAGTTGTATTTTCATTTAAGAAAAAGAAATTTACTTCAAGCAGGCAAATAAGAATGGTTGATGCGCTAAATGAGCTGATTTTAAAGCTAAATGATTACGGTTTTAGCATTAAAATCTGTTATTGCTGTGAATACTTCTCCAGCATTATTGACGGTTCAACAAATATGGTAAGAGGAGAATGTAATTATCAATTCAAGGATAGAGATGATAAAGAAACACTTGAAACTTTGATTTGGAACTCTTGTTCTGCATGTAAAGTTAATAAAATTAGGGACATATAATTAAAATAGCAACATATCGTTATGAAAAAATATATAATTTTTACAATATTTATTATGCTTTTAATACATCCCTGTATGGGTGATGAATTAGTTGAGGATTATTTTGATATTGCAAAAAATTACGCCAAAAACGGTGATACTACAAAAGCACTGGAATATGTTAACTATGTCCTGATGATAAAACCAAAATATTCCGAAGCAGTAAAATTTAAAGACAAACTTATTCCTGAAGAAACAAGCGGTGATATCTCCGCATCAACAATGATTTTGTCAAAAAATAATTCTTTGTCTGATTTAGCAATTCTTGATATACCAAAAAGCGACAAATACAAAATAGAAAATTCTTCCGAATACTACAACAATCAGGGCAGACAATTCTATCTAAATGAAGATTATGACAGCGCAATTCAGGCATTTTTCAGAGCTGTTTCTCTTGATAATAAGAATTACATAGCTTATAACAACTTGGGCATGACATATTTAATGAAAAATAATGTCGATAGCGCAGAGAAATATTTTAAAAAAGCTGCAAGTGTAAGCAAATATTACCCACAGCCATATATCAATTTAGCACTTATATATAAGCAAAAAGGTGATTTGGATAAGCACCATACATATCTTAAAAAAGCTCTCGGAGTAAATCCTGATAACTTTTGGACATACTACCTTTTAGGTGATTATTACACATCAATTGAGAATTATCCTGCTTCAATAGGTTACTATACCGATTCAATAAATATAAATCCAAATTTTGCCCCTTCGTATCTTGCATTAGGGGTATCCTATTTTAAAACCGACAAATATAATCAGTCCATTGCTGCATTAAATAAATACCTTGAATTAAATGCTAAATCAGATTTTGCATATTCAATACTCGCAAAAAATTATTATTTGCTTGGTGATTATAATAAAGCAAAATTGTATATTACAAAAGCTTTTGCGATAAATCCTACATTGACATACAGACTTGAACTTGCAAAAATCCAATTCAATAATTCTGAATATAAATCAGCGCTGCTTAATTTCCAAATATTGGAACCTGAATATCAATATGCAGAGATATACAATTATATAGGTCTTTGCAATTTAATGCTCGGCAAATATGAACAGGCAATTCTATACTTTAATAAAGCAATTGTTATTGATTCAAGAAGAGCCATCTACTATTATAATTTAGCACAATGTTACAAGGCTTTGGATGAAAAAAGGCAATATACTCAATATATGAACATGGCTATACAAATCGTACCCGTTACATATCAGGATTATATTGACTTAAGCTGCATATACTATAACACATCAAAAAACAGTCTTGCAGTGAAAATACTAGAAAAAGGCATAAATGTTTATCCTGATGCAAAACCTTTATATATGGCTCTTATGGGCTTATATGACAGACTTGGGGACAAAACGAATTATAATTATATAAAAGATACAATAGAAATGAGATTTAATACGAATGCGCAAAAGAAAGAAATCAAGTTGTTTAAGTAAAATATTTAATTTTTTTATTACAGGTATATTGGTTGTATTAACAGCCTTTTGTATTGAAGTTTATTATAATACTGCAGAAGGAGCAACAACATTAAAATTTGCTCAGATAAGTGATGACCACTTATCTGCAGATACAATCAACAAAGCATACCGATTAACTGCAGATTCTAAAAGTTTACTTGACGATGCAATTGATGTAATCAATCACACTCCAAATCTTGACTTTGTATTTTTTACGGGTGATTTGGTAGATGTTCCGTATGAAAAGAATTTACTGATGTTTTTAGAACACGCGAACGAACTTAAATATCCATATTATGTTGTTCCTGGAAATCACGATATATGTGTAGGCGGATATTTAAGCAAAAAGGTTTTTGTCGACACACTTAAAAATAATAATAAATACTATAAATTTGATAAAACCTATTATTCTTTTACTCCTAAAATCGGTTTTAAAGTGATAGCACTTGATCCGATTATTGATGACAGAATAACGGCAAACGGAGAATTACCTCAAGAACAGCTGGATTTTCTTGACAAAGAAATAAAAGAAGCAGGCAACAGTATAATACTAATCTTTATGCATGTGCCTCTAAAACAGCCTTTCTCAAGTGATACACACAGATTATTAAATGCTGATGCAATGTACAGAGTTTTACACAAATATAACAACCCGATAGCAATATTTACAGGGCATTATCACACAACACGCGTTATGTACCAGGATAATATTATTCATGTAAGTACTCCTGCATTGATATCATATCCTAATGCGTTTAGATTTATTACAATTCATAATTATAGAAATAAAGCTGTTTTTGAGATACAATATACACCAACAAGACTTTTAGATTTACAAAAAAAATCAAAACTTCTTGTCTTTCATGCATCAACATATTATGGCTCGGAAAAGGACAGAACAAATACAATTACAATAGAAAAGAGGAAATAATGACAAAAGAAGTAAAAAATGAATTTAGAGTAAAATTTAGAGGAGTTAGAGGCAGCTATCCTTGTGCAAACAGAAAGTTTCTGCAATATGGCGGAAACACATCATGTGTTGAAGTCAATGTAGGCGGGCACTTAATTATATTAGATGCGGGTACGGGACTTATAAATTTAGGTAATGAACTTTTAAGAGACCATATAATGAGCGGTTCACACCTTATGGAAAGAACACCAATTGAAGCAACAATGCTGTTAAGTCATATACACCAAGACCACATTATAGGCTTTACCTTCTTTGCACCTAATCATATATCTACTTCAAAAATCAATGTTTTCGGTACTACAAACTATAACGAAAGCTTAGCTGATGAATTGGCACAATTGTTATTTACTAAATCATTCCCAATTGATTTAGGCGATATTGCAGCTAATTTGAATATATGCGATATAAACGATACAGAATGTATTATCCTAAGACATGGAAGTGAACCAATTGTAAAAAGCATTGTTGATTTGAATGACGAAGATTTTTGTATTAACCCTGATGATGTAGTAATAACATCTTACAAATCCTATGCACACCCTCAAGAAGGCGTAACAGTATACAAAATATCTTTTAAAGGAAAAAGTTTGGTTTACGCAACTGATAAAGAAACTTATTTTGGAGGAGATAAAAAATTGGCTAATTTTGCAAGAGGTTGCGATTTGTTGATTCACGACTCACAATATATAACAGAAGATTACTTAAATCCTCACTCTCCAAAACAAGGCTTCGGACATTCAACATTTGATATGGCGCTTGAATCTCAAGATTCCTGCCATGCTCAAAAAGTTATTTTCTATCATTATGACCCTAGCTATGATGATGAAAAGCTTAACACAATTGCAAAATTGTACGGAGATGTTGCAGATAAGGCCGATTTTTCATACGAAGGCATGGAAATTAACTTAATATGATAAAAAAAATAACAGTAATAGTTTTTATTCTTCTGCTGTTACCGTTAACTGCACTTTCTGCAAATGACAGACAATACATGGGATTGATGAAAATTGACCCCAAAAAAAATGCGTATATACACAATAACTTTGGTTTGCAATATTTAAGTATCGGGCAATATTACGCTGCTATTGAGGAATTTAAAATTGCGATTGGTCTTAATCCTGACAGCCAAGCTACATCCGTCTTTTATACGAATTTAGGCGATACATATATGAAACTTGGGAGCTATAATTTAGCTCAAGACTGCTATGAATCAGCTTTAGAAAAAAGTCCTCTTAATTTCAAATATTACCAAAATTTAGTCTCTGTTTATAAAGTAAAAGGCATACTTGACTCAAAATTGCAATATTACAGATACCACAAAAAATCACCTCTTGATGATATTATGATTGGCTTAATTTTAATTTCAAAAGGCAAGGTTAATGACGGAATAACAGTTTTGGATAATTTTGTTATGAATGAACCTAAACTTTTTATAACAGACGGTGTAAAATATTATCTGAATGATGTTATTGAAGCACACAAGAAGGGACTTCTTTAATTTCTCTGGCAATTGAAACCAATTCTTCTGATATATCGGAAAAGTCCTCTATATGTGTTTTTACAAGCTGAGCAAACTCAGCTTTTTTAAATTCGTGAAAGCCCTTATTTTTAAAGATTTCCTCTAAATTTTCAACCATTCTGTCATACTCAAAATCATTTTCATCAACGTAATTCAAATTTTTTAAGTAATCATTAAGCGTCTTTTTAATCAGTGTTTTAGGCAATATATCCTCAAATTCTCCGCTCTTTATAATGTGTATTTTGTCAAATTTTCTCATTTTATCACAAATTTGAATATAATTAGATTCTGCATCACTGTCTAAAAGAACAAATATAGGTATTTTAAGCTGTTCTGCATAATTATAAAACATTTTAACAACCTGATTTTTACCACCTGCCGATATAACGTGTATTCCGTTTTTATTAAAATCATAACCTAATTTATGTGCAAAAACAGGCAGCAAAATTTCTTCCGTTATGCCCTCAACAATTACAACTTTTTCAATCGGAAATTTAAAAGCATGCTTATTGCGCGCATTTTTGCCGTTTAAAATATATTTAAGCCACAAAAGATTTAGCGGAGCAGTATCTTCATCAATAACACTCAAAAACGGAGCATAATTTATTTCATTATCAAGCAGAATTTTTGTATTATCAGATAATATAAATAGTTCGTTTTCGTAATCATATATGGCTTTATTTATCTGCAAATTAACATCCGAATATGGGCAATTAAAGTCAATGGATGAATTTATAATATCCTGAGCAAATGATTTTAAAGACGAATAATCAAAGATATCGAGTTCTTTTTTGGTAAATTTCGGTTCAATAAGATTAGATAAAATCAATTCTTTAAAAACTCTCAAATACTTATCTTCCGTATATTTAAAACGAGTTAATCTGTCGATTGCAACAGTTAATTCATTTAAAGTTAAATTTTTTATTTTAATATTCGTATCAAACCTCTTTATGTAACAATTTTTAATATATTATATCGTAAAAACGCAAATTTATAAAGGTATTTACGTTTATATATATAAGGGTAAAGGCACAATTATTTCATGAAATTAAACGCTATAAATACAGCAAATATATCTAATATCAGACCTGCAAAAGCAAGTGCTTATGCGGGCGTTTCTGTGTCTGCCCCTGTTAATTATGCTACTACCCCATCATTCACTTCGTACAACACTGTTAATGTTGCAAAAACTACGTTGACAGCACAATCAGATATCAAGAAATTTACGGAAGTATCTGCTTGCCTTGATGCAGAAGGTAAAAAATCTCTTGATTATATGTTAAAAACAGGCTTATTGTTGAATAACAAATCTAATGATAAATCTTCAACTTTAGATAACTTACATAAAATGATAAGCGAAAAACGTGCTAACGGTTTAGATGCTTCAATTATGTTGAACGATACTGTAAAAACAATTGCAAATCCTGCAATTATTACTCAACATTTTGGAAATATTCCTGATAATTTAAAAGAAGCTATCACAAGTTATGATGCTTCAGCTAAAGAAGTTCCTCATTCAGGTTGCTGTGTTGCAGCAAGTATTGAATATAATCTTGCAAGCCAATTACCAGCAGAATTTGCAAGAGTTGCAGAAGGTTTATCTTCAGAAAAAATGTCAAGTACAAAAACAATTGACTTAAACAATTTGTGTGAAAACAAAGATGATGCAAAATGGTTGCTTGATAACTTTAAGATACCTTATTCAATGAAAGAAAATAATAAAGCAGAAGTTACTTTGGCTCCTGACAAAAACGCTATTATCAGAGCTCACATTCAAACAATAGATAAAGATGAATTAGAAAGAACTCCTCTTGATGTATTGATGCAATCAACATTTATGAATGTTGGTTCTCAACAAACTTATAATTCTTTAAATGACGTTCGTGTTGCATCTTTTGGCCCTGGAGACAGAGGACTTGTTGAAATCGAAAAAACCTTTACCGAATCAGTAGTTACTGATTCAAATAAAACAGCAGTTACATTCCAAGATATTCAAGAAGCAACTGATGAAAACGGTAATGCTGTTGCTAAATTATCAGGATACAGAGCTTCTGAAAATGCTATAAAAAGAAGTTTGTTAAACTCTCTTGCAGAAGGTCAAAATGTAATCATCGGATATACTTCAACAGATGATAATAACAATGTAATTGGTGGTCACGAAATTACTATTGTAGGTGCAAAAACAACTGCAGACGGCAAATTAGTATTTGTATGTAACGATACTGATGATGATTCACCTGAATTGATTGAATATCACGAAGATTATATTGTTCCAAGAATTCACCACGTAGGACTTCCAACAGAAGTTGTAGAAGCTGATAGTGCTTTAAAATCAATAGCATAATAAATTTTATTTTTGTTCAATTTTTTTAACTCTTAGTTGTATATCTTCTAAAAGTTTACGATTTATTGCACATAAATCCGCAAGTACACCGATAAGTCCTATCTGGACGCCTGTAATAATAAATATTGCAGATAAAATCAAAGACTGCACGTGACCGTTGCCGCCTAATGTAAAAAAGTAGTACATAAATCTTGAAGCAAGTATAAATCCTGCAATTAAAAACATAAACGAAATACACGCAAAAAATCTAAACGGTCTGTATACAATAAACATTCTTATAATCGTAAATGAGGACTTTCTTACATACGAAAAAACATTTCTCACAAGTCTTGATTTACGTGTTTGCGGATTTACGCGTATTGGCACAGAGACAATTCTAAGCCCCTTTGCTTTAGCCTGAATAATCGTTTCCATTGTATAGGTGTAATTATCAAAAATATTCATTACCATGGCGCTTTCGGCAGAAAACGCTCTGAAACCGCTTGGGGCATCTTTTACATCAGATGAAGAAATTAGACGAATAATAAAAGAGCCAAGCTTTTGTAAGATTTTCTTAAAAAACGAAAAACCGTTAATATCATCAATCGGTCTTGCGCCAATGACAATATCAGCTTCGCGGTTTAAAACAGGTTTTACGATTTTTTCAATATCTTCTGCACTATATTGGTTATCAGCATCCGTATTTACAATAATATCAGCTCCAAGCTTTAAACATTCATTCAGACCTGCTCTAAAGGCTCCTGCAAGTCCTGTATGGCGAGGTAATTTTAATATATGGTTAATACCATTCCAGCTTGCAACATCTGCAGTTTTGTCGCTTGAACCGTCATCAATTACAAGAGTTTCTATTTCATCAATACCTTCTATTGATTTAGGTAATGATGAAATTGTAGAGGTTAAAGTTTCTTCCTCGTTGTAACATGGAATTTGAATAATTAACTTCATAACTGATTCCTTATTCTGATTTTTAGTATACAATTAAAATATGAATTTTACAATTGTCGGAATACTTTTAATAACTATATTAGGCGCATCAATACGTATTATCGGTATAGACAAAGACGGCGGACTTTGGAACGACGAATATGTATCATGGGCAATTGCTGCAATACCATTTGGTAAAGAGTTTATAAAAGGTATGCTGACACAATGTCACATGCCGCTTTATTACCTTTATTTGAAATTTTTTAATATATTTTCAAGTGATGATACGTACCTTAGAATTACGTCATTAGTTCCGTCTGTTTTAGCTATACCTATGATGTTCTTGGTTGGTAAAGAAAAATCTAAATTTAGTGCATTTGCTTGCGCTTTTTTCACAGCGGTATCAAGTCTGCTTGTATATTACGCACAAGAAGTAAGATTTTACAGTCTGCTTTTCTTATTTTCATCAATTTCATTATATTTTACAATAAGAACAGTCAAAAAACCTGATAGATATAATATTATAGGACTTGTTACAGCTAATTTACTAATATTGTTGACACACACAATAGGTTTTGTATATGTATTTTTCAATATTTTATATATTTATATAAAATTAAGAAAATCGTTTAAAAGTCTGGTTAATAAGCTTGCTATTCTCTCATTTATACTAATAGCATTGGTATCACCAATAATTGTAAAAATACTGTTTTTAACAAATTCAATGTCTCAATGGTGGACAAATATCAATTTATACAGAGTTGTTCAGATTTTTGCAGACTTTTTTACTCCGATTATATCAAATGTAAGCGTTATTGAAAATATTCACTCATTGAATATTGATGCAGTATGCCTTATTATTCCGATGCTGATTGCATTAGTAATATATATTGCAGGATTTGTCGACAAAAATCTCCGAAATGATATTGATATTATATATATCGCAATTGCAACCATTATAATTTCTCTCTTGGCAGGGCTAACAGGTTCATTATCACTAGATGCAAAATACATCATAGAAATTTACCCAATACTTATATTTACTTTTTGCGTTATTATTGATTCTTATGACAGAATTTGGTTTAAATATTTTGTCCTGATAACATTCTTTTTATTCCAAGTATTGTATATATTTTCTCCGAATTATGCCGCAAAATTACCACGCTATGAGGGGAATAAATACGTAGCAGACCTGATTAAAAGCGCGAAATTAAATAAAAATGACTTTATTGTTCTGACTTATTATCCTAAATCAAGATTTGAAAAATATATAGATTTTTCTAAATACAATGTTTACGAAATATATAAAGGTAATTTCAATTACTTTTATGAACCTTTTATGACTTCCGAACAGGCTCTAAAAGACGGTAAAAACAGATATCGTGCAGCATTCATCAATTCAACACTTCCGCTTAACCAATATAGTGAAAGCTTATTGATGAGTTCTGTTAACAGAGATGTTTATTCAAAAATGAAAAAAAATCAAAAAGTAGCATTTATATTTTTAGACTCTGTTGCATTTCTTGACGAATATCTGTTCAGAGCGGTAGTTACAAACCCTGCATCATACAAAAAAGCAGCACTCCCTTATTTAGTTTTTTCTAATATCAGAAATGAAATTATAAAAACAATTCCTTTAAATATTAGAGATTTAAAGTATGAAGTTAAAGGTGCTTGGACTGTTGTCAGCTTTAAATACTAGGTTTTACTTAACAAAAAAATCCGCTACGGTTATGGGTTTATGAAGCATATTTAGGTCAAAAATTTCCATATAATAATGCCCCGGAGTATGCATGACGACGTAATCCGTATAATAATAAGGACTATCTTTATCGATTTTGTATTCGTGTGTGTATGCAATACCAGATAAAGTTGTAAAACCTGACTTATGAGAGCCGCTAACAATTTGTACTTTTATATATTGAGCTTTTATCGGCTTCTTTGACATAAAAAGCCAGTATATTTTTTCGCCTCTTGCAAAAGTTGTTGTATAATTACCTGCTGTTTCAACAGTAAATGGCACGTTATTAAAGATAATACCGCTGTGGAAATGGTTTCCATATATAATTGTACCGAGAAACATTATGATAGAGGAAAGCATAAAAACAGTCCTTATTTAGATTTTAAATTTTTCAATTCACTAATTTTATTTTTTATTGCCTGCTTTGTTAAATCATCAGTTTCAAGATTATAATATTTTTCATAATATTCAATTGCTTTGTCATAAGCGGATTCTTTCTCATAAGAAAGAGCAATAGCATAGTATGCATAAGCATAATCAGGACTTAAAGATATAACTTTATTAAAGCAATCTCTGCTGCTTTTGAAATCGTTTTTTGTAACATAAGTGAGCCCTAAATTAAACCAAGCATCAGAATAATTTTTATTTATTGAAACCGCTTTTTTGTAGTAAACAATAGCTTTATCAGGGTTATTTTCGATTTTATAAAGATTAGCAGTCTTAAACGAAGTTAAAGAATCGTTTGGTGATAATTTCAAAACCTCAATATACTTGATTATAGCTTCAGTATTTTTACCTGATTTATATAAATCATCACCTTCTTTTATTAAAGTCTTTACCTTATCATCAATTTGCTCCGTTTTTTTCTGTATCATAAGGTTATCAATATTTGCAAGTTCATTGTTATTATTAAAATCTGATGCCGCAACAGGTTTTGCAGGAGTAGCAATAGTTTTCTCTTCTACAACAACTTCTTTCTTTGTTGAATTTTCTGATGATACGCTTGTATTATTACTTGAAACAACAGCATTTTGAGCAACATTAAGTGAATCGCTAAAGGCTTTGTAATCCTTTTTATACAATTCTTTGTCTGGCTCTATTTCCAGAGCTTTTTCATAATTTACAATTGCTAAATCATTGTTTCCAGTTAATTCATATGCCTTTGCAAGACCGTAATATGCATAGCTTTGATTTGCATCAAGCATAACAGCTCTTTCAAAAGGTTCTATTGATTCTTTATACTTAGACTTTGTTAACAGATAATCTCCTTTTGATATATAAGCAGAAACCAAATTTTTCGATAATCTGTCATTTTTCTTTGAAGCCAATAATTCTTCATAAATAGCAATTGCCTCATCATATTTTTTCAGTGCATGAAGTGCAAGCGCTTTATTTGCTTTTATATCATAATTATCAGGAGATTCTTTTAATATTTCATTATAGTATTTTAGTGCATTGTTATAATCATTCTTTTTATGATACTGATAAGCAAGTTCTTTTTTTACTTCTAAATCTTTGTTATTCTTTGCAAGTGAAGCAAGCAAATTTTGAACTGCAAGTTCATCGTTACCCTGATTTTTGTATACCAAAGCAAGTAATTTATATGCATCTGCATCATTTGGATAAGCTTTCAGGTATGTTGTATACTCTTTAACAGCATCATCATACAGTTGCATATCAGAAAGCAAATTAGCATAATATATTCTCAAGGACGTTAAATCAGGCTTAATTTTAAATATCTGCTCGAACTGCTGCTTTGACAATTCATATTTACCTATATAATGGTAAGAAACTGCTAAATCCGCACGAACTTTTAAATTATCCAAATTATCCGCCAATGCAAGTTTTAATATATCAACAGCCTGAGCATATTGTTTTTCCTCAAATAATGCAAAACCGTAATTTGCATATTCGCTAAACTTTGTCGCATCAGCTTTATAAGCTTCCGAATAATTTTTTACAGCAAGTGCATATTTACCCGTATTCAAATATGCAGTCGCCAAATTCTCTTTTGAAGAAGGAACATTTGGATAAGCAGCAATAAAAAGATTGTAGTACTCTATTGCCTTATCATATTTTTTTTGGGCAAGCAAAACATTTGCAATATTCAAGTAATTATACTTGTATGAAGGAAAAATCTCCATAGCCTGCATGTAAGAATTATATGCGTTTTCATAGTCGCCCGTATTTTGTAAAATATTACCAATACTAATATATATAAAGGCATCATTTGGTCTTAGTTTAATAGCTTTTTTATAAGCACCTAATGCGCTTCTGTAATCACCTAAATCTGCATACAAACCCGCCAATTTTGTATATAAAATGGCATCCTCACCTGATATATCAATAGCTTTTACAATTAGTTTTACAGCGCCCTCAATATTATTCTGCAACTCCAATTTGCATGCTTGCTGATACAACTGTTGAGCATTTTTTGACATCTCTGCACTAACTGGTGCTCCAGTAAGTAATAAGAAAATAAATAATATAGCAATAATATGTTTTTTCAAAATAAATCTCCTCCAATAGCAAGATTATAACAAAGTTCAAGATATCATTCAAATAATTAAACTTTGTAAAGTCAATTTAACTATTAGGTGACGAAATTCAAGTGGAGAAATAAGGAAAACCTATTTTTGAATAAAAAAAAAGTTATTTCCGAAGAAATAACCATCAAAATTTGTGTATAAAACTCTGCCGAACAAAACGATTAAGTATCGTTTTGTGACAAATCAGATGTTAGCGAGTTTACGTGCTTTACAGATGAGGGTACCAACTTTGTTGGTAGAGGGGAAATAAGGAACTTTTTTGCTTTTGCGGGCAAAAATAAAAGCCGCATATAGCGGCTTGAAAATTTGTGTATAGGGAAGGAAATAAGGAAGTCTTGTTAC
>CAJOPF010000032.1 GCA_905236205.1 Candidatus Gastranaerophilales bacterium
CCTGTCATTCTGTCTGCATATTGTTCACGTGTAATTGTATATTCAAGAGGTGTATCTTGAAGTGTTGCCCATTTTTTATCTGCAACAGCATCTAACATTGGATCTGCGGTTCTCAATGCTTTTGCTTGAAGTTTTAAATATTCGTTAAAATCTTTGTTTGTTGATGTTTCTGCAGCTTTTTCCAATTCGTCTGCGATTTGACCAAATTCTTCTTTGAATTTGTCGCAATAATCAACAGCTTTTAATTTATCTCCGTCACGTTCTACGATTGAACGTTGGTTAAGAATTTTTCCAACTTCTTCTTTTTCACCGTTTTCAAGCATTGTAATTAACTTGCTATGAAATTCTTCTTTAGTTAAATCAGCAGGGTAGAAAGCTTTACCTGGTAAATCTTTTTGTCCCTTTGCCAAAGTTACCATATTTGATTCCATATCAATGCCTGAAATACCTTTTTGAGCGTTAAATAATTTTAAAGACATTTCTGCATCTTTATTACCTTTTGCAGTTTCTTTTTCAAGATATTCTTTAAATTGAAGATTTTTTTCATTATCCATCTTCATATAAACAGTATCCATTATTTTAGCTGTTTTTGCTAAATGTTTTAACGCTTGTTTATCGCCTTCTGCCAAATTTGCATACTCTTTTGAATCAGGTTTTAACAAAACTTTTGGAGCTAAAAAATCTTTGTTTGTTCTTCTTTCCAACTCTTCTGTTGATAAATTCAATTCAAATTTTTCAGCAGGTTTTGTAACTACATTTGCTTTGTTAATATTTGCTGCTGCAGATAACTTGTCCATTACTGCACCTGACAAATCTTTTGTTTCTACTGCTTTTGTTTCATCTTCTTTTTTTGCTGAAACAGGTTGTTGTACAGGCATTTTTACCTTTACATCATTGTTTACATTTGGCATAACTTTATATCCCTTTCCTTTTTTTAGTAATTCTATTTTACTACAATTATAACTAAATGAAAATAGTTTTTAACACTTATTTAAACTTTCTAAAATTAAATTTTGCTAATTATAAAGTGTAATATTTACATGATTTTACATTATTGTCGCATTGTCGGATTAAAAATATTTATTTTGAATTAAATTTAAGATAAAAGGAGATATTGATGATTAGTCTGTTTATTTTACCAACTTGCCCTTATTGCAGAAAAGTTTTAAATTACCTTGATACAACCGATTTAAAATATAATATTCTGAATATTGACGAAAAAATCAACTATGACGAAATGATGCGGCTTGGAGGTAAACGTCAGGTTCCGCTTTTATTCGACAGCGATAATAATGTTGTTATGTACGAATCTGCCGATATTATTGAATATCTTAAAACACTATAAAACAATATCCTCTGTTTAAATGATGATATATTGTACTATTCCTTTAAAATAATAGTGTAGTAATATGATATAAAATTTAATCACGTACCGGACAGAGGGAATGACAGAGGATTTTAACAGTTCATATAACAACATAAAAAGAATTTCTGATGAAGAATTGGAAGCGCTTTGGAAACAGTATTTCGAAAATCGTTCTAATAAAAAGGTCAGAGATACTCTTATTGTTCAGTATATCTATTTAACACGTTATGTAGTTAATCGTGTTAAAGTTTCTTTGCCTCCGTCTTTTTCTGTTGAAGATATATCAAGTTATGGGGTTGAAGGTTTAATTGACGCTGTTGAAAAATATACTCCGGATAAGGGTGCAAGATTTGAAACATATGCTCTGATGAGAATCAGAGGTAATATTATTGATAAAATCCGTTCGCAAGATTTTATTCCGAGAAGCGCAAGAAAAAAAATTAAAGATGTTAAGCAAGCCCAAGAACAATTAAGACAAAAACTCGGCAGACCTGCAACAACACTTGAAGTTGCTGATTTCTTGGATATGGAACCTAATAAAGTTGACCAAATATTATCCGAAGATACAACAATAGGTTCTTTGTACGATAAAAAAGGTTCTTCCGATGATAGTGTAGCCATTATTGATACTATTCGAGATGAAAACAGATTAACTCCTGCGGAAGCAATGGAAGAAAAAGACGTTAAATCTGAACTTGAAAATGCCCTGAAACGTTTACCTGAACGTGAAAGAATGATAATGGTTCTTTATTACCATGAAAACATGACATTAAAAGAAATCGGTGAAACAATAGAGGTTTCGGAATCACGTGTTTGTCAGCTTCACGCTCAAGCCATTATGAAACTTAAAAATATTTTATCCGAAAATCGTGTTGAGAGATTACAAAGATCAATTGTATAATATGAAAAAGTTTTTAAAGTCAATTTTGTAGCATTAGCAGCTGTTAAAGAATCCTATCAAGACCTTGTAAACGGATATTCCGAAGCCATATCTGATTATTATACAAGCCGGATTGGTTTATTAAGAAAACTAAATCTGAATAAAATTGTTTCAGAAAATCAAACCTTGCAGATTAAAACATTTGACCGTTCCAGCCCCACAAATCGACAGGGTGATAAGAAACATATACGTTTGAACCTTCTGTTCCTAGTTCTTGTTTTAAAATATCACAAACAGCTTTTGTAATCTGATTACATACGGATTTTGTCGTACCGCCGAGTAAACTTATTGCCAGGTAAGCTCCGTTTTCAAGTTTTTTTCCGCCCATATATAAATCTTGATTATCTTCAATTCCTGCCATAACAAAACCTTTTGGCTTACCGAAAGATGCAGCTGTAACGTCTGTAAGAGCATTTTGTAATTTTTCTTTTTGTTGTTCGTCTAATGTTTTTGATAATTTTGCTTGAATAAATGGCATTTTCTTACTCCTTTTTTAAATAATAGCTGTTATAAAGATTATAGCAAAAAAAATTAGCTAAAAAAATAAATTCTTAATTTTGGGCTATTCATGTTATAACTATTTGTATAATCAATACAGGAGGTAAATTTTGTCACAAGATACATACAAAATAATGGAACAAATAGAAAATTATATCAATTGCGGACTTTCTCTTTTTGGTGGTTTTAGTATATTAAAGAAATCCGAATTATATGACAAATTTAAAGCTCTATATAACTCGCTTCCAAAAGAACTTGTTGAAAACAAAGATTACCTTAACCGTCAAAAAGAAGAAAATATTTTTACGATATTTAGTCAAATAAATTTTATTTTAGAACAGAGTAAAACTTTTTC
>CAJOPF010000033.1 GCA_905236205.1 Candidatus Gastranaerophilales bacterium
ATTATATTTTTTAAGTTCATCTTCTACGGTTTGCAAATAAGTACACGCACTTGCAGGAGGAGTATCACGACCGTCCAAAAAGGCATGAACATAAACTTTTTCCAAACCGTTTTCACTTGCCATTTTAATTAATGCCAATAAGTGTTCTAAAGATGAATGAACACCACCGGTTGAAACAAGCCCATACAAATGGAGTGCGGAATTATTTTTTTTGACATGCTCAACGGCATTCATTAATTTTTCATTCTTAAAGAAAGAACCGTCTTTTATACTTCTGTTGATTTTTGACAAATCTTGGTAAACAATTCTTCCTGCACCTAAATTCAAGTGTCCGACTTCACTGTTGCCCATTTGACCTTCCGGTAAACCTACATATTCACCGTCTGCATGAATTTGAGTATATTTTTCTGTTTCTTTAAGTTTGTAAAAATTTACGGGATTTGCTAATTTAACGGCATTTGTCTCATCATTACCGCAAGAAATACCCCAACCGTCCATAATACACAATAATACACGTTTTGACATATCTTTATCCCCTCAATTTATCCTATTTATCCTAATGATTTTAACAAAAACACATTACAGTTTCAATAGCCTATAAAAATAAAATGTAAATTTTTTGTTAAACATGGCAATTTTCATGAAAAAAATGTTTTAATATTAATATAAAGAAAGGATATTATTTTGGATATTTCAGCATTAAACAACAATCCATTCGCAATGAAGAAACTTCAAGGTGTTAATCCTTTCCAACCTGTATCAAAGGTTGAAAGAGGTGGAGCTGATGGCGGAAACCCATTTGCTAACGAAACAGCTTATGTAGGCTTGGGCATTAAAGACGGCGAATATCAAACAAGCGCTGCTCAACTTGGTAAAAAAGCTGCTCCTATGCGTCAAATCGGTATCGCTTAATCAGTAATTAAACTTTCTAAAAAACGACTCCAAGGGAGTCGTTTTTTTTGTTATTTAAGATTGATGTTTGAATTTAATTGACATATAATATTTGTATGGAAAATAAAACACAAGTCATTGTAGTAGGAGGAGGACCTGCAGGAATATCCGCAGCAGTCACTATTGCAAGAGCAAATAAAAATGTTATACTAATTGAACGCGGAAATTTTTGCGGAAGCAAAAATGTTTTTGGCGGAGCTGTTTATACAAAGCCTATAAAGGAAATATTCCCTGATTTTGAAGAAAATGCACCGCTTGAACGAAATAATATTAAACATAAATACATGCTTTTAACAGAGCATGAAGATACAACCGTTTCTTATACCTCTGACGAAGAATCCTCTAACAGCTATACCGTAATAAGAGCAAAATTCGACAGATGGCTTGCTGAACAAGCAAAAAAAGAAGGTGTAACCCTCGTAACTCAGACATTGGTCAAAAATTTGATCATTGAAGATAATAAAATTGTCGGAGTTAAAACAGAATTAGAAGACTATTACGCGGATATTGTTATTCTCGCTGACGGAGTAAACTCTCTTTTAGCAAAAGAAGCAGGCTTAAGACATAACTTTGAGCCAAAAGATGTTGCACTTGGAATAAAAGAAATCATTAAACTTGATACTGATAAAATTAACGAAAGATTTAATTTAAAGGACAACGAAGGATGCATAACCGAAATTGTAGGCTATCCTATGAACGGCATGCTCGGTTTAGGATATATGTATACAAATAAAAACAGCGTAACCATAGGTCTTGGCATAGCTCTTGATGAACTTACGGAGAAAAAATTAAAGCCTTATGAAGTTTTGGATAAACTTAAAGAACATCCGTCAATTTCACCTCTTATAAAAGACGGAGAATTATTGGAGTATTCTGCCCATTTAATTCCAGAAGGCGGATATAACAAAATACCTCAATTATACGGCAACGGAGTTATGGTAGTCGGAGACGCTGCCATGCTCGTTAATAATTTACATTGGGAAGGTACAAACCTTGCGATGATTAGCGGTAAATTGGCAGGAGAAACGGCAATTGAGGCAATAGAAAAACACGATTTTTCAAAAAATGTTTTAAAACTATACAAAGAAAAACTTGATAACTCATTTATAATGAAAGATTTAAAAAGTTATAAAAACCTTATGCCTACAATGCATAAAAGAAGAGCTTCCTTTACGGATTACTACATAAAAAAAATAAACTCATTTTTTAAGGATTTCACTGCTGTTGATAGTATTGTTAAGCGTGATAAATTCAGAAATTTCATAAAATCCTTTTTTACTGACAGAAGCATTTCAGAATTAGCAAAAGACGGATTTGCCGGAATTAAGCTGCTTTGGGAGATTTTAAAATGAATTTAAACGACAAACTTTTTAAAATAAAATATGTAAGTGATAATATTTCACACTTGACACCGAACACAGAAAAATGTAAAAATTGTAGTAACAGAACTTGCACATTCGTTTGTCCCGCACAAGTATGGGAATGGAACGAAGAAGAACAGGAAATGACGATAAATTATGAAAATTGCCTTGAATGCGGAGCATGCAGAATCGCTTGTACCTGTCAAAGCATAAAATGGGAATACCCAAAAGGCAATAAAGGTGTAACGTTCAAACAAGGCTAACAAGGAGGCACAATATGGAAGAACAAATGAAAGAAGAATATTCAAACAAAAACAGACGTTGGTACGATAAAGACCCTGTTTTATCACAAGCTATGAGTACATTAGAACATTCTGATGATGAAACTCAAATTAGAATCGCACTTAACTTGATTAAAATTATTATTGAACATAATATTGAAAATGATAAGTATGAATCGGTTGAAGATGTTATTTCTGCCGTACAATCAGGTCAAAGCGATTCAAGAAACGGACGTTGGTACGATATTGACGGAACACTAAAAACAGCAATGACAATGTTACAAAATTGTCCTGAAGCTACGCAAAGTGTTATCGCAAAAGAAATGGCCAAAATGGTTATTGATAAAATTAAAGAAGACGATGAAGGTCTTGAATAAATAAATAAATAAATAAATAAATAATAAAAGATGCGGATTTTGTCCGCATCTTTTTTATAACATTTTTGATCTCAATAAAATATAATATCTTTTCTCACCGTAATATATTGTCATTGAAATAAAATCATTATCTAAATCTTCAAGTTCTAAGAAAGTATTTGGCGATTTTTTACGTTTTGCTGAATTAAAATGTCCCACCATATTTATAAACCCGATGTGTATTTTCTGTGATGGAGTAAGTTTTTCCTTTGGTAAATTTTCCTCGTAAAATGTAGGCGGAACAATTTCATCCTTATAGCAAGGAATTGTTGCTTTTACAATTCCGTTTTCTTTAAATAGCACATACCATTTGCCCTCATGTTCGCGAGGAGTTAACAAATAGTAGCCCGGCTCAATTTTTTGTTTTTTAAAATAAACTTCCTGATTAAGCCTTAAAAGAGGGTATGGAGCCCAGGCATAGCCCTTCATATCATAAAACTGATCTGGGTCAATGCCATGAATATACTTAAATGTAGGATCCTCAAGGCTGTTATAAATTCTTGCATAGTCAATATCAGCGTTTGCACACTGCACTGAAAACATTAAAAATGTAAAAAATATCAATAATCTTTTCATAATATTATTTTAATGATTTTTTTCAGTATTACAATCAGTTGATTACACTATTTTCTAACTTTGTTTTCATTACCTTCTAAAAGACGCTTAATATTTTCTCTGTGGAGATAAATTATGTATACTGCACCGACAGCACAATATAAAACATAGGCTATTGGCTGATGAAAAAATAACATTAACAGCGGCGCACAAATTACTGCAACAATAGAGCCGACAGAAACGTAATGTGTAATATATGTAATAACGCCCCACACTGCCGCAACGATTAGTCCCACTTGCCAATTCAAGGCTAATATAGTACCAACCCCTGTTGCAACAGACTTTCCGCCTTTAAAGCTTAAAAATAAAGATTTGCTGTGACCTACTATAACACCAATTGCAGCTATTACGGCAGGTAAACCGAATTCGGCTTTAAATGTAGCAAATTTCCAAGCTAAAATTACGGGAATAACACCCTTTAAAGCATCTAACAACATTACCAAAAAGAAATATTTCGTTCCGAGAACTCTTTTTACATTAGTAGCTCCTGTGGAACCTGAACCGATTTCACGAATATCTTTGCCTGTTTTAGCTTTTACAATAATATATCCTGTCGGAACAGAGCCTATCAGATAAGCAATAATAAAAACTATACCTATCATATAACTCCATGCAAAAAAATCCATAGCCATCCCTGTAAAATTCACTTTTAATTCTCCTTTTGGGATAAATTATACAACACTACTTTAATATTATCAAATAATTTATATCTCCGTCTGAATCTTTATCCTTTGGCATTTTTTTCCATAATTTAAAATGGATAGTTGCAGGATATTTCATAACAGTAAAATTAAGCTCTTTTTGAAATGGAGAACCGTTGTTGCATCCACCTTTAACACCACATGCCTGTCCCAGATGAATAAAATCTTTAAACATGTGAATATTTGTTGAAATGTTTACATCAGGCTGTATAAATACTAAATTTTTAGTATTGTCAGCATAAGCATACGGATACCCTAAATCTTTTGCATTAAGACCTTTTAGCAGAAAATTTTTACCTAAATCACCTTTATATTCAGAAACTTCAAACTCAACTTTTATTGTATTTTCATCTTTTGAGTAGTTAATTTTAACAGGCATCAAATAATCAACAACAGAACATTGATTTTTAGGTTTTTCATCAAAACTGACTCTGTCAAGACCTATAAGCATTGTCGGATTATTTATGTATCTGCTTTCTTCAGATAAACCTTTATGAGCATTCGGACCTTTACCGTAGCAAGTCAGAGCTTCTATTCCAAGCCATGGCTTTTTGTCTGCTATTTGACCAAAAACATTTTCTGACGGAACATACTTTCTGTTTTTAAACAAAGTTTTTTCTACAAAAGATTTTCTTAGTGCATAAATATCATCTTTTGTTTTATAGTTTAAGTCACTCATAGGGTTAATAGGAATACTGCCCGTAATCAAATAATCCTCATCTGTCTGTTTGCTTAATTCAAAATCAAAAGGATTATTTGAAATATCTTTTTTAAAATCATTTTCAGGATACTCAAACTTTATATTGACATCGTCAATATCGTCATTTTCTTGTGAAAATTCTTCCTGCCAAGGTTTTTGAGACGACAATTTTAAAACAGAAGTTTTATTTGCGAAAAAATCAGGCCTAATCATTCCGTATATAACAGCCGAAACAATAACAACAATTATTATAAGAAATTTCTTAAACTGTTTTTCAGGATTACCATTCATGACTTAAGCAATATCCCAACGTCCGCAAGTTCCGCCCCAACGAGCAATAATGTTTCCCTGAATATCTTTTATGTTTTCATAGTGAGGATGATTATGTTCATCAATACCCTCAACAATTGTAATAACTTCACATTGATTAGAGCATCCGTTACAATCGCAAGTTATTGACGCAAAATGCATGTCACCAACTTCCCAGCCTCTAAATGTCGTTTCCTTATTCGTATACTGATGATTTTCCATTGCAAGTAGAGCCGCCCCGATAGCACCCATAGTTTGGTGGTGATCAGGTACAACAATAGAAGTTCCTAAAGTTTCTTCGAAAGCTTTTACCATACCTTTATTTGTTGCAACTCCGCCTTGGAAAGAAATAGTCGGTAACAAATCTTTGCCCAACGCAAGATTAGCAAGATAGTTTCTTACTAACGCCTGACACAAACCGTATAATAAATCTTCAACAGGATAACCTAATTGTTGTTTATGAATTAAGTCACTTTCGGCAAAAACACCGCAACGACCTGCGATACGAGCAGGATTTGTTGATTGCAGAGCAGTATCACCAAATTCTTCAATAGGCACATTTAAACGTTGCGCTTGGTGATCCAAGAAACTTCCCGTACCTGCAGCACAAACAGTATTCATAGCAAAATCCGTAACAATACCGTCACGAAGAATAATTATCTTACTGTCTTGTCCGCCTATTTCAAGAATAGTTTGGACACCAGGTATATTAACACTTGCAGCAACAGCATGAGCTGTAATTTCATTTTTTATAATATCAGCACCAACTAATGCGCCCGCAAGATTACGACCGCTGCCTGTGGTACCTACACCTTTTATATCATATTCCTGCGTAGCTTGACTTTTCAACTGATTTAAACCATTTTGAACAGCCACGACAGGCTTACCTGCAGTTCTTAACATATAACTGTCAACGTATTTGCCGTTTTCATCAACCAACGCTAACTTTGTTGTTACAGAACCTACATCAATTCCTAGATATGTTGTTAATGCCATTTATATTTTCCTTCCGTTAGTAGAATATTATCACAAACAATTGTAACGGAATGTAACAACTATATGCCAGAAACCTAAAGTTTGCATGCAAAAATGCCGAGAACATACATGTAAGGGTTACATGTTTTATAGAAAGAAATATGCGTATGGTACAAGGTTTAAATTGGAATAATTATTCAGCTAGTCAAATTGTAGAATTAAAACAAAATGGAGTTAACGTTCCTGATGATGTATACAACGAAGCACAAGAAAAAATGTCAAAAGAAGTTAATCAAACCTCTGATGATGCAACTGCAGTATCTTATACAATCACTGATGATGCTGGAGAAATAAATGAAGCAGAACAAGAAGTTGCAACAGCTCAAGAATATGGAGCTAATTTAAAAACTATTTTAGGCAATTTGATTTCTAAATGTACAGGACAAAATCAAGAACTTGGAAAAGTTCAAGAAGATCTTGATAAATATACTTTACAAATGGAAGATGTAATGAGTCAAACTGTTGTTATTACTGAAGAAACAACTGAAAAATTAGAAGACATTCAAGAAGAAACTGAGGCAACAGCTAATGAAATTGCACAAAAACAAGATGAAATTGAAGCTAAAACTGAAGAATTAGAAGGCATTACAAACGCAGATGCTAATGAAGTTTCTGAAGAAGATGCTGCAAAAGCTGAAAATTTACAAGCAGAAATTGAAGATTTAGGCGGAGATGTTAAAGAATTAAAATCAGAATTTGACGCAAAATCTACTGCTGAAAATATGGTAAAAGTAGCAGCTAACGTTAAATTGCAATTAATGGGCAAAACAATGGAAGATGTTAAAAATGATATGCAAGATGCTTTAAATAAAGCA
The DNA here is from genome assembly GCA_905236205.1 of Candidatus Gastranaerophilales bacterium. GTDB lineage: Bacteria > Cyanobacteriota > Vampirovibrionia > Gastranaerophilales > Gastranaerophilaceae > UBA6984. The sequence continues at coordinate 7,185 of CAJOPF010000033.1, forward strand.
ACAAATGCCACTGAGTATGCTGATGTAACTATTGAAAAAGGTATGGAAGCTTCTAATATCGATTCTTGGAAGGATGCTAGAAAAGCAGGTTTCGGTAGCAGATTCTTAGGATTGGGCGGTAAAAGAGAAGCTCACAGAATGGGTGACGTTGCAATTGTTAAAGGTGAAGAATTAGGCAACACTTCTGTAGGTGTTGGTAACACAGTTAAACAATTAGGAAGCCAATATGATGTTGCTTTTGCTGAAACATCAAGCATAAACAACTTAACTTCTAAAGAATATGTAGATACATCAAGATTGGCTGATTTACAAAACCCTAATGAAGTACAAGGATTCTTTAAAGGTTTCAAACGTGCTAAAATTCATAAACAAAACCAAGCAATTATAACTGATATTGCTAACCAAGCTAAAGCTCAATATAACGCAAAAACTGAAGAATAATTCATCATAATACTATAAAAAACGAGGTAGTTGAAATTCAACCACCTCGTTTTTTATAGATTTTTATGTTACTTTACAACTATGTTTACCAATTTTTTAGGAACAACAATTACTTTTACTACTGTTTTACCCGTAGTTGCATCTTTTGCTTTTGGACTTTCAAGAGCTATTTTCTTTAATTCTTCTTGGTCTAAGCTTTCGTCAACCTCTATTTTGTCGCGAACTTTGCCGTTTATTTGAACAACTAATGTTATTGAACTTGATTTTGCAAGGTTTTCGTCATATTCACACCATTTTTCGTCATGGACAGATGTCTTTGCGCCCAAAGATTGCCATATTTCTTCACACATGTGAACTGCAACAGGTGACATTAGTTTTATCAATGTTAAAACAGCAAAGCTGAAAACATTTTTATCTTCTTCTGTCCATTGAGCTTTATTTGTCCAATCAGAAATATAATTTGCAAGTTCTCTGTATTTAGATATTACCGTATTAAATTGAAAATCATTGGAAATATCGTTTGTTATTCCTTTTATAGAAATATGAGTCATTCTGATAAGGTCATCATTGACTTTTGAACGAGTTTCAGGAATTTTATAATCAAATGTAATTTTATCCTGATTAGACGAAATCATTCTCCAAACTCTGTTCAAAAATTTGTAACAACCTTCAACACCTGCATCTGACCAGTCAAAATCACGTGCAGGAGGTGAATCTGAAAGAATAAATAACCTTGCGGTATCTGCGCCGTAATTTTCAAAGATTTCATCAGGATCAACGGTATTACCTTTTGATTTAGACATTTTTGAGCCATCCTTCAAAACCATACCCTGAGTTAACAAGTTTTTAAACGGTTCATCAAAGCCTACCAAACCTAAGTCATACAAGGCTTTTGTAAAAAATCTTGAATAAAGCAAGTGCAAAATAGCATGCTCAATACCGCCTACATATTGATCCACAGGCAGCCATTTATCAACCAAATTTTTATCAAAGCATTTTTCGGCATTTTTAGCATCCGAATATCTTAAGTAATACCAACTTGAACAAACGAAAGTATCCATTGTATCCGTTTCACGTGTAGCATAACCTCCGCAAACAGGACAAACAGTATCTTTAAAGGTTTTAGATGTCGTAATCGGAGATTTACCTACAACGGAAAAATCAACATCTGTCGGCAATAATACAGGTAACTGTTCTTCAGGTACAGGTTGAATACCGCATTTATCGCAATAAACAACAGGAATTGGAGCTCCCCAATATCTTTGACGTGAAACCAGCCAGTCTCTCAATCTGAACTGTGTTTTAAATTCACCAAATCCTTTATCGACAGCATATTGAGTAATTGCCTTTTTGGCATCTTCATTTTTCATTCCGTTAAATTTGCCTGAATTTACCAAAACACCCAGTTCTGTATATGCTTCATTTTCGCACTTAGAAGGATTTTCAGGATTTTCAATAACAACCTTCATAGGAAGATTATATTTTTTAGCAAAAGCGAAATCTCTCTCATCGTGAGTAGGAACAGCCATTACTGCACCTGTACCGTATTCAACAAGAGCATAATCAGCAGTCCAAAGAGGGAATTGTTCACCCGTAAACGGATTTATCGCATGAGTGCCTAAAGGTACACCCGTTTTTACTCTGTCTGTTGAAAGTCTTTCTATTTCGGTTAATTTACGTGCATTTGCTCTGTATTCCTCAACAGCCTGTTTATTTTCGTCTGTTGTAAGCAGCTCAATATCTTTATATTCAGGAGCCACAACCAAATAAGTTACGCCATGAACAGTATCAGGACGTGTTGTATATACAGGAATTTCAAGGTCTTTCTCTACAACTTTGAATTTTAAAATTGCGCCATGAGATTTTCCAATCCAATTAGCCTGCATTGTCTTAACATTATCGCCCCAACCGTCAAGTTTATCGAGGTCATTGAGTAATCTGTCGGCATAGTCCGTAATTTTTAAGAACCATTGAGAAAGATATTTCTTTTCTACAACGCTGTCACATCTCCAGCATTTACCATCAATAACTTGTTCGTTTGCAAGAACCGTCCCACATTCGTCACACCAATTTACAGCGGCTTCTTTTTTGTATGCCAAGCCTTTTTTGTATAATTGTAAAAACAACCATTGAGTCCACTTGTAATATTCGGGTTTGCAAGTTGCAACTTCACGCTCCCAGTCATAAGACAAGCCTAACATTTTCAATTGTTTTGTCATATAAGCAATATTTTCATCAGTCCATTTTGCAGGATCTGCACCATGTTTCATAGCTGCATTTTCGGCAGGCAACCCGAAACTGTCCCAGCCCATCGGATGCAAAACATTGTACCCCTGAGCTTTTTTGAAACGGGCAATTACGTCCGTAATCGTATAATTTCTGACATGTCCCATGTGAAGTTTACCGCTTGGATACGGAAACATAGACAGCGCATAATATTTTGGCTTGTCAGAATTATTTGACGTATGAAAAGCACTATTTTCTTCCCATACTTTTTGCCACTTTTTTTCTATTTCTTGAGGAAAATATTCTTTGTTCATAACTACCCCTTATAAGCTAATTTACAAACTAATTTTATCACGACAATTTTTTTTTGTAAAAAATATAAAATAATGAAAAAAAGTACGAAAGACTTAATATAAAATTTAATAAAAATTTCATTAAAAGTGTCTATACAAAAGAAAATGTTTGCCAACTTATTGGCAAACATTAAATAAACACGAGGATATTAAGAGAGAGAGTATAAAATCTTTTTAATTGAATTGTTTAGCAGGATATAAATTAACTGCTGTTTTTGAATTCAAGAATTGTAATCTTGACATTAAGTCAGTGTTGTTTACAATTTGTTCTTTCGCTTGAATCATCATTGATTCTCTGATAGCTGAAGTAAACATACCGTTTTGTAAAGCCATTGACTCAGTAACTCTTACGCGAGGAGCTTTAATTGCAGCGTTGCTTGAAAGTGCTTTAACACCAGCTTGTGCTTCAGTTGCATTTGTTGATGCTGCTGCTTGAGTTGCTTGTGATTTGAAAATTCCTTCTGCAAAAGGATTTACTGATTGAGTTAATGACTTTCTTGCTTCAGTCATAACATCATTTTGAATAGATGTTTTATATACATCCATATTTACTGATGGATTTGAATTTGTTTTTGCTGCTACAGATGGTTCAGGAGTTTTTACAGCTTTTGCTGCTGCACGTTCAAAAATAGCTTTTGTTACTGAATCAACCATATTTCTGTCGATTTTTTGAACTATGAAATTTGTTGTTGCTGTTAAACCGTTTGCCATTTCTTTTAATATCCTTATACTTATACTTATATAAGTTTTTTTTTGTTAAGAAATTGCCTTTTTTATTTGGGTTTTGTTTACATTTGTTAACAAAACGACGCTGGCGTAAACCAGCGTCGTTTCAGGGTTTTGCAAATTACATAATCAATCACAATTACATTTTGGTTTACAGCAATATTTTCTTGCATGCTTAAATCTGTATCTCATTTCACGTTTAATTTTTCTGTATTCGGATTTTTGTTCACATTTTAAAATAGACTTAAATTCTTTATCCATGCATTTTAATTTTGATTTTAATTCCTTAAAATCCTCTTTTAAAACTCTTTCGTTATTTTTTACTTCGTTTTTATCCAAGCAAGAGGCTCCCAATGTTTTGCAAAGACATTTATGGTCGGATTTGATTTTGTCATGAATACATTCCAAATCAGATTCATACCTGTTTTCTATATCCATAGCCTTATCACGCTGGCAAGAATCTAAATTTAATCTGCAATATAATTCTTCTCTTTTTTGGTCTCTGCAGTCTGAAAAACATTCTTTTGCTCTTTGGGCACATTCTTCGCAACTTGGTTTATCGCATTGTTTTTCGCATTTTGGTTTCTTTATACAACCACAATCATCTTTTTGAACAGGACAGCCGCAATCGGCAAAAGCAGAAGCTGCCGATAATGACATTGTTAATGCTAATGCCAATAATAATTTTTTCATAATTTCTCCTTTTGATTAACAAAATATTTTTTACTTTACTTTCTCATTTTATTTATCAAAAGAAATTTTCCTATACCCGAATGGACAAAATTATTATACCTGACGAGATTATTTTATAAGATAATTTATTAAGCTATTCATTATATATACTTAATTCATCATTTAGAATAATTAAGATATTTTCGCCTCGTTTTGTCTTATAGTGCAACCCTGGAGAAATAAAGCCGGTAATCAAACCTACACTGCAGCCGATTGGCGTACCTATTGCAATACCTCTGCCTATTACGGTAGCGGCAGGTATAAATGAAAAACCTATTCCTGCACCTGTACCTACAACACCTAAACCTAGTGTCCAACCCATGATTTTTGCAAATGTCATCCATGGACCTTCTTTCAATGTACCGTCTTTTGTGAACGGATCCCCGTCTATTTCGTATGTTTTTCCGCTTGGTACAGTTAAGTTTCTAAATTTCATGGATACTCTTGCGTTTTTATTAAACCATCTTGGTTTTTTAATATTCGTAACTTCAGCGGTCAAGGTTGAGCCTTGCGGAATAACAAGTGTACTTTCTTCTGTGTAAACTCCGTCTTGGAATACGAATTTTACAATATCTCCGACATGAGATTTTTTAGACCAATAAACTTCATCAAAAGAGATTTGTAAAACATTATTTTTTAAAATTATTCTCCTCAAATTTGTAATTTTTACAGTACTACAAGGAGCTTTGCCAGTATAGTTTAAATGTTCCGTACGTAAAAGTTTTTCCTTTGGTGTCGGATTTTTATATTGGGCTTTTACCAAGTTCAATTTATTATTAAGCTTATACAACAAAACTGCTGCTTCTGCTCTTGTTAAATCATAGTTTGGAGCTAAAATCATTTCGTTCGGATAATTTACATATAATCCGTATTTAATAGCTTTTGCATAAACATAATCTGCCCATTGAGGAATATCTTCGCTGTCATTAAAATTATCTAAAACCGACAAATCTGTTGATACGTCTCTTGTTATATGGCTCATTACAGACGTAACCTCAGCTCTTGTAAGTATTCTTTTAGGTTTAAAGGTATTATCAGGATAACCGTAAACAAGTCCCAATTGTTGAGAACGCAGGACATCATAATAATAACTATCCGTCTTTTTTACATCCGTAAATTGGTTTTTAATTTTAACATCCAAATTATCATTGGAAAGAACTTTTAACAAGGATTGCACAAATTCAATACGGGTAACGGAATTATCAGGGTTAAAACAGCCATTATTATCCGTTAACATAATTCCGTTTTCAATAACAAAATTGATTTCTTTTGATGCCCAGTAATATGGACCTATATCACTTATGTTTTGCAAAGAGGCAACCGCAGACAAAAAATTAAAGTTAAGCAAAAAGGTAACTAAGCAAAACGCTACAAATTTTTTCATACTAATCTCCACCCAAATTATTTTTCATTATTATGTCATATTTAAAGCATTATTTCAAGTTTGACGAATATTGTAAACAAAAAAAAGAGGGTGCCTGTTAACCCCTCTTGTACTTGAATTTACTCTATTTAAAACAAATCAAAATTTGCCACGGTAAACGAGACAATGTATATCTGCCCGTTTACCGTATTTTTCTGCAAACTAACCCTGCCTTACGGAACACTCACTTCCGAGTAATCACTATGATGCAACTAATCTGATTGCTTCTTGTAATAATTCTTTTTGAGATGAAATCAATTTATTTGCAAGTTCCATTTGAACTTTAGCCTGTTGATAATTTGCGATATTATCTTTAAAGCCTACATTTGACAATTCTAACAAGCCTGAACGAATTTCTCCGCGACCTAATACAGGACGACCTGATTCTTCGGTTTCAACAAATTGACCGTCTTTAATTTCATACAAACCGTTTTTATTATGGAAACTCATTGTAGCTATTTTGTATAAAGGAACTCTTTTCTTTCCTCCGTCAGCTTTACCGTACAATGTTCCGTCATTTTTAATTTCGTAATCGTCGTATTTACCCAAATATTTACCGTTATTAGGGTCAATCCACAATTTTATGTTTGTTGTAGGAACATCCAAGGCACCTCCCTTTGTAATTGTTTCTTCATAAAGGTCTGCACTCAAAGACTTTGTTCCTGCCATAATTTCGCCTTTATCGTTCAAAATATAACCCTGAACGGTAAAACCGTCTTTATTTTTATATACACCTTCCGAATCAAAATCAAATTCACCATGTCTCGTGTATATAACTTTACCTTCGTTCGTACGTGTTACAAAAAAACCTTCACCTTCCAAGAAAAGGTTAGCATTTGCGGTACCTGGAGTTGATTTACCTTGTCCAAAGTTTTTGTCGCAAGTGTCCAAAACCGCACCGCCTAAAAAAGTTTTAAAATTAACTTTGTTTTCTTTGAAGCCCGGCGTATACATGTTTGTCATGTTTGTTGTCAGAGCATTCATCCATTCTATTGTGGTTTTTTGCGTATTAAGCGCTGTTACAAATGAATCATTCATAGCCGTTCTCCTTTTTATTACCTCTGCTTTGTCTGTTTCTGTCCTCGTTATCTTTTCTGTTTTGGCGATATGATAAATTATCGTATTCCAAACCTTCTTCGCTGAATTTTTGTTTCAACAACGGTATATTTGCCTTCAAATATTGTTCCACCGCTTCGTCTCCAGGTAAAAATTCTGCGGATATTTGACCGTTTTTGCTAACTCTCAATATTACCGAAATGTCTTTATCAAAATCAACTCTGAATGCCTTATTCGACTCTTGAGATTCTTTAAGTGCATTTAAAAGTGTTTTTGAAACTTGTGATGCCTGTGCAGTCTCAACATCCTTTAAAAACGTATTATTTAAGTTTTGTTCAGAAGTTTTTGAACCTTCAATAACTTGTTGGTTAGTTTCAATCAGGTTATTGAAAAATTTAGCATCAGCCTCCGTCATTTTTATAGCTTTTTCAGCAGACGCTTTTTTAGCGGCATCTGTGGCTTTTGAAGCTGTCGTTTTTGATTTTTTAGCTGACTCTGTCGATAAATTTGCATCAATAAATTTTACAATATCAGAAGTTTTTGCCGTATCAAAAGATTTGTTTATTTCCGCTAACGGATTTATAACTTCCATTTTGATAACCTTTATATCCTCAGGAACCACAGGCTTTACATCAACAGCTTTTACCTTGATATCGTCAGATATATCCTTAACTTTGCCTATATTATCGACTTCGTTAAAAATCTCAGGTTTCTTTTTGGAAATATTTTGAACCGAAGGTTTATCCGAAATTTTAGCGGATTTTTCGGCAACTTTTTCCAAATTAGGTATATTTTCTTTGAATATCGGCTTTTGAATATTTTTGTCATTTGTAACAACATCAATAATATCTTTGTCTGTTACTTGCTTTGGCTGGTCAATATCCAAAGCTTTTGAAACCTTGGTAAAATCTTCGCCTGTTTTTACATCTTCTTGCTTATTAACTTTAGTTTGCTTATTTTGTAAAGGCTGTAAAACTTTTGGCTCTTCAACTTTTACTTCAGATACTTTTGCAATTTGTGGTTCCGATTTTACTTCAGCGTGTGAAACTTTTGGTTCCTCAACTTTTACATCAGCAACTTTTGCTATTTGTGGTTCTGATTTTACTTCAGCTTTAGAAACTTTTGGCTCATCAGCTTTTACATCAGTAACTTTTGCAATTTGTGGTTCCGATTTTATTTCAGCTTGTGGAGCTTTTGGCTCCTCTACTTTCACGTCAGATACTTTTGCAATTTGTGGTTCTGATTTTATTTCTGCTTGAGGAACTTTTGGTTCCTCAACTTTTACATCAGATACTTTTGCAATTTGCGGTTCTGATTTTATTTCAGCTTGAGAAACTTTTGGCTCCTCTACTTTCACGTCAGATACTTTTGCAATTTGTGGTTCTGATTTTACTTCTGCTTGTGGAACTTTCGGCTCCTCAATTATGACCTCAGATACTTCTAAAGATTCAGGCAGTTCAACCTTTTCAAATTGACTAATCACAGGTTCTTCAAATTTTTGTAAATTCTCAGGTTCTCCTATGATTTCTTCAACTGCAAAATTTTCAGGTAAAACTAACTCATTTTCAACGTTGCAAATTTGCTCTAATTTATCGGGAGCTTTGAATTCAACATTTTCAAATGATTCTTTTAGTTCGAAATTATCGAAATTTTTAAATTCAGATTGTATTTCCTGCTTTTCGTCTTTAATCTGATTTTCTGATTTATTTGCAACAGATGCCTGAGCATTTGTTAATTCATTTTTAACAACATCTTTTGCTCCTGCATTTTGCTTGCTATTCATTAAAACAATTTCATTTACAAGCTCTTTTTCCGCAGCTTTATGCATTTCTTGCTTTTCAGCAAAGCTCAATTTGTCTTTTTTCATAATAGAAGAAAAATCATTTGCACCTTTAGAAACAAATTCAAATAATTTGCTGTCTCTGTCAGAATTTTCCGCAACTTGTTTATTTGAAACCAAATTTTGCGGCGCTGTATTACCTGCATCAAGTTTTGGCAAATTCAACATTTCATCAATAAAAGAATTATTTTCTGCACCTATCTTTGCAGGTAATCTCACTGATGATGCTGACTCCTGTACTTGTGAATTTTTAATTTGAGTTGCTTTAATTTCCATTGTTTTCCTCTAAATCTCTCTGGTATTGTTCCAATAGTTCCTGCTCTTCTTTAGTTTCTCTTGACTGTTGGAAATATCTTTGAACACCAAGCTCTGACATATTCTTTAATTCTGCCGCTTTTTGTTCTGCCATGTAGGCATCTTTGCTTTTTTCCTTGTGCTTTTCCAAAACTTTTACCGCCTGCTCAAGCTCAACCAATTTTTGAACTTCCTGCTGCACAATTTCAGCTTTTTCCTGCCTTACAAGCTCTAACTGTTCGCCTTTTTCCCATAAATGATGAAGATAAGTATCGTATGCTTCCATCATTGTATAGTCAGCCGTACGCTGTGCTTGTTTCGTGATAACTATTTCCTCGTTGTTTCTTTGAATATCCGCCTCAGCTAAATACAGGGCTTGCTGAGCTTTTTGAAGGACAAGAAGTTGTTCTTCTTTTTTACGGATTCTAAAATCAAGTACTTTTTGCAGTCTGTAAACAAAAGGCATAATTACACTCTCACGTTACTATTATCGTGTATTTTGGCTTTTATTTACTCATCTGTTTGTATTATTTATTTAATGATTTTTTTTTTGAAGTCAATAAAAATTTTTAATTAAGAAAAAAGCTCGCAAATTTATAAAAAATTGCGAGCTTTTTCACATTTTTATTAGAAATTATATATAGTTAAGCAAGCTTGTATTCATTGTTTGTGACATCATTGAGTAAGATGCTTGCATTGATTGATATACAGAATACCAATCAGAAATAGCACTTGGCAAATCCGTATCTTGCAAGTTTGAACGAAGTTCGGTTAAGTTTAATTCATCATTTTGGTATGAGGACAGCATGTCTTCAAAAACTTCTCCAATTGCGCCTATTCTTGTTTTACTTGCTGTAATTGAATCCATGCCTGAGCTTATCTTACCCATTGCGGATTGTACAGATGCAATATCTACATTTTCAGTATCTTGAAGCGCTGCCTTGAATTGATATAAAGCACCTAATGCTCCCGAGCTGTTTGTTTCATCAAAAACCATGTTACCTTCTGCATCGTAGGTAAACGCAGCTTCTCCAAATACATCTTTTCCGATAACACTTATATCTTGAGTTTTGTCTTCACCGACTAATGTTGCTCTTTTTTCATTGTTTCCACCGTACAGTAATCCCTCATCCGTCACAGTGTAAGGTTTAGTTGTTGTTCTTGTACCTGAGAATAAGTATTTATCGTTATATTGAGTATTTGCCATTCTTGTAACATTGTCAATAATTGCATCCAATTCGTTCTTGTAAGCAGTTAATTCTTCTGCTCCGTTTGTACCGTTAGATACTTGCATTGCCAAATCATGAGCTTTACCGAGTTGATCGTTAATAGCTTTTAAAGTATTGTCAACCTGAGCTAATTCCAAATCCGAATTTTCAATATTTGATTGATATGTCTTTATCTCAGAGATTTGTTTGTTAGCTTTTATAATACTTCCTGCCGCAAGCGGATTATCCGATACGGAAGACACCGTAACGCTGGAAGAAATTTGCTGAGCCAATTGATTAAACTTAGATTGAGTATTACTCAATTGATTGCTAAAAGCTTTATTTAATTGATATGTTGAGACTCTCGATATAGACATAAAATACCTCTTTCAATTACAAAATCCTCTTTTGTATCGGCAAATAAGCTATTTACCTAAATTTATAAGCGAATCGTATACGTCGACACAGGCTGAAAACACTCTTGCAGAAGCATTATATGCCTGCTGATACATTATCATATTTGCTAATTCTTCATCCAAATTAACACCCGTTTCGGCAAGAATTTGATTTTGAATACCTTCGACGATTGAACCTTGTGCCTCTGCCTCTTTCGCTTTTGTTTCCGCATTCAAAGCAGCTTTTGTCGACAATGAAATAATATAATCTCCCATAGTCAAATATCCCAAAGAAGGTATTTTTGTTGACTGAGAAGTGTAAAATTCTATTGCATTGTCGCCGTTACCGACAGATTTTTCCCAACCTGCAACTGACGTATCAACTCTTGCAGCCGCAACTAAATCAGGATCATTATACACAGTGTCGTTAATAACCAAATTTGCAGCTTTAAATACACCTGTTCCGTCACTTGTTGTAAATAAATCTTCCGTAGAAAGAACTAATTGGTCATTTGCTCTGTCATAAGATGCAGCCGCATCATTTCCGTCACTGAACGTTTGAATACCGTTCATCAAGGTTGCAAACGCATCCGCTAACGTATCAATTGATGTAAGAGCATCATTTATTGATGTCAAACCGCTCAAAGTTCCGCCAAGAGAACCGCCTTTAATATCTGCGGTTATATCCTTTACTTGACCATCGTTTGATGTGAAAGTTATGGTTCCTGATGTTGTTAGGTTTAATTCACCCATAACTTCGCCATTTTGAAGCAAATCGGTGTTTCCCAATGTTACACTTGCAGAACCCGTAGAACTAATAACGGTCGTTACACCTGCAATAGAGGATATATCCGCAAGCAATTGGTCTCTTTGAGTTTTCAGGCTCGCATCACTTGGGTTTGCTGATAATTGTTTATTAACATTAGCCAATGATTTTAAATCAGAATTTAAGTTATTTACAAAAGTTCCAACTTGAGATGACGGAATAGATTCTGCAGTACCGTCGCCGATTTTTGTTTCTTTTAATCCCAATACGCTGTTGTAAGTGGAATTAAATTTGCTTGCTGCAGCTTTTGCTTTTTCCACAAAATTTATTCTTAAACTATAATCTGTAGGATTTTGACTTAATGTATTTGCAGCATCAAAAAAAGCTGATAATGAATCACCAAGTCCTGAACCTTTTAAGGCATCCATTAAATCGGAAAGTTGAGATGCTGATTCAGCATCTGAAAGTAAACCTGTATACAGTGAATTTTGAGATCTTAAATAATTATTCAAATAATCGTTAGCTGATGTTGTAATACTTGCAACCCTTACACCGGACAGAGACGCAATTTGACCACTAACCGTAGCATCAATAGGATTAGATCTAACTTCAGCAAAATTAACACGTTGCTTAGCGTAGCCTTCCGTGTTCATGTTTGCAATATTGTGGGATACAACATTTAATGCGGCCTGATTAGCCTTTAATCCCGATAAAGATATGTTCATTGCTCTGTTAATGGTCATCTTAACTCCTTTTAAGCGTCTTCCACTATGGAACCAATGCTTAGTTCACTTGTATCAACATTTTTTCCGTGCCTGTCGTAATTATCCTTTTGCGGCATTGCGGCACTTATGATTATGTCCAACAATTTATCCGACATTGTCAGACTATGTTTTAATAGTTCCACATTTGTCTTTTCTGTTAACATGATTTTATCTGCAACTTCACGTATCTTAACTTTTTGTTGTTCAAAAAGTTCTTCATACTCAGGTTGTTCTTTTTGTGCAAGCTCTATCAGCGCCGTAATCCTTACTTCTGGAATATTATTTGCATTACAATATTCTTCCCGTTTTTCATTTATTTTCTTTAAAAATTCAACGTGTGCCAAAATTTTTGCATCTACCATAGAAAGCATCTCTTTATCGGGTTTTAAGATTGCCTGTTTCTTTTCCAAATACAAAGACAACAATTCCTCATAAGCTGAAATTGCATCTTCTATCATATTTTTAATATTTTCAAAAACAACTTTTCCCATAATTTCACCATTAAACCGAATATTCTGCTATAACGCTTCTTCCGTAGATAAGACCATATTTTATGTCCTCATCTGTTAAATTTTCTTCTCCTGCAAATCTTGCAAACTTTTTAATTTCTTCAATATTTTGTTCTTTTAAAATTATATCATTATCGTTTAAAGCAACACCGCTTGAAGTATTATCTTCAATATTTTTTCTTGAACCGTTAAAAGTTTCTCTTTCGGCCTTAAATGCATTTAACGCTGAAAATGCTTGTATTTGATTTGAGTCTCCTGTTGAAATACCGTTTAACATAATTTATATCCCTTTTCTTTTTACTATTCTTGTACGTATCTTTCCATTTGTTTGTATATTTGACTTGCAATACCGATTGATGTGTGCGGATTACTTGAAAGCTGACGGCTCACTTCCTGAAAAACATGACTTTTGAAAGTGTCTACATATTTTGAATCTTCGCCTAAAACTCCGCCTTCTCTGTCAACGGTTTTATCCATCAATGTCATCATTTTGGTCATGAATAATGTTTCAAATTCTTCGCCAACTTTTTTTAACTGTTCTTTTTTACCACCTGATTCTTTAATATTGTTGAAGATTTGAGTATCATTGTTTACGATTCCTCTGTTATTCAAGACATTTGATGTTACTGTATTTATTGAATTTTCCATTTTACCCACCCTTACTTTTTTTAAATTATTTCTAAATCAGCCTGCAAACTGCCTGCTCTCTTCAACGCCTGCAATATACTTATTATATCCACAGGAGCTACACCTATTGAATTTAAAGCATTTACAAGGTCATTAAGATTACTGTTTGCATCCATTTTAACTAAACTGCCTTCACCTTTATCAATTCCTACGGTTGAGTTTGCAAATCCTACCGCTGCGCCTTGTGCAAACGGTTCAGGTTGAGAAACTTCGTTTGTTGTTGTAACCGTTACAGTTACGTTTCCATGTGCAACTGCTGCAGGTAAGAGTTTTACTTGTGAACCTATTACAACGGTTCCTGTTCTTTCATTAACAACAACTCTTGCTTTTTCTGATGTAGGAGTAACTTCAAGATTTTCAAGAATTGATAAGAAGGTTATTCTGTCATTTTGAAAAGCTGCAGGAATTTGTATTTGAACAGAACTTCCGTCAATGGCTTTTGCAGGAGCTACTGAATTTATTCTTTGAGCTACTCTTGATATCATTGTATAATCGGAATGATCTAAAGATAATGTTATTGTTGTTGCATCTCCGATTTCGGTATCAATATCTCTTTCCATTATTGCGCCGCCAGGAACTCTGCCTGTTGTTGTAATTGCAGATCTTTTCATTGTTCCGTTATTTCTTGCGGTAACACCGCCAACAGATACAGGTCCTTGTGCAACTGCCACAGCTTCACCGTTTGGTGCTTTCAGAATTGTTTGAATAAGAACACCGCCTTCTAAACTTTTAGCATCTGCTAAAGTTGATACTGTAACATCTATCTGATCACCGTTTTTTGCAAACGGAGGAACTGTTGCTGTTACAATTACTGCTGCTGCAGAACCTTTTTGAATGTAGTTTTCTTGTTCAATTACCGTACCAAGATTCATTAACAACAGCTTGTTTGTTAATTGTGTAGAACGAGAGTTATCACCTGTTCCAGGTAAACCTACAACTAAACCGTAACCTACGATTTGGTTATTTCTTACACCCTTAACATGTGTTATATCACCGACTTTTACATTTGCAGCTTGAGCTTGCAAAGGCAATATCATTGTCATTAGTGCTATTAAAATTAGTGCTGTTAATTTGTTTTTCATTTTCCCTTTTTCCCTAATTATTAGAACAGATATTTTATTACTCTGTTTAAGATACCTTCGTTTGAACTTCTTGAAATTGAACCTCTGCCTGACATAGCAAATTGAAGATTTGATACTTTTGTAGAAGGAATTTCTCCTGAAGCATTTATCCATCTTGGGTCAATCACACCTGTAACAATTAAATCGACTCTTTCATTATTGCTTATGAGAGATTTTTTACCTTGTATAAGTAAATTTCCGTTTGATAGTAATTGTACAACTTGAGCGGTAATTTTATCACCAAAAGATATTGCTCTTGTTGCACTTGCTGTATTTTTAACTGTATTTTCACCACCAAAATTGTTTGGACTATCTACATTGATTTTTAACCAAGCTTTTAATAAAGATGTAAAATTATCTACCGTATTTGATGATTTACCAGAATTGTATGCCAATGTATCAGTATTTGAAAGTTTTTCATCCACAACTATTGAAACAACATCGCCGATACCAACGGCTCTTACACCTGCGAATAAAGATTTTGGAGCATACATAGAGCTTTGTTGTGCTGCACTCAATGTAAATAATGATTCCGCATTTGCTGTTGTATAAAAGCTGATTATTGCGATTATTGTTGTAATTACTGTTGTTAATAACATTTTTTTCATTTTATCTTCCCCGAATTTTATATACTTATTAAAACCTTATTTTCGCCGATTACCCGACCTTTATATTTTTTGTTGTAGGACTTATTTAATATATTTATGTAATCTCCTACCATTCCTTCGTCTAATGCCGTTCCTGTCAGCGATATCAAAACTCCGTTACTTTTAACATATATTTGTACTTGAGCATTTCGTTCGACATCAGGCTTTATTTTTACAAATCTCTTATCAAGAATTTCACCTTCTCTGAACCATTTTTTTGTTACTATCTGTCGGTTTTTCAACATGCCCTGAGTTAAAACGAAATCGATATTTGAAGAAACTTCCATTCTTTTCGGGAC
The DNA here is from genome assembly GCA_905236205.1 of Candidatus Gastranaerophilales bacterium. Taxonomy (GTDB): domain Bacteria; phylum Cyanobacteriota; class Vampirovibrionia; order Gastranaerophilales; family Gastranaerophilaceae; genus UBA6984. The sequence goes on from CAJOPF010000033.1 coordinate 22,672, forward strand.
AACGTTTGCATTTGATAATAATGCTTCTCTGTCGAGTTGCGTTCTTGCACAAAGAACATATTTATATGCAAGAGTTCTTACTGAAACAATAAATTCTTTTTCCAAGTGACCGTTTGAATAGATATATACCTTTTTGATATCTCTAGGAACAAATTTGTCGAAATTTGAAGAAACTTCAAATTTAATTTTTCCGTCTGCAACTGTAATTGTTTTAAACGGCATACTTGCAATAATAACTTGTAATTCAGCATCAGTATATTTTTTGTTATCATTTATAATTTGTTTTTTAATTTCTTCTCTTACATAACTATCAGTAAGTGTTACGGCAAAAACAGAGTTTGCCATAATCGAAAGAATTATAAATGCTGTGCTGATTAGATATTTCAATTTACTTACCTTATGTTAAATTGTTTGTTATTTGAAGAATGTCGCTTGAAGATTTAATTATTTTTGAATTTGATTCGAAAGCTCTTTCTGCCTTGATTAACCCAATCAATTCATCTACAATTTGAACATTTGAACCTTCTAAAAATCCTTGTTGCAGAGTTCCCATACCTTCTTGTCCCGGAGTACCTTGAACTGCATTACCTGATGCTGAAGTTTCCTGATACAAATTGTGACCTATTGATAGCAAACCTGCAGGGTTTTGGAAACGAACCAATTGGAATTGACCTATTTGGTTACTTTCTATGTTATTACCTGTTAATACCGTTACATTACCGTCTTGAGAAATTGTAATTTCTTTTGTATCTGTTGGGAATGTCATTGCAGGTTGTACTAAAAGACCATCATTTGTACAAAGCTGACCAAGAGCATCTATTTGGAAACAACCGTCTCTTGTATATGCTAAAGTACCATCTTCTTTCATTACTTGGAAGAAACCTTCGCCCTCAATCATTACATCCAAGTTTCTTTCAGTATTTACTGCAATACCTGATGTAAAAATTCTTGTTGTAGCAGCTGTTTTTACACCAAGTCCGATTTGAATACCTACGGGTTGATATGTACCTTGGTTCATCATCGCACCTGGATTTCTTGCTGTTTGACTCAATAAATCCTGAAATTCCAAACGAACTTTTTTAAACCCTGTGGTATTTACGTTGGCAACATTGTTGGCAATTACATCTAAGTAATTTTGTTGCGCTATCATACCTGTTGCTGCTGTCGTTAATGATCTTAACATTTTTTATTTATCCTTACCTCTTTATTTTGTCTGATTTACTAGAATTTAATTTTTCCTGTGGAAATTGCCTGTGATAACATTTGACCGCTTGTTTTTACGTGTTTCTGGAGTGTTTCATAATTCCTTGTTATGTTTATTGTGTTAATCATTTCTTTGATTACATTAGCATTGGACATTTCTAACATTCCCTGCTGAATTGTAAATTTTTCTGCCTGTATAGGAGGATTTGTATCATTGTCTCTTGAGATGAATTTTGAACCGCCTATATTAAAAATTCCTGTATCTTTATTTTGGAAATCATAAACTGCTATTTGAGGTTCAAGAACGGTTTTTCTTTCTCTGTCGTTGATTTCAATGTTACCTTTTTCACTGATTGTTATTTTCTTAATATCGTCAAAGCCTACTTCTCTGAAATCTATTTGAATAGGTCTGTCCAGTGTGTCTAAAAGTAAATCACCTTCGCTTGTTCTTATAAAAGAACCGCTGTCTAAAACAAATTGACCGTTTCTTGTATA
>CAJOPF010000034.1 GCA_905236205.1 Candidatus Gastranaerophilales bacterium
CGCCGACACCGAAAACTGCAACTTTTGATTTTGCAAGCTTTTCAATGTTTTCGTTTCCGATTAAAAGTTCTAATCTTGAAAATTCATTCAGCATAGCTCAATCCTTTCAAGAGTGAACGATAATCCGTCATCTGCAAACACAGGTAACAGCTTTTTTACGGAAAAGTATTCTTTTGTAAATTGCTGTACACCGTTTTTTGTTTCGTCAAAAGAAAAATATTGACCGCTGCAAGCATCGTGAGAATGTAAATAAATTCCGTATTTTTTGTTTATTATATTCTTAAATTCCAAAATTTCTGTGAAATCCAACGTTTCAGGCATTTTATAAACCTTTGTATAATTTATAATTCTGAATATCTCTTGCATCCCAGTTTATATCGGTTTTAACAATTTTGGCAGGGTTGCCTGCAATTATCACGTTTGTTTGGTCAAAGGCTTTTGTTACTACACTATTCCAACCTATTATGCTGTCTTTTGAAATTTTTGTGTTTTTGCCGATTTTAGAATCTTTACCTACCCATACGTGGTCTTGAATTTCGATAGATTTACCGTAATTTGTGATATTTCCGTCCATATCAAGTATTGTATGTACATCAGTACACCAAACATCAATACCCCAAGAGAACATGCAGTCTTTACCTATTGTAACTGTTGAATTATCGTCTTGTAAATATATTCTTGTACCGCAGAAAACTGTTCCGTCTGCAATTGAAACATTACAATTGCTTGCATATCTTGGTATATCAGGATTTATAAATTGGTCTGCTGCTCCGCCGATATAAATTTGTAGTTCTGTTATATTCAATAGAGGATTTACATTGTAACCTATCAGCCCTAAGTCAACATTGTTATTATTTCCTATAACGGAAATAAACAAACCGTCACGTCTCAAAAAAGTTTCAACAGCATTTCTGTCTTTTATTTTAATTTTTATAGTATTATACGAACCGTCTACAATAAGATCAAAATTATCTAACAGTTCAATTTCTTCTTCCGTTAATTCGTCAATCTGTTCCTGTTCTGTGTAGAAAATAATTTTATTTTCGTGACCTTTTACTTTATCTAATAAATCCAAATCCATTGTTATTGCTGTTGTCATTTTAATATCCTCTTATTTGTTCAAAATCTTTGTAATATCTTCAGTAATTTGTTCTTTTGTTAGTCTGTATCGTTCATATAATTCATTTACAGGCATTCTGTCCGTAAATTCCTTTTTACCGCCGAAATTTAAAACTTTCATCTCTGAATTTCCGTAAAATCTTGTGATTTTTTCACCAAAACCGCCGTCTAACATGCCATCTTCAAGAGTTACTGTAAGTTTATGATTTTGTTTTAGATTTTCAAGTAATTCTTCGTCAATACCTGTTAAGAATTTAGGATTTATTAGTGTAGCGTTAATTCCGAATTTTTCTTTTAATTCGTTTTTAACGGTTTGTGCTAAATAATAAAAACTTCCTTCTCCGATTAAAGCAACTGTTTCGCCTTGTTCTTTTATTTCAAATTTATTTAATTTTGAATAATCTGTTGTGTCTTTTTGACCTGTTGATACTAATTCTCCGTTAGGTACTCTTATTGCAATCGGATGTTCGTTTTGATTATGCGCATATTCAAGCATTGCAAGGTATTCTTCCTTTGTCGTCGGTGCCAGATATACCATATTAGGAATATTGCTTATTAACGGAATATCAAACGAGCAAAGGTGAGTAGCATCTGCATTTGATAAACCACCCCAGTATACAAGCATTGTAATCGGAGAATTATTCAAACATAAATCTTGCGACATTTGGTCGTAAGTTCTTTGTATGAACGAACTCATAACACAGAATACAGGTTTTGCCCCTTGTTTCGCCATAGCTGAGGAAAAAGCAACTGCGTGTTCTTCTGCAATACCAACGTCAACATAATTTTTACCCAAAAGGTCTCTGTAATTTTTGTCAAAACCAAAAACCCCAGGGGTTCCTGCGTTTATTACACAAGTGGTTCTGTCTTCTTTTACTTTATCACAGAGAAAATCTTTTGTTAAAGATGTATAATTTTCTGTGATTACAGATGTTTCATTATCTTTTTTATCCAAAGTTCCAGGCATAATCCAGTGGAAAGCTTCTTTATTTTGCTCTGCAACATCTAAGCCTTTACCTTTTAAGGTATGCAGATGAACAATGACGGGATGATTTATGTCTTTTACTGATTTAAAGGTTTCAATTAAATCATCAATATTATTTCCGTTTTCAACGTAATAATAATCAAAGCCTAATGATTTAAAGAAATTACATTCTGCTTTTCCGTTTGTGTTTCTTAATTCTGCAAGATTTCCATACAAACCGCCATGGTTTTCGGCAATAGACATTTTATTATCGTTTACGACTATAATAATATTGCTACCCAGAGCAGAAGCATTATCAAGTCCTTCAAGAGCTTCACCGCCCGATAAAGAACCGTCGCCAATAATTGCAACAACATTATAGTTTTCACCTTTTAAATCTCGTGCTTTTGCAACACCTGTTGCTAAACTTACAGAAGTCGAAGTATGTCCTACTTTAAATAAATCGTGTTCACTTTCTTCAGGTGCGGTATATCCTGTATATTTTTCATATAACTCAGGATTTGTAAAACCTTCTTTTCTTCCTGTTATAATTTTGTGAGCGTAACATTGGTGAGAAACATCAAATATGAATTTATCGACAGGGGAATTGAATACGTAATGCAGTGCAATTGTTGGCTCAATAAATCCTAAATTAGGACCCATGTGACCGCCGGTAACATTTACTTTTTTTATAATCAATTCACGCATTTCTTCTGCAAGTGAATTTAATTCCGTTATAGATGAATTTTTTAATTCCAAAATAGAATCTGTTTTTTCTGCAAACATATTAACTCCTTATTTATATCCTACACTTTTATTTTAATATAATATTAGGCGCTTTTGTCAGAAATTTTAAAAATATTTTACATAAACCACTCTATCAAAGGTTTTATTTCTCCGAATTCAAAACCTAAGTTTTGTGTTATTTCTTTTTTAGTAAGTGATTTTAAGCTTAAATTATATGCTTGCGGCGGAGTGTTTGTCTGCATTTTATTTACTGCTTCTTCCGAAATTTTCTTTGTGCTTTTGTCGTAAACTTTGCTGTAATTTAATCCAATTTCAGCGCAGGCAGGCATTTTATATTTTTCTTTGCCGTCTTTATCTTCCATAAAAAACATCAATCCATGAGTTCTGCAAATTATTGCACGATTTTCATACACACTGCAACTGTTGCTTATTAAAAATGGGCATTTATAAAAGAATTCTTCTCTGGGCAGGTTTGCGGAAAGTTTTTCTTTTATAGTGTCTTGTATGTCGTAGAGAATTTGTTCTTGAGTCTTTTTATCAAGGGTTGCCATTTTTAGCATGATAAATTGTACTTCTATTTTTGACATAGGATATTGCCCTTTTTCGCAGCAATAAGAACAACCGTCTTTGCAGCACAGATATGGTGCTTGTTCCTCAAAATACCTGTCTAACATTCTTTCATGTATCAATTTCAGGTATAAACTATATCCTTCTAATTGTTCTTTTGAAATTTCCATAATAGAATTATGTATGCTTCAGGCATGCTTTGCAAGTAACTATCCTGGTTCAATATATTTTTAATTGTAAGAATTTAATTAAATAATTCACCTTTCTGAATATTTGATATATAATTGGCACATGGACAGAATTACGAAAGAACAAAGACATAAGAATATGCAAGCTGTCAAAAATAAAGACAGCCAAATAGAAATCTTGTTAAGGTCTGCGCTTTGGAATAAGGGGTATCGATACAGAAAAAATTATATAAAACTTGAAGGAAAACCTGATATAGTTTTGCCAAAATATAAAACTGTAATCTTTTGTGATAGTGAATTTTGGCATGGGTATAACTGGAAAGTACGTAAGAACGATATAAAATCCAATAAAGAATTTTGGATAAAGAAAATTGAAGGAAATATTAAAAGGGATAAAACTGTTAATAAAATTCTGAAAGAACAAGGCTGGAAAGTAGTAAGGCTCTGGGGAAAAGAAATTAAGAAAAATGTAGATAAATGTATATATAAAATTGAAAAAGAGATAGGTGTTCTATGAGTGTAAATTTTGTAGAGAAGGAAGATAAAGAAAAAAAATTGAATAAAGAACATATATTTTTGTTAGAAAAAATGTTTTCCGACGAAGGTATACCTTTTCCACCACAAGAAAACACCAAATTTACTTTCATAGATTTATTCGCAGGAATTGGGGGAATGCGTATCGCCTTTCAAAATTTGGGTGGTAAGTGTGTATTCAGTTCCGAAATTGATAAGCAGGCTCAAAAAACTTATGCGATTAATTTTGGTGATGTTCCTGATGGAGATATTACGAAAATTGATGAAAATAAAATTCCTAGTCATGATATATTGGTTGGAGGATTTCCATGTCAAGCCTTTTCTATTGCGGGTAAGAGAGGTGGCTTTAACGATACAAGAGGAACATTATTTTTTGATGTTGCAAGAATAATTAAAGCAAAACAGCCAAAGGCATTTTTCTTGGAAAATGTAAAAGGATTAACAAATCATAGAGGCGGTAAAACTCTCGCAACCATATTAAATGTTTTAAGAAGTGATTTGGGCTACATTGTTCCGGAACCGCAAATAATGAATGCAAAGAATTTCGGTGTTCCGCAAAACAGAGAGAGGATTTTTATAGTCGGGTTCAGACCTGATTTAGGTATAAAAGAAAATGATTTTTCTTATCCTGAACCAACAGATACTACGAAAACAATAAGAGATATTATGGAAGAAAATCCGGTATCTGCAAAATATTATTTGTCAACGACATATCTTGAATGTTTAGAAAAACATAAAGCAAGAAATGAAGCTAAAGGTAACGGCTTTGGCTATGAAATAAAGGATAAAGACGGTATTTCAAATACCATTGTTGCCGGTGGAATGGGTAGAGAAAGAAATCTTATAATTGATAAGAGATTAAAGGATTTTACTCCTGTAACGCATATAAAAGGCGAAGTAAACAGAGAGGGAATTCGCAGAATGACACCTAGAGAATGGGCTCGCCTGCAAGGGTTTCCAGATAAATTCAAAATAGAAGTTGCGGATGTTAGTGCATACAAACAATTCGGTAATTCTGTTGCTATTCCGGCAATTCAGGCTACTGCTAAAAATTTAATTGAAAAAATTGTTAAGGAGTAATATGATTACACAAAACAAAGGAGAGTGGAGCGAATTATACGTTTTTCTAAAATTATTGGGAGACGGTGTACTCTATGCAGCAGATGCGGATTTAAACAAGATAAATGATTTATATTATCCTTTGGTTGAAATTTTAAGGAAAGAAGATGAACACGTAAAACATTATGTAAAAGCTTCTCCAAATATTGAAGTCAAAGATGACGAAAACAATATTTTATTAAAGCTTCCAATGTCGGAATTTGAAGCAAAGGCAAAAATTCTGTTAGATAATATTAAAAAATCAGATAGCACATTTTCAGTTCCTGTGATAGAGGATTTTATGAATATTATTCACTGTACTAAGGTAAAAGCAGATTCTTTGGATAAAAGTGATATTTCATTGGTTCTGCATGATTGTAAAACCTTAAGAGAGGAATTATTCGGATTCAGTATAAAATCAAGATTAGGTAGTGCTTCAACATTATTAAATCCTGGAAAAACTACAAATTTTATTTATGAAATAATGGGACATTTATCGGAAGAACAAATAACCGAAATCAATAAAACAGATACCAGAGCAAAATTGCGAGACAGATTATTAAAAATTAAAGGCTACGGTTGCGAATTAAATTTTGTAGAAATGGAGAACGAGAACTTTAAAGCTAACTTACAAATGGTAGATAGCGCATTTCCTCTGATTATTTCCGAATATTTAGTTCAATATTATTCAGGTAACGGCAGCTTAATCTCTGAATTAACACCAAAAGTAAGAGCGATTAATCCTTGCAAATTAAACACAGCTATGCCACATCTTTATTACGAGCATAAAATGAAAAATTTTTTGACGGATATTGCTCTAGGAATGACTCCAGCAACAGCATGGACAGGAGAATATCAAGCAACAGGCGGTTATATTGTTGTTCGTGAAGATGGAGAAATTTTGTGTTATCACCTTTATAATCATAATCAATTTCAGGAGTATCTATTTAAAAATACGAGATTTGATACGCCAAGTGCTTCGCGTTACGGATTTGGCATTATATATAAAGACAATAACAAAATTTATATAAAACTAAACTTACAATTAAGATTTCTATAATAATAATTACATACTTTGATTTTATTTGAATATTACAATAAGCTGTTCGAAAATTGTGCTTAATCTAATATATGGTCTAATTGTAATAAGTAAAAAAAAGCCTTTGTTTTTACAAAGGCTGACGAAGGACGACGATGCACATATATGCATCCGTAACGAAATTAAATTAGTTATCTTATGTTTTTATTATAAACATGGTATACGTCAAAAACGGTTATAAAAAATAATTGATAAAATATTTTATTTATTTTATACTTTATGCCAAATATGGACAGGAGGTTATATGACAGAAACTAAACTGAGATATTCAAGAGTATCGGATATTATTGAGCTTGCTACTTTTATGGCATCAAGAATTCAGGGAATTACAATAAATGATATTATTGAAAAATACAATGTATCAAGGCGAACGGCGGAGAGAATGCGTGATAGCTTAATGAATATTTTTCCGCAAATTATTGAACTTGATGATATTGATGATAACCATAAACATTGGGGATTTGCTGATTATTCAATAAAAGAACTGATTTCTTTTGACCCGAAAGAGATTGCCAATTTGGGTATTTTGCAGGAACGTACTACAAATAAAGAGTTAAAAGAAGAACTCGGTAAAACTATTGATAAAATAAAGACTTTGCAGGTAAAAAAGCAAAGCTCAATTCAAAATAATATAGAAATTATCATGCAAACGGAAGGTTATGCAATACGCCAAATGCCTCAATATAAAATAGATAATAACATTGTTATCACAGCAAGAGAGGCATTGAGAGATACGTTGAAGATTAAATGTACTTATCATAACAAAGCCCGTATTCTTGAACCTTTAGGAATGATATATGGCGAAAAAATATATTTATTGGCTAAAGAACCCGAAAAGGGTGATGAAATATATACTTATTTGCTGCATAAAATTGAAAATATGAAACTTACAAATGAACACTTTGATAAAGGTGATTTTAATTTAAAAGAATATTCAAAACGCTCTTTCGGAGTATATTTCGGAGAAGTTTTAAGTGTAAAACTTCAATTTGATAAAGAAATAGCGCAAGATGTTTTAAGCTATAATTTTCATCCGACTCAAAAGGTGCAATTACAGGAAGACGGAAGTGTTATAGTTAAATTCAAAGCAAGCGGTGATAAAGAAATCATGTGGCACATTTTTAAATGGGGGGATAAAGTTAAAATTCTTGCACCAAAATCACTGCTAAAAGATTATAAGAACACGCTAAAAGCTGTTTTTGAAAAGAACGACCGTATTTGACACAGTGTAAAGATACAATGTAAATGTTAAAATATTGTATAAGGAGTAATATATGGCACAGCAAGTTGAATTAAAAAGAAATGTAATACCTAATTTACGCCAGCAAGAGGCAATAGATACATTAAAAGGTCAGGTAATGCTTTTGGCAGGTCCGGGAACAGGAAAAACTTTTACTGTTATACATCGTATTGAAAAAATGCTTCAAGACGGTATAAAACCTCAGTCTATATTGTGTCTTACTTTTTCCGATGCAGCAGCAAGCGAAATGCGTCAGCGTTTAATTAAACAGATGGGCGCAATTGCGACGCAAGTTGATATATACACTTATCATTCATTTTGTAATGATATAATACGTCAATATCCAAATCAGTTTAATATGGCATCAGATGTAGATTTAATATCTGATACCAAAAAGATTGAATTGATGAAAGAAACAATCGACGAGGTTGAACTTAAAGAATTTGTGCCGCCAAGAGAACATAAATATTTTTATGTAAATGATTTTATAAATCACGTACAGCATCTTAAAACCTTAAGAATAAATAAAGAAGAATACTTGTCTTATATTGAAAAAAATCCTACTTTAATGCCAAGAATCAGAGAAATTGAAAATGAAATTTATATCAATGAAAGTAACGGTAAAACTCGTAACAAGGGCAGATATGATACAATTGCCGCAATAAAGAAAAATATAGAAAAGGCAAAAGAATTATGGGAAATATATGACAAATATTGTGACAAAATGATAGAACACAATTTGATAGATTTTTCCGATATGATTTGTTTTGTCTTAAACGCTTTTGAAGAAAATGAATGTTTTAAACAAGAGGTTTCAAATCAATACTCTTATTTTTTAGTGGATGAATATCAGGACACAAATGAATTACAAAATGAAATTATTTTTAATTTGGTTGACGCAAACAAAGAGCAAAATATCTTTGTGGTAGGTGATGATGACCAGATTATATATACATTCCAAGGTGCCAAGAATGATAATATCGAAAATTTTCTAAACAAATATCCACAAACCAAAGTTATCTGTTTGGAAGAAAATAATCGTTCAACCCAAACAATACTTGATTTGAGTTATGATTTAGTCAGCAAGGATACTTTAAGACTTGAAAATAATACGAATTTTGCGGATAAATACAAAATTTCTAAAAAACTTGTTGCAAAAAATCCAAAAATAACAGTAAAAGACCGAAATATTAGACGAATACAATTCGGAGATATTTTACAAGAGTTCAATTATATTGCAGATGATATAAAAGACTTGATTCATTCAACGGAATGTCCTGAAGAATTATCGGATATTGGTGTTATTTGTAAAAAAAGAGCGGAGTTACAAACTTTTGCCGAACTTTTAAAGGCTAAAAATATTCCTTGCCAAGTTGACGAAGGTAAAAATATATTTAATATCCGTTCAACAATATACATTTATTTTTATATGAAAGCTTTATGCAACCATTTGCTGTCAAAAGATAAATTTTATTCTTTGTTTTTAACGGAACCATTTGCAATAGCGCTTGAAGATTATAATAAAGCTTTGAATTTGATAGATGTAACAGAGAATAATTTCATAGAAGTCTTCAGAAATTATCACGATTGGAAATGTCCTGAAAAAATCAACAATTTTATAAAAACTTATGATGACATTACAGAATATTCAAGAGCAAACACTTTAAGAAATACAGTTGTTGAAATTATTAACCGTTCAGGCATACTTGAATATTTCTATAAAAATAAACAAAACAGAATAGAAAACCTTGAAGGTATCAAAAAAATTATAGAAGAAGCTTCTGATTATGAAAAAACAGGTGAGTCAAAAACATTAGAAGAATTTGTTCAATATCTAGACGATTGTAAGAACAGTGATATCGAAATATTGACGGATAAAGCCGGAAAACAAAATGCTGTTCAGTTAACAACGTATCATGGTTCAAAAGGTCGTGAATTTGAATATGTGTATCTTCCGAATTTGGTTGCAAAAAATTGGGAAAAATTTAGAATTAACAACGAATACAAGTATATAACAGATATAGTTTTGGATGAAGAAACAGCAAGCTTAAAGAAAGATTCAGAACTTAGAAAACTATTGTTTGTTGGTATAACACGTGCTAAATACTCCTTAATGCTGTCGTTTTCGGATAATGCTGACGGTAAACCACTGCAAATGACAAAATATTTGAATGATTTGGATAATAAAAATGTTGATATACAACAATTTGAATGTGATGAGGATGATTTTTTCAAAGAATTATATCGCTCAATTTCAACAGAGGCAAGAAATAATCAAGAATTTTTCAAAGCCTATATTCAAAGCAAAGCTAATAAGGTAGAACTTTCTCCAAGCCGATTAAATGATTATTTATCCTGCCCGAGAAAATTTTTCTATCTTAAAATATTAGGCATAGATGTAGAAGAAGCAAATTGGGATTCAGCAAATTTTGGTACGATTATTCACGACCTGCTTGAAAAATCTGCAAATTTTGCAATTGAAAATAAATACTATCCTGATATAGAAACAATTAAAGCTGATTTTGAAAAGGTTATTCAGTCGCCTTTAACAAGATTTTCAAAGCCGGAAATAAGAGAAAAATACGTACGATTAGGCAACGAAGCGATAGATAAATTTTATCCTTATTTTTCACAAATTCCGCCGTCAAGACTTGAAGCCGTAGAATTTAATTTTAGCGGTATTCAAATAGGTGAAAATTCCATTAACGGAAAGATTGACCGTATAGAAAAGAATTCGGACGGCACTGTTGATTTATATGATTACAAAACAGGTAAAGCAAAGTCTGAAAAACAAATTGCCATTGGCGGAAATTATGAAAATTATTTTAACCAGCTATGTTTTTACAAGTATGCGTATGAAAAATTAACAGGCAAAAAAGTTTTAAATACGGGATTGATATTCGTTGAAGAAAACAAAACCGTTGAAAAAGAGCTTACGCAGGCAGATACGGAATATATTGAAAATTTGATTAACGATACTTATGCAAAAATTCAAAATCTTCAATTTAATCCGACCGCTAACAAAGAAAACTGCAAATATTGTCAATATAAAGAAATGTGCAAACTTGATTTGATATAATGTTTTTATGAAAAAGTATATTGCTGTCTTGTTTGTTATAATAGCTTTTGTTACATCAGGTTACGTTAAAAAGACCGAGCAGGAAGTTGAAAAACTGAATATCAAAGAAGACGAAATAACCTCTCAGCCTTACAAAGTTGAATTGATTGATGATAAAACTCCTCAAATTCAAAATTCAATTACCTTGAAAGTCGCAAATGACGTTAAATTATACTCTGTGAAAGTCGGTGACAAAATACTTTTTACTTTGCCAAGCACAATAAATCTTGAAGGCGGAGGAAAAATCGAATCAGGAACAAAATTTTCTGCAACTGTTGTTATGAAAAAAGGCGACAAGATAAAATTGATATTGAATGAAATAATTTTTACCGATACCAAAAGTTATATAATACTTTCAAATCCAAAAGACATTGAGCCTTTAAAAACAATTAGTGCAGAACGTATATTAGGGGAATATGCTAAAGTCGACGGAACTTTCAGACTTGGTACCGTAATATCGTCGGTAAACTTTTTTCAAAAAGGTATCAAATCGGAACCCGATACAACAACAGCAGTAGGAGTTTGTATAATGTTAAAAACGAGAGTTCATACGCTTAAGGCAGGAACTCCCGTAACAATAACTTTTGAAAAAAATATTAAACCTGAAGTCGGATTACTGTAAAGTTACACCAGCTTTTGCGGCTGCTGTTGCCAAATTATTGAGTAATTTAGTTGTTGATTTAGCTTGTTTTGTAGCATTAACTTGCGTTTTTACCAAATCTGTTAAATCAGCTTTTAATTCAAGTGCAGCGATAGGATCAGATTTTATTTGTTTCAACAATGTCTTTGACTGCTCTGCAATTTGTATGTATGAGCTGTTGATATTTCTTAGATTATTGATATCTCTTTTTATTGCTGTTTTTTGAGCAAGTGTCAGATTTTTAAACGAATCCTTTGATGCTGAAGATTTTAAAAATTTGTTTAATTTGATAGTGCCGTCTTCTGCAATTTCAATATTTACGTCAACGTTTTGTTTTGTAGAATCTTTAATTTTTGCTTTTTCTTCATTTAGTTTTTTTAATTGTTCTGTTGGCAGTAAGTTATTCGCCAAGTTGTCAACTGAGGATTGGTAAGAACTAGAAGTTGAATTGATTTTACTTTTTATCGACGAAATTTGAGCCTTCATTGCAGCTTTATTAACTGCAGTTTTGCTTGCTGTTTTTGATTCTGTCGTCGGTGTTTTAATATTAAAATTAAATCCCTTAAATGATTTACTTATTTCGGCAGCAGATGCCGAATTTGAAATCAAAAATGCCGATACACATAACATTGTGATAATTTGTTTTTTCATTTTATATTTCCTCCATGCTTTTTCAGGTTTATTATAGCAAAAAGAAAGCTCTCTTCAAATAGAGAGCTATAAAGTACATCTTCTAACCGTGTTTATTAAACTTTTTGTGTTTGAGTTTGAGTTTCGGATTCTTTACTTACCAAAGTTGAAAGATGTGCAATTGTTCTTGGAAAATATTGTTGCAAATATTGTGAACGAATTGCCAACAATTCCATTGTTTTTGGTGTTGTCAAAAGAGCGTTGCCTTCGGCAATAGTTTCTCTTAATCCGCCGTATTCTCCGCCATAGTGATTTAATGTGTTTACGAAGTAATCAATGTGGTCTCTTTGAGCATCAGGAAATGCTTTATTGAAGTTTGATTTTTCGTATTCAAAGGTTTTTTGTAATTTTTTGTCTGAGAAAACAGCTTTATCAAGTGTTTTGTAATAAGCATAATTTGAAGATGTGTCCAAATCTCTCATATCTCTTGCGTGTCCCAATTCGTGAAGAACAACAAATAATTGGTCTCCTGAGTGAATTGATTTGTCTCCCGGTTGATAATATGATTCAATCGGACTGTCTATGCCTACAAGCTTTTTAGTAGATTGAGACAGCTTGATTAGTTCTTCACCGGGCATTTCTTTCAATGATGCTAAAATTTTCTTTTTGTTGCCTTGGATTGTTTTATCAATATCAATTACGGCATTTCTTTTCGGGTTCTTCATATCCGTTACTTTTATTGTCTTTTCATCCAATAAGATTTCATATTTATCATCATTGTTTGATGAAATGATTTTATTCGGACTTACAACTTCAAATGTTGCACTTTTGTTTAACAGAACGTTTCCGTTTCTATCGGTAATTTTATAATCGGAAATTCTGTTGCCGTTTTCGTCATTTTCATATAAATATTCTGTTTTTGTTCCGTCAATGGAAACCATATTCTTTTTAATAGAAGTTATACCGTTTTTCTTGTCAACTTTACCTGACGAAATTTGTTCAACTTTTCCGTCGGCATTTTTTACTTTTATATCAAATACACCAGGAACTTCTGACGGTGCAGTGTATTCTGTTTTTAATATTTTATTGTTTTTATCTTTAACTATTCTTACTTCATGTGTAACAACAGGATAATTGTTTAATGATTTGTCTAATTCCATTCTAACTTTTGATGTTGTGTGGTTTCTCAAATCATTTGACTTTTTAATTTGATAAATTTTACCTTTTTCTGTTTTGTATAAAGAGATACTTTCAACTGCATCCTTGTTTAAATTTTTGTCTAATAAAACAGAATGAATTTCATTGTTGTGGTTTTTTGCAATTAAATTGTATGCATCTTTGTCTGACGCATCACGATTAAATACGATTTTATCTACATCATTTTTTAAAACGTCTGCTTCAAATTCTGCAGTGATATCAGCAGCTTTTTTTATAAATTCAGGTGATTTAGTTTGCGCCAAAGGAATAATATTTTTTGGAGTTAAGCTTGTTTTTGCCATTGGTAAAGCATTTTTAAGACCGTCTGCACTTAAATTACTGTATGCAAAACTAATCAATTCAGAACCTGTGTATCTTGGTCTTGATTTGTGGTCAAGAGCATTGGCAAATTCGGTAACAACATTCAACTTTTTAGTTTCTGTTCTGGCTAAAGTTGCTACATCAGAACCTTTTAAGTGATTTTTGTGTGCCAATGTGTTAACAGAATCCCATTTATTAGAATCTTTAGCCAATTCATTTTGAATATATTTTAACTGTATCCAGTCAAACTTTGGTTCTGTTTTTCCGTTTTTCTTTACTGTTATTGCAGTTAAACTGTCCATTGCTTCATCAAGATTAAATTCTTTCTTTTCGAAGCTATCTGCTTTTGCTGTAGCTTTAACAGGAGATGTTACATTCATCGACTTAGGAGTTGTTACTTTTTTTAATTCTCCTGACTTACTTACACCTGTAAAACTAACATTTGTTACTTTGATAACCATCCCTTAACCTCATTTAAATAATATACAATATAATAATAGTATATTTTACACTTAATGTCAAGAGTTTGGCAAATATTCTTAAAAAATATACCGACAGGTTTAAATCAAGTGGTCTATTATGTAATTAAAAACCGAGCTATTATTGATTATTGTTTTTAATACACTTAATTTAATTTTCTTAATAAAATCTATTTCAAGCTTGTAAATGTAGCAGAATCTCCGTAAAGCTGCCGTGTAAGAGCAAATTCGTCTTGTATTGCTAAAAATGTGTCAACAAGGAATCCGTCAAATTGGGTGTTTTTACCCTCTGAAATTATTTCAACACATTTTTTATGCGGAAAGGCATCTTTATAGGTTCTTCTTGAACTCAACGCATCATAAACGTCCGCAATAGCCATAATTCTTGCGGAAAGCGGAATATTTTCACCAGCCAAGCCTTCGGGATAACCTTTTCCGTCCCAGCGTTCGTGGTGGTATTTTGCGATGTCTATTCCCATTTTTATAAAATCGTTTGAACCAAATCTTTTATTTACTTCTTCCAGCGTTTCTGCACCTTTTGTAGTGTGAGTTTTCATTATTTCAAATTCTTCAGGTGTAAGTTTTCCGGGTTTGAGTAATATAGAATCCGGAATTGCTACCTTACCTATGTCATGAAGCGGGCATGCATAAGATATATTTTTAATAAAATCTTTTGTTATGATGTTTTTATATTCATCTTTTTCTGATAGTGCAGAAGATAAGGAATAACAATATTTTTGGACTCTTTCCAAATGTTTTCCCGTATCATCGTCTCTTGACTGAGCTAATTTCGCAAGTGAAAAAATTGTTGCCATTTGCATTTCGGTAATTGTTTTATTCTGCTCTTTTACTACCGATTCGAGGTCTTTATTTTTATTTTCAAGTTGTTTTTTTAGCGAATGAAGTTTTATATGAGCAGATATTCTCGCTTCAATTTCTTTTTCATGATACGGTTCTGTGATAAAATCGACAGCTCCTGCATCAAAACCTTTTGCAATTTTAATTTCATCACGTACGGAACTTGTTAATATTACGGAAACAGATGGAATAAGCGGGTCTTTTTTTATTCTTTGGCATAAATCAGGTCCGTCGAAATCAGGAAAATCCGTACCGATAATTACAATATCGGGATTAGTTACGATAATTGAAGCTCTAATTGTCATAGGATCAGTTGATGTAACCGAAATATAGCCTGCATTATTAAGGATATTTTCAAGTGGAGATATCCTTTTTTGATTGCTATCAACAATTAAAACTTTTTCGTTCATATTTATATTATACCATGTATCTATATAAGTTAAACATTTCGCAAAAAAAAACAGAGTTTAAAAGATTAAACTCTGTTTTTTATAATTTGTTGCATATAATTATTTTGATTTTTTAAAAGCGATTTTAATTTTTTGTGCCAAATTTTGGAATTTTTCTTTAATTTTTTCTCCAAAATCATGAACTTTTTGTTTAAAAGTTTTCTTTTCTGGTTTATCTGAAGACTGACTTTGATATACATCAGCATACATAGGTTTTCTTACGTCTTCAAATTTCTTTTTAAGTTTTTCAGCAGGAGAAAGTTCAGGTCCTAGACCTACAAATTTATCAGGCTCCCAGTCTTTTGGCGGTATAATTCCGAAACATCCGGGGTAAAGTCCTGTACCTATTGCTCTTGGATTTAAAAAAGTATTTGTCATTTGTGAGTTTTGTACAGCCTGCATATGCGCATTCATTGCATCATTTGCAGCTTGCTGATGCGCCATAACTGCTTGATTATGCATATTCATCGCCGTTTGCATTTGCAAATCCATGAGTTTTCCTTCCTTATACATTTGTCTTAAATTACGTAAAAAAAAAAATTGCTACTTGAAGCATAATACGTTAATTTTTTTTTACAATTTAAAAACAATCATACTATTATGCTTGCAATAAAAACATTTTTGATTTATTATTTTTTTGTCAGAAAAACTCACGTTGAATATGAATTCCAATAGGCTTAATTGCTTTGTTTTTTGGCGTATTCAAAAAAATGTAAATTAGTTATTACTTTATAAGGAAGGTAAAAATGTCAAACGAAGAAGAAAAATTAGAACAAACAGAAGTTGTTGAA
>CAJOPF010000035.1 GCA_905236205.1 Candidatus Gastranaerophilales bacterium
AACTGGGATGGAAGGACTCGAACCTCCGAAATGGCTGGACCAAAACCAGCTGCCTTACCACTTGGCGACATCCCATTAGGTATGTTATTATTTTAATCTCACAAATTTCATTTGTCAAGCAATTATTTTATTATCCCGCTTTTTCATCGTCATCATAAAACGGCGGTTTGATATTCCTTAATACATTAGCACTTTGTGCCGCAGTAGAATATACCGTATATTCGTTATCGGGCGAAAAGTAACGGCGCATAAATTCTTTGTTCTTAATTTGTTCGCTACAAGTGTAGGAATTGATTTTTTCGCTCAGATAACCGGCAAAAATCCGTTGCCTCAGTGATAACTTGTAGTCCTTCAAGTTCTTTATTATATCCATACTCACATGATAACTCTTGTTTTAAAGCTTTTAAAGCCATGATTTCAATACTCTTTACAATTAGTTACATATATCGGCGGGCAATTTCCAATTCTTCGTCTTTTGTTAAATCAGGATTATCAAGTTTGATTTTTAAAATTTTATCCAAAGCTTCCGAAATTTTTTTTGATTGCTCATAACCAAGTTCAAGCAAATCTTTTCCGCTAATTTGTAATTTTATTTTTCTTTGTTTTCCCAAAAAATCTTTTGCTGCCGTCGGATTATTTAATATGCCATATATAAGTACAGATTCTATATTAGAAGCGCTGAATTGCTTGAATAATTCAAAATCTGATAAATTTTCCATTTTATAATAATCTTCAAGAATTTTATTTTCTGCTTTTGTAAGCGGAAGATTACTTAAGTCAAAGCCGCTTGAATAGATAAGCCAAGTGTTTTGAATTTCATTTTTGTACGGTTTAATAAATTCTTCAACGTTGCAAAGATACGGTCTATATTCTTTTTTAGATAAAAGTTTATAGATTTTTTGCGATATAAATTTGTTTAAGACTTCTTGTTTATCTACGTTGAACGCATCTTTTAATTCATCTTTAAGCCTTTTAAACGACATATCATAATTAACATCTTGCAAATATTCTTCCTGAAGCTTTTGGGTATTTTCTTCAAGTTCAAACCCAAAGCGTACGGAAAATTTTAATCCTCTTAAAATTCTTGTCGGATCATCAATAAAACTGTTTTTGTGTAGTATTCTTAATTCCTTATTCTTTAAATCTTCAATACCGCCGACATAGTCTGTAATTTCACCCGTTTTACAGTTTTTTGCCAGTGCGTTTACTGTAAAGTCGCGTCTTAAAACATCTTCTTTAAGAGTGCAACCTATTTTATCAACAACAGGCAAATGACCTTTTTTCGGGTAATTTTCCGTTCTTGTAGATGTAATATCAACAGTTTTGTCATCAATTTTTAAGTGTACCGAACCAAATTCTTCGTTAATTTGTGTAATTTCAAAATCAAGTGTTTTTGCAAAATCAACGGCATTTCCTACAAAAGTTAAATCTATATCGGGGCTGTTTTTACCTAAAAGTTCGTCTCTTACAATGCCTCCGACAAAAAATAAATTTTCTGTTTTTTCATATAAACTAATGATGCCCATAACGCAATTCTAGCGTAAAATAGGATGATAGGCAAATAAGGATATAGTTATGTTACAAGAATTACATGAAGCAACAAGAGCGTTAAACTCGGCATTTAATAACAGTTTTGTTAAAAAATTAAGTCAATATCTTCACGACTGTGTTCGGGAAGAGGTTAAAAGTGCTACTTTCAGAAATTTGAAAGGCGATAAAGATAATAAATGGATTTTCTTGAAGCAAGAAGAAACTCTTTTTACAAAAGGAGAGGAGTTTTTACGATTAAGCGGTGATGACTCAAATCTCAGAAATATGATGATTTTGAGTGAAAATAATACAAAAGATAAATATTTAATATATGGGTATTTGTTTTTAGTCGGTAAAAATTCAAAAACAAGACGGCAAAACGAATTTTTAACCCCTCTGTTGTACGTTCCTTGTCGTTTGGAAGCTAATGGTATTAACATCAATTGTGTTCCTTTGGATGATGTCTTATCTTTAAATACCGCAGCCTTGACAGCTTTAATGGAAAAAAGAGAAGATGAAGACGAAATAGATTTAATGTTGGAAGGAATTTTGGATGTTGTTCCCGAATTGCCTATTACCCAAGAAAAAATGGATATTTTCCTGACAACATTAAAATCTATTATTCCTGATATAGAAATTTCTTTGAATGATGATAATAACGAAACAGAAGACAATGTTTCAAAAGAGTTTTATGAAGAAAAAATCAATGCGGAAACTATTGATGAATTGATAGAGCAGGAAGAACAGGAAGAAAGAAAAGCAAAAGAAACCGCAAAAAAGGTTGAACACGTAAGTGTTACAAAACAATGTGCAATAATTCTTACTAAACGTCCGCCTGTAACGGCAGGTGTTTTGCACGAATTGACGCAAATTGCCGAAAAACCAAGCGGAATGTATAGAGAAACTGCGCTTTCCGTTATCAATGACGAATTTATTCAATCAAAAGAAAAATCCAGAATTATTCCTGAAGTTGATGAATCAGAAATTTTTTATCCGATAACTCCGCTCTCTTTGAGTGAAACTCAGGAAAAAGTTTTAAAAGCGGTTGAAACCGAAAAGTTTATAGCTGTTCAAGGTCCTCCCGGAACAGGTAAATCTCAAACGATAGTAAACCTTGCAGCACATTTGATTGCTAACGGTAAGACCGTTCTTATTGCATCTAAAATGGATAAGGCTGTTGATGTTGTTGCAGAACGCTTAAACGATTTAGGTGCACCATTTTTAGCTCTTAGGGCAGGACGGCTTAATTACCAAAGACAACTTAACGAACAGTTAAAAGATTTGGTAAACGGTAAAGTTGATATTGATGACGGAGCGGAAGATTATCTGACAGCTGATGTTCAGGATATGAAAGACCATTTGGACAAAATTTATGAATTACAAAACAAATGCGATAAAATCATAAATCTTGAGAAAAAATGGCACGATATAAGTGAAGAAATCAGGCTGACTTCAAAATCTTATGAAAATAATGAATTGATAAAAGAAATTTTATCAAAAGATGATATTGAGCAATTGGAAAATATTATTGAAAATGCCGAAAAAAATCTTGAAAAAACAGGCTTTATAGCAAATATCTCAAATCATAATGTAAAAAATCAGTTAAAAAAGATGTTTAAACTTAAAGATATTAAGATAAATCGAGAAGTTATTGATGAAATAAAGTCAGAGCTTGAGTTTGCCAAGTTAGATTACGAACTGCATAACACAGAAACTCAAATACAAAAAACGGGTAATCTGCATTTGATGCTGGAACAAATCTCTCAAATGAAGAAAAAACAAAAAACAATAGCTTCAAACATACTTAAAAATAAACGCAGACAATCTTTAATAGGAATACTAAAGGACAGCGTGAAAAAGAACAGATTAAAAATTCACGCTCGTTCACTTGTGGAAAAAAGTTTAAGACGACAAAATGAAATTCTTGAAACAGAAGATTTTAAGCCTCTTTTAGACGCTTTTCCTTGTTGGTGTACAACTACTTATGCAATTTCAAGTTCAATTCCGTTGAAACCCGGAATGTTTGATGTTGCAATTATTGACGAAGCCTCTCAATGTGATATTGCAAGTTGTTTTCCTGTTATTTTCAGGGCAAAGAAAGCTGTAATTGTCGGTGATGATAAACAATTACCGCACTTGTCGTTCCTTGAAAAAGCAAAAGAGCAGTCATTTATGAATCAATATGGAATACCTGACAAATACCAATTGATGTGGCGTTTTAGAACAAATTCCATGTTTGATGTTTCGGATTACTATTCAATGAATTCAATAATGCTGGATGAACATTTCAGAAGTTTACCGCCTATTATTGATTTTTCTAACAAAGAATTTTATGGCGGACGAATAAGAATAATGCGCAAAGATAAAGTCGGTGATAAAGTTCTGGAATTGGTTCAGGTTCCTGACGGCAAAATCGACGGAAATATAACAAGAAACTTGCCTGAAATAGAGGCTGTTGCCAAGGTTTTGCACGAACTAATTGTGGAAGACGAAAGACAAAACCCTAAAAAACCTGTTACCATAGGTATTATTTCTCCATTTAGAGCTCAGGTTGACCAATTGAAAATATCTGTTTCAAAAGTTCTTTCTGATTATATGCTTAAAAAGCATCAGGTAGAAATAGGTACTGCACACACCTTCCAAGGTGATGAAAGAGATATAATGCTTATATCGTGGGCGTTTGCAGATAACAGCCATTCGCAAAGTCTTACCTTCCTGCAAAAACCGAACCTGTTTAATGTTGCAATAACACGTGCAAAAAATAAAATGATAAACTTTATTTCTCACGATATATCTAATCTGCCAAGCGGACATTTCCGAAACTATATGGCATTTTTAAGAGAATATACAGATCGTCAAAATGCAATTTTAAACAAGGATATTGATGAAAATATCTACAAAAATGAATTGGAAAGAGAAATCGCAGATACATTACGAGAAATAGGCAAAGATGTTGTTGCGGGTGCTAATATCGCAAATTTGAGTGCGGATTTGATTTTTGATAAAACGATTGTTGAGGTTGACGGAGTTGAGGATGAACCTCAAGAAAAAATCAAAAATATGCGCAAACAGGCAATTTTGGAACGTTCAGGCTATACTGTAAAACGTGTAAGTTATAGAGAATGGGTAACTTCACAAAAAGCTTGTATAGACAGACTATTGAAGTAAAGGTTTTAAATTAAATCAAAAATCATTTCTTCATAAGTAAAATTATCTGTAAAATTTTTATCTATTTCTTTATAATACTCTGTTCTTCTTAGCCTCATGCAGTAGGTTAGCAGTTGAACAGCAGTATTTAGTGCTATGACTTTTTCAAGAAGCTTTTTATTGCTTTTGCCATTTAAAATTTCATAAAAATTATCTGTTAAATAATAATCAATTTTTTTGCAGATTTCATTTATTGCCAAAATATAGTTTTGTTCTTCTATTAGATAATATTCTAGGTCCATGTTATTTCTCATTATAACCAAATTATAATTTGCTTATAATGACTTGTCAAGCTTAATTTGTTAAAATGTTATAATTATATTATAAAGAGGTTATAATAATGCTCAAAAAACTTACACAAATAGGTAGTAGTTGGGGAATAATTATTCCAAAAGCAACATTGGAATTTTTAAATATAAATCCTGCTAATGATAAGGTTGAATTTATCGTAAACGAAAACGAAATTATAATCAGAAAAAACAAAAAGTAAGTTTCTTGTTTAATATTTTTATTTATAATATACTGTGTATATTATGGAATTAAAAACAACTACGGCAAGAAATTCGTATAGATACGGCTGGTTATTAAAAAGATTATACCCTTATGTAAAACCGGTTTTGGGCAGAGTTTTACTGGGTTTTCTTATTGCAACACCAATAGGCTTGTTGGATGGTTTTATGGCATTTGCCCTGAAACCTTACATGGATTATGTTATAGGCAAACAAGATTTGATTTTTATGGGTTTGACCATAACTTGGCAAACAATGGCTTATTGTATTCCTTATGCTGTAGTTTTATTTGCGGCATTACAGGGTGTGCTTAATTATTTGAATAATTATCTTACAGATTGGACAAGTCAAAAGATAACAATTGCTATAAAGTCTAAATTATTTAAAAAACTTGTATTTATGGATTCTCAATTTTTTGATGATAATCCGTCAGGCATAATTATTTCTCGTTTTGTCCAAGATCCTGATAATGCATCAAAAGGTATTATAGATAAGGTTAAAGATGTTTTAACCAGTTTCTTTGGCGCTGTCGGACTTATATTTGTAATGTTATACTGTGCTTGGAGATTGGCGCTTGTTGGAGTTGCTGTTTTACTAGTTGCATTTTTACCTATACTTTTGGTAAGAAATTGGATTAAGAAAACTTCTAATAAAAATGTCGTAATCACCGGCGATATAACAACAAATCTAAATGAAACTTACACAGGAAATAAAATTGTATCTTCATACAACCTGCAAGAAAGACAATATCAAATTTTTAACGATAAACTTAATGAAGGTTTCAGAGTTAATATAGCATTAACCAAACGTGCAGGCTGGATGAGTCCTTTAATGTATACTATAGCATCCGTTGGAATTGCAATTGTACTTGCATTTGGAACAAATTTAATTTATACAGGTAAAATGACGGCAGGTGGATTTGCATCTTTTGTAACTTCATTACTGTTGTTGTATAAACCTGTTAAAACTTTAGGTCGTGCATTACAGCAATTACAAGACTATTTTGTTGCGTTAGGTCGTGTATTTGAACTTGCTGATTATGAACCCAAAATTATTAATAATGAACAAGCAGTCAAATTCCCTAATTTTAATGAAGGTTTGCACTTTGAACATGTGAATTTTGAGTATAAAAAAGATATACCTGTATTGAAGGATATCAATTTAGATATTAAAAAAGGCGAAACTCTTGCAATAGTCGGTAATTCAGGCGGTGGTAAATCAACGATTGCATCTCTGGTTCCAAGATTTTATGATTTAAAATCAGGATATATAAAATTTGATGATACTGATGTAAGAGATATTGATTTGGTTGACTTGCGCAATAATATTGCAATGGTATTTCAGGATAATTTCCTGTTCTCAGGAACTATAAGAGAAAATATTATGCTTGGTAATCCGAATGCAACGGAAGAAGAATTGATGAATGCTGTAAATTCAGCTCATTTGCAGGATATGATAGCAGAGTTGCCAAACGGAATTGATACTCATTTGACAGAGCGCGGGGTAACTTTATCAGGCGGTCAAAGACAGCGTGTTGCTATTGCAAGAGCTATGATTAAAAATGCTCCTATAATTATTCTTGATGAAGCTACTTCGGCTTTGGATAATGAATCGGAAGCTATTGTTCAAAAAGCTTTGGATAATTTAATACAGGATAAAACAGTATTATTGATTGCACATCGCTTTACTACAATTAAAAATGCCGACAGAATTGCCGTTATAAATGAGGGTGAACTCGTTGAACTGGGTACACATGATGAGTTAATTAAAATAGAAAATGGTGAATATAAACATCTTTATGAAATGCAATTTAGTAAAAATGACGAAAAGACAGAGGTATAAAAATGAGTAAATATTTATTAGAGATAGGTTGTGAAGAATTACCGTATAAATTTATTGCTCCTGCAATAGAACAATTAAAAAACGGCTTTTCAAAATTTTTGAAGGAAAATAATATAAAATATTCTGATATAAATGTTCTTGCAACTCCAAGACGTTTGGCGGTTATTATAAGTGATTTGGCAGAAAAACAAGATGATGAAACAAAGGTCTTGAGAGGTCCGATAAAAAATGTCGCTTATGATGAAAACGGCAATTTAACAAAGGCTGGGGAAGGATTTTTAAAGAAAAACGGTATCAATCTTGAAGATGCTTATTTGGAAGATAACTATTTACATGCAAAAGTGGAAATAAAAGGAAAAGAAACTTGTTTGGTTCTTCAAGAGAATATTCCTTCTTTGATTTTAAAAATGCAAGGTTCTCACTTTATGCGCTGGGATAATTTTGATGAAAAATTCCAACGTCCAATTCGCTGGATTGTTTCAATTATGGACGACAAAGAAGTTCCTTTGCAAATTATAAATGTAAAATCAGGTAAAGTTTCAAGAGGACACAGATTTGCTAATCCAAATACAGTTGAAATTAACCATCCTGATGAATATGTGGAAAAACTTAAAAGTGTTAATGTTTTAGTAAACCAAGAGGAAAGAAAAGCTGAAATTGTACGTCAGGCAAAAGCTGAAGCTGATAAAGCGGGTGCAACTCCACGTTACAGCGAAGATTTATTGGAAGAAGTAACACAATTATGCGAATGGCCTGTTGCCGTAACTTGTGAATTTGATGAGGAATTTTTAACTATTCCGGAAGAAGTTACCGTTACGGTTATGGCTGTTCATCAAAGATATTTCGCACTTTACAAAGACGGTAAATTAACAAATAAATTTATTACAATTACAAATTATATCGGTAATGAATTTGAAAATATAAAAGCGGGAAATTTGCGTGTAATAAAAGCAAGACTTGATGATGCAGTGTTCTTCTTTAAAGAAGATACCAAAAAACCTTTGGCAGACTACGTTGAAGGTCTGAAAGGTATGACGTTCCAAAAGGGCATGGGTACAATTTATGATAAAACTCAACGTATAATAGAATTATCAAAAGTGATTTCAAAAGAATTAGCTCAGGAATCTGATACAATAATACGAACAGCTCAATTATGCAAAGCTGATTTGTGTACAAGTTTGGTATTTGAGTTTACCGAACTGCAAGGATACATAGGTTCTGATTACGCAAGAATTTCAGGCGAAGATAAAGCTGTTGTTGATGGTATAAAAGAACACTATTTTCCGCTAAATGCAGACAGTGAGCTTGCAAAAACCATAGAAGGACAAGTTGTGGGTATTGCCGATAAAATTGATACAGTCTGTGCAGTATTTGCAGACGGAAGAAAACCGACAGGTTCTTCTGACCCTTTAGGCGTAAGACGTGCTGCATTGGGTATTATAAAAACAATTATTTCAAATAATTTGAAACTGGATTTAAATAAATTGATTGAAAAAACGTTGGAACTTTTACCTGTAAAAAAAGACTGTATACATGAAGTACAAGAATTTTTTACACAACGTTTGATAATTTTCTTGAACGACGAATACAAAAAGGATATTCTTGAAGCATGTACATCAAAAAATCCTCTGTCAGATTTGTCAGACTATGTTTCAAGGGTAAAAGCGGTATCTGAAATGAATTCAACAGAACTATCCGAAAGCGCAAACAGAATAATAAGAATATTGAAACAACCTGTTCATGAACAAATAAAACAAGATTTGTTTAAGCATGAGTCTGAAGGCATGCTTTTTGACGCTGTAAATAAAGTTTCTGAAACATCAGATTATAACTTGTATCTGGATGAATTAAAGTCTTTAGTGCCAGCGATAACAATGTTTTTTGATAATGTGTTAGTCTTAGATGAAGATATAGCAGTAAAAAACAACAGGTTATCAATGCTGACAATTTTGAAAGAAAAATTCGAACATTTGTGTGATTTTTCAAAAATTCAGTACTAATTTTAAAACAAAAAATGCTAATATTGTTGTGTTACAGATGTTTATTGTAAAGTTATGTAAACAAAAGCTCAAAATCGGTAAATTTTTATTTTCAGGCAGCTTTATATAGACATAAGAAACAAAAACAACAGTATAGGTAGATAAAGGTAGGTTCCCAAAATGCAAAGAAATTTAAAACAACAACAATTACAACAAGAAAATCAAAGAGCACAATTATTGAATTATGTTCAAGGTCAAGATAAGACAAGTGCTGATTATATGAGTATGCTTACATCAACAAGCCCTGTAAAATCAAGTTCATCAAAGCTTGAATCAATGGTAAGAGCTCAATTGCGTAAAGAATTCCCAGGTATTGAAAGTAAAGCATCTTATGAATTGTTGGTAAGTGCTGTAATGCATAACTATCAAAAAAAATATATGTAATTTGTAAAAAATAATAAAAAAATACCAACAGTCAACTGTTGGTATTTTTTTGCGTTTATGATAAGTTTTAGAAAAAGAAAGGAAAAATAATGACAACAATTATTGGCATAGGTGTTGAAAACAGGAAAGAAGTTGCGAAAAAAGTTCAGAATGTATTGACGGAATTTGGTTGTGATATCAAAACAAGATTAGGTTTGAATGATTATAAAGAAGAAGAATGTTCTTATAAAGGTTTGATATTGGTGGATGTTCCGAACCGAGCAAAAGCGTTGGAATTAGAAAATAAATTAAAAGAAATAGATAACCTTACTGTAAAGGAAATGGAATTTTAAAAAAGATATTGCATTTTTTTTTCTGTTCAATTATAATTGTTTTACGAATTGAATAAGTGGGGTTGTAGCTCAGTTTGGTTAGAGTGTCTGCCTG
>CAJOPF010000036.1 GCA_905236205.1 Candidatus Gastranaerophilales bacterium
TAATCTACGCAGCTAGAGCTCTTGCTCTAGAGAAGTCAGCTACTACAACATTGTTGTTAGCACTTAATTTGTTTGCTCGTTGATAACCGAGAACAGCTCTCGGACTCGCAACCTATTCCCATCAAACGTCCTGTCAAAATCCTGTACGTCCCCATGGTTTTTGGTATGTAATATCATTATAACAAATTATTTTTACTTTTTCAATTGTATTTTACGCTTTTGTCTTAATCCTTTTTTACATAAATATTACTATTTTGGAGAATTATTTGTCTTGAGTTTCGATAAATAATAGGATGTGGGTATTTTTATAAGAAAGGTGAATTTATGAAAAAGTATGTTAAACTAATCAGTTATCTTCTCGTAATCATTGGTGCTTTAAATTGGGGTTTTGTAGGTATATTTAACCTCGATTTGGTTGCCAAATTGTTTGGAGATATGACAATTTGGGCAAGAATAGTGTATACCCTTGTTGGTATATCTGCTTTGGTATCCCTGTTTACTATGGCAACAAGTGATGATACTTGTATTTAGCCTGAGAAGATAACTCGTTGAGTATGCGTTAATATCGCATACAAACAACCGCCGATTTTGTAAAATCAAAATCGGCGGATTTGTTTTAAATATTTAACTAATATTGCTTCTAAGCGTACATATCAAGTCTGCGTTCTTGTTCTGTCATTTCGTCATATCTTCTTGGACGTTGAGGTCCTCTTGCTACATCTTCAGGTCTTTCACCCATTTCACGAGGTCTTGTAGAGTATGAATCTCTTTCGTACGAATTATATGAACCATATCCTGATTGTGCATCTGCACGTCTTGCATATTCTGCTTGTTGAGCTCTTGATGGCACATCTTCAGGTCTTTCACCCATTTCACGAGGTCTGTAACTGTCTCTTTGTGCTGCAGCTTCTTGAGCTTCTTGGTATTTTACGGCTCTTGCCATATCTTCAGGTGTTTCACCCATTTCTCTTCTATAAGGACGATTACCATAAACTGTGCCGTAATATTCAATACCTGTAAACATTTATTTCTCCTATACTATTTATACCAACCTTACGACATGATAAAGCGTCCTGAAAATAAAAATTGACTAAATTTTAACTGCTTTTTACAAATATTTACATTAAAATATAATTTGATTTTAATTTGATTTAAAATGTTAATATGGAAAATAAAAGTCAAAATAAAATTATAGTTTGGTTATCAGCCGCTCATTTTTCTACGGATATATATTCAGGTTTTTTAAATCCTATAATGCCTTTTATTGCCGTAAAAATTGGTATATCTATGGGCGTTGCGGCTTTATTGATGAGTATTTCTCAATTGTTTTCACAACTTTTACAGCCGATTTTTGGTTTTTTTGCAGATAGTATTTTTAAAAGAGGTTTTATCTTTTGGGGATTGTTGTTCAGTGCAGTATTTTTCCCGCTTTCTGCAATTGCTGATAATGTTTGGCTGCTAGGTTTGTTTATTATACTTGGAAGTCTTGGTGTAAGTGTTTTTCATCCGCAAGGCATAGGTTTTGTCATAAGGTTTACAAAAGAAGATTTTACGAAAAATATGGGAATCTTTTTAAGTATGGGTTCTATTGGTTATGCTTTCGGTCCTATGATTTCTGCAAGCGTTACTCATTATTTTGGACTTGCAAAAATGTCTCTTACTGCTATTCCCGGAATAATTTTAGCCTTGTTTATGTTTACATGCGTGCCTAAAATTTCAAATACGGATAAAAAACCTGAAAAGAAGAATATTTTAGAAGTTTTTAAAGCTATTTTGTCTAATAAGCAAATAATAATTCTTATACTAATCGCAATAATGAAAGCTGTTATTTCAAGCAGTTGTGCGATTTTGCTGCCTTTCTTGTGGAAGGATTACGGACACAACGCATTTTATATTGGTGCTGTGCTTTTTGCATTTATGCTTGCAGGAGGAATAGGTTCGCTTGTAAGTCCTAAATTTGAAAAATGGCTTGGTACAAGAAATGTAATATATGTTTCAATGCTTTCAATGCCTGTTTTAATGACTGTTTTTGTCTTTACATATAGGATTATACCTTTAATTGCTTTAGCAGATTTCATACTTATGGCATTTGTTTTAATGCTTGCAACTCCGATAACAATGGTGCTTGCACAAAAAGAATTACCTCAATATAAGAGTATTATAGGCGGTTTTTTAAACGGTTTTTGCTGGGGCATTGTAGGTGTCTTATTAAGCGGAATGGGCTTTTTGGCTCAAAAATACGGAGTTTTGCAAATATTGTTTATAGCAGGTCTTCTTCCTGCATTTTGCGCTCATTTTGTTAAATACTTGAAAGTGGATAACGATTAAACTATACTTGATGTGTAATGAAAATTTCAAGAGTATCAAACATAAATGCGCATAGAGATTCATGGGTTGAAGTTAACGTTGATAATGTGTTGAATAATATCAAGGCTTTAAAAAGCTGTATTCCTGAAGATATGAAATTTTTGGCGGTTGTCAAAGCTGATGCTTACGGTCATGGCGCTGCAATGTTGGCTCCAACGCTTCTTGCGGGTGGTGTTGACATGTTTGGAGTGGCTTCTGTTGACGAAGCTTTAAATTTAAGAGAAAACGGTATAGATGCGGAAATTTTGGTTTTGGGTGCCGTACCTTTTTGGTCTTTATCTCTTGCTATTGAAAATGATATTACGATAACCAGTTTTACTCAGGAACATATTGAATTTTGCAAGAAAGCTTACGAAAGGACGGGTGTTCCGATTAAGACTCATATAAAAATTGATACGGGCATGAATAGAATTGGTGTGTCTCCTAAAGATGCTGTAAGTTATATAAAACAAGTTCAAAACTGCGAATTTATGGATTTAAGAGGGATTTTTTCACATTTGGCAAACGCTGAAGATTATGAAAAAACAAAAAAACAGCTTGAAATTTGGGAAAATATCATTTCTCAAATTGATACAAAAGGTCTTTTGCTGCATATTTTAAATACTGCCGGTATAATTTCAAGTAACGTCTTTAAATGTACTTCCAATATGGTTAGAGGCGGTATTGGTTTGTACGGACTTTATCCTGATTTAATACCAAATTCGCAAAAAGTGGAATTAAAACAAGCGATGTCCGTAAAATCAAGGATAATTCATATTCACGAAATTGAAGCAGGAGAAGGTGTAAGCTACGGACATACTTTTGTTGCTGATAAACCCACTAAAATTGCAACAGTGCCTTTAGGTTATGCTGACGGTATTCCGCGTTCTATTTCAAACAAATTTTACGGTAAATTAAACGGACAAAAAATAAAGCAAGTTGGTAATGTTGCAATGGATCAAATGATGTTTGATATTACGGGAATTGATGCAAAAACAGGTGATACGATTACTCTTTTGGATGAAAGTTTACCTGTTGATTACTGGGCAGAAGTGATGAATACCATTCATTATGAAATTTTATGTCATTTAAAAGCCCGTCTGGCAAGAGTTTATACAAGATAGGAGAAGATATGGAAAATTTTTATGATTACGGAATTATAGGTGCAGGTCCTGCCGGTTTTACAACAGCGTTAATTGCAGCAGGTAACGGAAAGTCTGTTGTTTTATTTGAAAGAGATAGCATTGGCGGAGTTTGTTTGAACAAAGGCTGTATTCCAACAAAAACGATTATGCATTCCGCTGATTTGTATTATGAAATTAAAAATACCGAAAATATAGGTGTTTTGGCTAATGATATTCAATTTGATTTTGCTAAAGTTATGGAACACAAAAACAAAGTTGTTGAAACTTTAAGAAATGGTCTTGTAAAAACTTTGCAAACAAAAGGTGTGAAAATTGTTGAAAAAGAAGCTCATGTTACCGCTGATAAAACTATTGAAGCCGACGGAGAAACTTATTCTTGTGAAAAAATTATTGTTGCGACAGGATCTGAACCAAAGGCGTTAAAAGATTATCCGTTTGATCACGAATTTATTTTAAATTCGGACGATTTATTTGATTTAAAACAAAAACCGCAAAAGGTTTTAATTGTCGGAGCAGGCGCAGAAGGTATTGAATGGGCGAGAATTTTCAAAGATACTGACTGCGAGGTTACGGTTGTTGAAGCTGCTTCAAGACCTTTATCAATAGCTGATGAAGAAGTATCAAAGTATATTGAAAGGTTATTTAAAACAAGAAAAATTAACTTAAAAACATCGACAACAATAAGTAAAATTAAAAATAAACAAGTAACATTATCTGACGGAGATGTTTTAAATCCTGATTTTGTTCTTGTAGCAATAGGAAGAAATTCTATAAAGCCTCAATTAAACGGTAAAGTAACAGTAATTGGTGATGCTTGCGGTCAGTTAATGCTTGCAAATTTTGCTATGTATCAAGCAAGAGCTTTAGTTTCAGGCATTCGTTTTGATAATGTTTTTGTACCGAGTGTTATATACGGAACACCTGAAATAGCTTGGATTGGTGCAAATGAACAAGATTTGCCTCTTGGAAGTTATCAAAAATCGGTTTTCCCTGTAAGAATGTTGGGCAAAGCTCATTGTGATAATGAAATTGAAGGCTTTATAAAGGTATTAACTTACGAAAATAAAATAATCGGTGCCCATATAATTTCTAAAGAAGCATCAGCTTTGATTCATCAATTTGCTATTGCTATGCAAAATGAAATAAGTACTGAAGAACTTAAAAAAGTTTGCTTTGCTCACCCGACATATTCAGAGGGGGTTTATGAAAGCATAATGATGTTATGAAAAGACTTCCTGATTATTTAAAGAGGCAGATTATAGACACTGAAAAAACAAAAAACGTAAGAACAATTCTTAAACACAATTGTTTAAATACTGTTTGTGAGAGTGCGCGCTGTCCGAATAAAAATGAATGTTATCAGAAAAATACAGCAACTTTTTTAATTATGGGTAATGTTTGCACAAGAAATTGCCGTTATTGTAATATTTCCTGTGAGAAACCAAAACCATTAAATGAGGAAGAACCTAAGAATATAGCAAAAGCCGTTAAAGAATTAGGTTTAAAATATTCTGTAATAACTTCCGTAACTCGTGATGATTTACCTGACGGAGGAGCTGAACATTTTGCAAAAACTATTTACGAAATAAGAAAATTGACTCCTGAAACAAGAATAGAAATTCTTACTCCCGATTTTAAATGTGATAAAAATTCTTTAGACGTAATTATTAAGGCAAAGCCTGATGTTTTTAATCATAATATTGAAACGGTTGAAAATCTGTTCAAAACTGCACGTCCGCAGGGTAATTACAGACGTTCTTTAGAGGTACTAAAATATATAAAAGAAAATTCTAAAATACCGACAAAATCAGGAGTAATGGTCGGCTTAGGTGAAACTGAAGATGAAATTAAACAAACCTTTGCGGATTTGCGCTCTGCGGGCTGTGATATTCTCACCGTCGGACAATATATTCAACCTTCAAAACAACATTTGGAAGTCGATAAGTATTATACGGAGGATGAATTTGAACATTTAAAAGAACTCGCGCATCAAGCAGGATTTGATAAGTATCAAATAGCACCGTTGGTGAGAAGTTCTTATAATGCTTTTAAACTGTTTGCAGAAGATTAAGTGTTGAGATATGTAAAGAAAAAACAACTCTTGTTGCAAAGATATTACAAATGTAGTAAAATTGTTTTGTAAATAGGTTTTGGGAAAATGAAGATGAGAGATTTGAGAGTTGATGAATATGGCTATGATACTTATAGCATGAATGTTGAGCAGGTAGGCGATATTACTGCAACGACTTTATACAGAAACGGTAAGATTGTCTTGTACGAAGAAACAACAAAGGTTACAAAAAAAATCAAAAACTTTGGAGATTTTGAATTTACTAAAGTTTTAAAAAGAATTCATTTTGATAAAAATGGTGAAATAAAAGATATATAGCGAAATAATTTTATATATTTTTCACATCGGCTCGTTCGCGCTCGAACCTTGACAAGACTATCGTCTTGTGGTTCTCACCCCTTTATTTTTACTTTTATATCGCAACTGAAAAGCCGATGACGGGGTTTCTTGCTCACTCGCGTGTAACGGCAATTTCGTGTTTTCCCTTCTGTGCTGTTGCACATTCGGTAAAA
>CAJOPF010000037.1 GCA_905236205.1 Candidatus Gastranaerophilales bacterium
AGTTAAATTTTGTAGGTTCGCCCCATTTTGAAACTTCTACGTTTTCTGCATCAGATGCCCCTATTGGAGTAGTTTCATCAGGAATATTAGGAGTTCTTAACAACATATCACGTTGTTTTTCATCAAGTTCAAGTTGTTTTTCTTCCAAAGCCTGAATTTCATCACCTAAAACACGAACTTCTTCCTGAATAGCGTCCGTATTTTCACCATTTTTTTTCATCATACCAATTTTTTGAGATTCATTTTTTCTTTTTGCTCTCAATTCGTCGGCTTTTGTTTGTATTTGTCGTCTTTCTTCATCAACTTTCAAAATTGCATCTATTGATAATTCAGGATTACGTCTTTTAAGTAATTCATTAACTTTTTCGGGATTTTCCCTAATCATTTTAATATCAAGCATAATATAACCTTCTTTCTATATATTTATAATTTATAAAAAATAATTATAATAATCAATATGATATTACTATATGTGAATATCATACATATACACGACAATTTTTTTCTTAAAATATACGATAATTTAGTTGTAAGGAAATAAAGAAAAACAATACACTAATCAGTTGATAACAAACATGTCAAAAACATGGATAATATTGGTGTAATGGGAGATAGATAACATGCTTAACGGGATTAACAATGATAATAATGAATTAGTAAATGCAAGGCTTACAGGGCAAGGCAGTGTCGGAAACGTTGTTACAAACCCGATATCTAATTCCAACCCATACGTAAAAGATGCACAATATAATTTTGTTGATATAAGTTCAATATCAAATGACGCTTACTACTTATATCAACGAGTTCAAGATATACAGGAATTTACTAAATTATCACTTGCAGGAATGGACGATAAGTCGTATATTGACAGAGTTGAAAGTTTGTTTGCACAAGGGGTAAGTGATCCTTTTCTTGTTGACAATACAAAAGAACTTGCTGACGATTTAATGGCAAATGAAGATTTTGTAAAAGATATTGAATTTGACACATTATAAAATATAATTTATATATATGTCAAAAATTGATACTAGCAATCATATAATCATAACAAATAATGATACAGAGAGTGATTTAGCTGCAGTTGCTCAAAATCTTTTTAATGAGCAAAAATATGAGCAAGCTCTGAAAATATATTCTGACATGCTGTTGTATTCGACAGATTCCGACCTTTATGTCAAAATGGGAACTTGCTTTGAAAAAATGGGAAAGCAGGAAACAGCACTTGAATACTGGGAAAAAGCAATTGAAGTTGATCCTATGAATTCAAATGCATTCATAAATTTAGGCAATTACTACTACAAAAAAAATAAGCTTGAAAAAGCAATTTCATACTGGCTTGCATCATTGATACCAATGCCTGAAGAACCAACATCCAATTTGAATTTAGCTGTGGCTTACACAATAAAAAATTTTCATACGGAAGCCTTCATATACTATGAAAGATATTTAAGATTTGCGCAAGACAAAACAAATGAAAAATATTTATCAATAAAAAAGAAAATTGACAGAAATAAAAAACTTGGAAACGATTACCTGAAATTAGGTGTGCAATATCAAGCGTACGGAGATAATTTATCCGCACTAAAATGCTACACAAGGGCAGCAGGTTATTGTCCTATATTTTCAAAAATACATCTTAATTTAGGTTCTCTGTATTATGCGGACAAAAATTACGAAGAATCCATAAAACACTGGACAAATGCTCTGTATCTTGATCCGCACTATCCGAAAATTATCAATAATTTAGCTATATCATACGATATATTGCAGAAATACGACTACGCATACTGCTACTACACAAGATATCAAAAATATGTATCACAAAATGCCGAAGAATACGAAAAAGTAGTTACAAGATGTCACAAAATTAAACCCGTTTTGAATGCAAATCCTTATCTTGTAACAAACCATTTGGATAAAGCCAAAAATGCCTTTGCGGAATGTCGATATTTTGAAGCGCTCAATGAGTTTAAAAACTACGTAATTCTTGAGCCCGCAGAGCAACTAAATTACATGGATTTGATTGTAAAAATTGAGCAATACTTAAATCCCGACAAAGCGGTAATAGAAAGTTGCATGCGCCAAGGCGTAAAATTAGAAGAAAACGAAAAAAAATATGAAGAAGCCTCACAGTACTTTGCCAGAGTACTTGTTCTTGCCCATGGCGGAACACACGAATACAATGAAGCAAAAAGAAGATTAGGTATATGTATACAACACTCATTATAAAAACATATCATTATTATAAAATATTAAAGCGTTTTATTTATACCAAAATACTTGGAAGACACTATTACAGAGTAGGCGAATGTAAGTGCTGTGGAGAATGTTGTCAACACATATATGTAAAACATGGTAAAAACGTAATAAAAGACGAAAAACTTTTTCATAAATTGCAGTATCTCCACAGATTTTATACTTATTTAAAAGTTGTGGGCAAAGACGAAACAGGACTGATTTTTTCATGCCAAATGCAAGATACAGTCACAAAAAAATGCAAAATTCACAAAAACCGTCCCGGTATATGTCGCCGATATCCGCAGGAAGAATTATTCATGATGGGCGGCTCACTCTCTGACGGTTGCGGATACAGATTAGAACCGATAATTAAATTTGATGAAGTGCTGTCTAAAATGATGAAAAAATCTTAACCATTTGACATGTAATAAATAATATTGTCTAATGGTATAAAGTATACTTGGGTAGGAATATGTACATAAAGCAACTCGAAATTGATAATTTTAAATCAATTGCTCGAAAAATTGAGATACCCTTTTCGGATGGATTTACAACAATTGCAGGTCCAAACGGTTCGGGTAAAAGCAATATTATTGACAGTATTCTGTTTGCACTGGGACTGGCAACAGCCCGCACTTTGCGTGCAGAAAGAGTTGCTCATTTAATCTCTACCCACACCAATAAGAACGAAGCAACGGTAAAAGTTACATTCTCAGGACTTGAAAACGATCCTGATTTTAGCGTTGCTAGGCGCATAAAAAAAGCTTCCAACGGCACTTACTTAAGTACATACTACCTAAACGACAGTGTATCCACATTAACGGACATACACTCACTGCTTGAAAAATATAACATAACCCCAAACAGCTATAATGTCATAATGCAGCTGGATGTAATGAGCATAACAAACTGCACACCACCCGAAAGAAGACAGATTATCGATGAAATAGCAGGCGTAGCAGATTTTGATAGACGTATAGACCAAGCAAAGAAAGAACTTGATACTGTCGAAAGCAGAGTCGAAAAAACAAACTTTATTTTGACTGAAGTTGAAGGAAGACTGCAACAACTTCAAGAAGAAAGAGAAGTTGCCCTAAAATATCAAAAATACAGAGAAGAAAAAAGCAATTACGAAAGCCAAGTTAACGCTGTTCGATACTTTGATATCCGTCGTAATCTTGAAAAAGCTCACGAAAATATTTTAGAATTCGGCAAAAAGAAAAAAGAAGCTGAACTTGAGCTTACTGATACATCAGAAAAACTTAAACTTGTTAAAGAAAAATATGAAGAAATTGCGAAAGAAGCAAAAGAAAAAGGAGAAGACAAACAGCTTGAATTAAAAAAACAGGCTGAGGAATTAAAAGGTGCAATAGACAGAAAAAACAATGCAATAATTTATACGGAAAAACAAATTTCAGACGGCTTAAAATCAATTGAAAACGCTAAAAACGGTATTGAAAATCAAAGAAAAAATATTGAAAATACAAAGCTGAAAATCAATTTGAAACAAGATGAAATAAAAATTATTGAAAACAATATTAACGAAAAAAATCAGGAATTAAAGGCTGTTTTAGCGGAAATATCAGGACTAAACGAAACCGCAGACCAATATATAGAAAAAATTAACGCATTAAGAAATAAAAAAGACGAATTAAAAGACAGAGAAAGCAAACTTCTTCAAGAAAAATTGCCGCTTGAAAGTGATTTAAAAAATCTGAAAGAAAGTATTAACAAGGCAAAGACAGAACTTGAAACGCTAGAAAAATTAAAAGCTAATTTTGATACAGAAAAAGATAAGCGTGAGTTAGAAATTCAAAATCTTGCAAAGGAAATTGAAGATTTAAAAATTGTTCAAACAAAACTGATGAATGAAACTCAAACGAATAAAAATGAAATTGAGGATATAAACTTTCAAATTAACTCACTGTACAAAAGTATATCAAAACTTCAAGCCCAAAAAGAAGTACATCAGGCAAATTCCAATTATGCGGTCGAATACGTAATGAACGCAAAAATAAAGGGCGTTCATGCCCCGATTGTTAAATTGGGAAAAGTTGATAAAGAATATGCACTTGCTTTAGAAACTGCTATTGGCGGAAGAATGGAACATATTGTTGTCGAAAACGAATATGTTGCATCAAGTGCAATTGAAATATTAAAATCTTCAGGAGCAGGCAGAGCAACATTCGTACCGCTCAACAAAATTAAGAAAACACCTGCAAGCCTTAATTTGCCGAAAGAAAAAGGGGTAATTGATTTTGCAATAAACTTGATAGACTTTAACGACATCTATCTTGATGCCTTTTTCTACGCAGTAGGTGAAACACTTGTTGTTGAAAATGAAAGTGTTGCAAGAAAGCTAATGGGCAAGTATCGTATGGTAACTCTAACAGGCGAAATATACGAAAAAACAGGCTCAATAACAGGTGGTAAAGCAAAACGCACAGGTCCTAAATTCAGTCGAAACGATGATGATGAACTTGAAAAGCTAAATATAAAACAAGAAGAACTTAATTCTGCATTACAAAAATTGATGGAGAAAAAAGATTCTATTGAAAATAAAGTGATTAAAGTCCGCTCGGATTATTCGGAAACAATTACTGCTCTCAGTGAAGCAAAAGCAGAATATAAACAATTTATAACAAATGCTCAAGAAAATGAAACAAAATACGAAGAAAACAAAAATTTCATAAAAATTGAAGCTCCAAAACTTGATAAATATTCTCAAAAACTTGATAAACTTGAAGCAAAAGACATTGAACTTCATACAATGTTGCTTGATACCGACGCACAAATTAAAGAAGTAGAAGCTTTAATAGACAGCGATACCTTAAAGACATTAAAAGAAAAAACAGAAAGCATAGAAGATGCAATAAAAGCTTTGGAAACCGATAAAATGAGAGCTGATAACGACATAATCAGTTTTAATCAACAAATATCGTTTGACGAATCAATTATCAACTCCAGATTTGAAGATATTACAAAAATAAAGAAAAACAATGAAAAATATGAAGCTGATAAACAAACGGCAAAAGAAGAAATTAAAAAAATTCAGATAAATCTTGATGACCTGAACGCAAATATTGAAACGATTAACAGTCAATTAAAAGAACTGCTTGCTAAACGTGATGAAATAAATGTGGAACTTCTTGATTTAGAAAAACAAAAACATATAAAAGAATCTGATATAGAAAAAATTGCAGAACAGGTAGAGTCATTTAAGGCTAGAAGACGAGAACTTGAGCCTCAACTTGAAACAGCAAAACAAGAGCTTGAAGCAACCGGGGTAAATATTAACAACATAGAACCTTCAACAATTTCTATTGACGAAATCAATGCAAAAATACAACGTCTTCAAAAGAAAATGGATGAACTCGGCGACGTTAACATGCGTGCTATCAATGATTTTGAAAGAGTTTCAACAAGACAAGCAGAAATGAAAGAACAAATAGAAACACTTTCAAAAGAACGTACTCAAATTCTTGAAAGAATGAAAGGCTACGAACAATTAAAAACAGAATCTTTTATGAAAACCTATAACCATATTAACATTCATTTTAGAGAAGCATTTCAAGAACTTGCAGGCGGAGAAGGTAATCTCATATTAGAAAATCCTGAAGAACCATTTAGCGGAGGATTAACTATCGATGCCCAACCAAGAGATAAAAAGCGTCAGCGTTTGGAAAGTATGTCGGGCGGAGAAAAATCTATTACGGCACTTGCATTTGTGTTTGCAATACAAAAATATTTACCTGCACCATTCTACGCATTTGATGAAGTTGACCAAAGTTTAGACGGTATTAACGTTGAAAAATTAGCAAATTTAATAAAAAAACAAGCAAAAAATACGCAATTTATAGTAGTTAGTCACAGACCACATATGATAGAATCAGCTAGTAGGACTGTCGGCGTAACACAAGTTGCAAAGGGCATCACTAAAGTTACAGGTGTATTGAGAGGCTAAAAATGGCAGAGGCATTTATATACGATAATTTTGAAAAACAAAACAAATATCAGGCAGAAGGTATTGAAATTCTTGTTCAAATGGCAAAAGCAGGGAAAATAGATCCTTGGAATATAGATATAATTGATGTAACAGATAAATACTTATCTCATTTATTTGAAATAAAGGCTCAAAACTTGAGAGCTACAAGCAAGACTCTACTGTTTGCTTCAATATTGTTACGTCTAAAATCTAATGTATTAGAAGGTAATGATATATTAGATTATGAACAGCCTGAAGACGAATACGAGATTCCTGATGATGAGATTATTGATAACTATGAACCACCTAAAAATAATGTAATTTCATTTAATGAAGTTCTACAAAGAAGAACCAGTGTAAAAATCAATCGTAACCGTACAGTTACATTGAAAGACCTGATTAGACAGTTAGAATTTTATGAAAAATTAGAAAAAAAACAATCTTTAAAACAATTGCAGGAAAGAGCAAAAAGACATGTTCAGTCTTATGCTAACCTTACAACTGAAGACATAGTTAATTTAGCTCACGATGAAATTATTGAAAATTCAGTAAAGGCGTTGCAAGCAAAGCTTGAAAAAATATTCAACAAAAGTGATAAAGTTGAATTAAACGAATTGGTTTCAATAGGTATGAGCAAAATATCTGCCTACATTGCAATTTTGTATTTAACAGCAGATGGCAAATGCGATATAGAGCAGGAAGAATTTTATTCGGATTTGTATGTGGTAAAAGCAAATGGAACAACTTAAAGCCAGAATTGAAGCCGTATTGTTTACCACAGGTAAAGCTCTCCAAACGGCAGAAATAGCAGAGATATTGGAAACAGACACAGATAGCATTGAAGAAGCAATGCTGGAACTTATTATGGATTATTCTTCCAGAGAAGGTGCTTTGGAAATTGACGACGAAAACGGATATATCTTGCAGGTTAAGTCCGAACACATGGACATTGTAGAAAAATTATGTCCCGTTGATTTAAAACCTGCTGCACTAAAAACTCTTACTGTCATAGCGCTAAAAGAACCTATTAGACAATCTTATCTAAAAGAAATCCGAGGTGCAAATGCGTATGAACACGTAAAAGAGCTCTTGGACATGGGACTTATTTCACGACACAAAGATAAAAACGGACGTTCATATAATATAAAAACAACTCCAAAATTTGCCGAATACTTTAAACTAAAAGGCGATGCAAAAACATTATCTCAAATTCTTGAAATAGATAAAGGAATTAAAGATGATGATGACAATGAAACATAGTTTTTTTTATAATCCCAGCTTGACAAAGATAATAAAAGACTATAAATTAGTTATATGAAAAGATTTATTGAAAATCTTAAATATTTAAAACAGCAGTTAAGCACAAAATACGAACAAAAAATTGCTCGTATTTTGTTTAATTATTCAATTAAACTTTCGACTGCAGAATCTTGTACTGGCGGACTTTTAAGTTCAAGATTGACAGATATTGCGGGCAGTTCTTCTTATACAAAAGAAAATTTTGTTACTTATGCAAACGAAGCAAAAATAGAACTTTTGGACGTATCACCTCAGACTATTGAAAAATATGGTGCAGTTAGCGAAGAATGTGCATCAGAGATGGCAGAAGGACTATTTAACAGAACCCACTGCGATATTGCAATTTCTATAACAGGCGTAGCAGGTCCAACAACGCCCGAAAAAGATAAACCCGTAGGACTTGCATTCGTTGCAATAAAGAATAAGTACACAAATCAGACAGCAAAAATAGAAGTAGATCCTCATCACAACAGAAAAATAATCAAGTACCTGTTTACACAAAAGGCACTGGAAATACTGCACGAATTTCTTCTAAAAAATTATACAGAAGCTACGAAGCAACTATATGAGTCAACAAATCAGGATACTGTCTAACAAGAATTTTTGCAAAATCTTTAGGATCAATTTGTGTCAATACAATTGACATCAACTCAGGCGGCAATTCTGCATTCATATTGATAAGAGTTTCAGTACCGAAAGCCGAAACACAAGGCATCATGTCTTCTTTTTCCAAATCAGCTAACATATTTGTATAAGAAGCTGCAGGGAAAAGTTGAAGAACTTCGTCGTCTTGTTTATACATATTCATTACCATTAAGCGTTTAGCATCAGGATTCATTGCAATCAAAGCTTCTTTGTAAGTATCTTTATCCATTTTATTCAAGATACCCATAAGCTTTTCAGGTTTTTCCTCAAATACAGGAGCACCTGTTGCAGTTTCAATCATAGATGCCAAAACTTCAGGTTCCATTTTAACCAAATGATTTTTCAAGAACTTTTCGTCTAAATCTTTATTAACAATGAAGTTATTAAGTTCTTTATCAGGCATCATTTCCATAATTTTTTCAAGAGGGAAACAAACCAATGCAGCATTAACAACTTCTTCAATCAAAGCAACATCTTCCATCAATTTCAATAATTGTTCTTGAGAGAAGAAGTTCAAGCCCAAGCGTAAATCTTCATCTTCCAAATACTCAAGCAACTCAGGTTTCTTTTTCTCAGGAATTTCAGAAATAATATTAAATTTATTGCCAGGGTTATCCAATTGATAAGTTTTTATCAATGTTTCAGGATCAGAAACAAGTTGTTTTTCGAGTTGTACAGCTCTCGAATTACCCTGCGCTTTCTCTGCATCGATAATCTCATCAACAGTCTTGTTTGCGTACGTACGCATACGTTCAGACGTAATACGCAGTCTGTTTTGTATTGATAACATGTTTGAATCTATTGCAATTTGATTAGCCATACGTTAACCCTCTAATAAAACTCTTATCTTAATAAAGTTTTTTTTTTCTTCTCAATTTCAGATTTTGAAAAAATTGTAACATTTGTAATATTTCAAAATTATAGTATAATATAAAAGAAAAAGGAACACAGTATGAAAAAAATTATAACATTTATATTAGCAATAGCGGTACCTTGTATTTTATCCGCAACGGTATTTGCGGCAGAAAATACTGCTGCTGCTCAAAGAGGCAAACGAGAAAATACGATAATAAAAGAACCTTATCGTATGCCGTTGCCAAATCCGTATTCGGAAAGGTTTTTCAAAGTAGAAACCTCTGACGGACAAATCATATCAGCCGGTTTAAGATATCCTAAAACAAAAAAGAAAAGTTATCCGACTGTTATACTTTTACATTCAATAGGAAAAACAAGCAAAGGTTGGCTGCCAGAACAAATAAGATTAACAAACGAAGGATATGCAGTATTAACATTAGATTTTAGAGGCCATGGAAAAAGTGTTTTTGACAAAGCTTTCCACCAAAAATCTTGGATTACATACAAACACGCACAATTTGAAAAATTTCCTTCTGATGTTATAGCGGTAATAGAAAAAGTTCAAAAAGAAACTAAAAAAGCAGATTTTAACAATTATGCCATTATTGGAAGCGACATAGGTGCAAACACAGCAGTTCTAACAGCAAAAGAATTAAAAAACAAACCTAAAGCGTTAATACTGATTTCGCCTCAAATGACATTTAAAGGGCTGTATATACCCGTTGCAATGACAGAAATCGGTAATACACCTATATTGGCAATTACAAGCAAAACTAATCTGAGATTTTTAGAAGAACAACAAAATCTGGCTAAGTTTGCGCAAAGTACTTACGACATTTATAATACGGAAGTAGGAGGCGCAGATATGACAATTATAATGCAATACCCTGAAACAATAGATATTATGACAGATTGGTTAAAGCAATATTTAAAATAAATTAAATAAACAAAAAGCTAAGATGCTGCATCTTAGCTTTTTGTTTTATATTTGTATATCTGTTAAACCTTCATTTCTTTTTCAAAGCCAAACAAGGAACTTATAGATTCATCATCATGGATTCTTGAAATAGCTTGTGCCAAAAGCGGAGCAACAGACAATTGTTTAATTTTATCAGGCAGATTTTCAGTATCTAAAGGTATTGTATTAGTAACAACAACTTCTTTTATAGGAGCCTCTTCCAATCTTTGAATAGCAGGTCCTGAAAATACAGGGTGAACTGCACAAACATAAATATCTTTTGCGCCTTCTTTCTTTAACAGTTTTGCAGCTTCAGTTATTGAACCTGCCGTATCAATAATATCGTCACACATTACGCAAATTTTATCTTTTACATCACCTATAACACAATTTGCAATAGCTTCATTATGTTTATCACGTCGTTTATCAATAATTGCAAGCGTAGTGCCCAAATCTTTTGCGAAATTTCTTGCTCTCTTAACCCCGCCTGTATCAGGACTTACAGCAACAACATCATCAGGATTTAAGTTCAGGCTTTTAATATGATTAACTAATATTGATGTTGCAAAAATATGGTCAACAAGAATATTAAAGAAACCCTGAATTTGACCTGAATGTAAATCAACGGCTAAAACTCTGCTGCATCCTGCTGTTGTAAGCAAATCTGCAACAAGTTTTGCTGTTATCGCTTCTCTGCCTGAAGTCTTTCTGTCTTGTCTTGCATACCCATAGTAAGGAATAACAGCTGTAATTGATTTTGCACTGGCACGTTTAAACGCATCAATTATAATCAATAATTCCATTAAGTTTTGATTAACTGGTTTACATAAAGGCTGAATAATAAAGACATCATCACCCCTTACACTATCTTTAACCTGAACATATATCTCGCCGTCGGCAAAGTCTTTTATCACAATAGGTCCAATAGTAGTACCCAAAGCATCTGCAACTTCCTGAGCAAGCTTTATATTTGAGCGACCTGCAAATAATTTTATATCATGCGTCGGATTGATTTCTCTTTCAAGTTGTCTGTAAACTTCTTCTTTTATCATTATATATCCCTTTCATACATTCCCAATAATATTATATTACTTAAATAAATCATGAAATAGTTTTTATGAAATTCAAAATATTTTTTAAAGCATTAGCTCTGTGAGAAATTTGATTTTTTTCGTCTGGA
Source organism: Candidatus Gastranaerophilales bacterium (assembly GCA_905236205.1). GTDB lineage: Bacteria > Cyanobacteriota > Vampirovibrionia > Gastranaerophilales > Gastranaerophilaceae > UBA6984. The sequence goes on from CAJOPF010000037.1 coordinate 11,161, forward strand.
GAAAGCTCAGCCATAGTTTTTGAACACCCATCAGGAACAAAAACAGGGTCGTAACCAAATCCGTTCACACCATGTCTTTCTTTAATTATTTTACCTTTACAAATACCAGTTGTTTCAAAGATTTTTTCACCTTCATCATTTAACAACGTCATACAGCATACAAATTTTGCACTTCTGTCATTTGCAAGTTCCAGCTCATTCAAAAGTCTTTTAATTTTTTCATCCTGAGAACCAGCATATCTTGCAGAATACAGCCCTGGGGCTCCATCAAGAGCGTTAACACAAAGTCCTGAATCATCAGCCAAGACATATTTTTTAGAAACTCTGTATGCTTCCTGAGCTTTAATTAAAGAATTTTCTTCAAAAGATTCACCGTTTTCAATAGGGTTAAAACCTTCATTCGGTAAAATAAAATCAATACCGCAATCACCGCAAATTTCTCTTACTTCTTCAAGTTTATGAGGATTAGCTGTCGCAAAAACTATTTCCATACTACACCCCAAAACGTCTTTGTCTGTTTTTAAATTCCATAATAGCTTCCGCAAGAGCCTCTTTATTAAATTCAGGCCAAAATGTCTGAGTAATATAAATTTCAGAATAAGCTACCTGCCAAAGCAAATAATTTGAAATTCTCATTTCTCCGCCTGTTCTTATCAACAAATCAGGATCAGGCATATTTGCGGTATAAAGATTTTCAGAAATCAAATCTTCAGTAATATTTTCAGAAGAAACTCCGCTGTCACAAATCTTTTTAACGGCATTAACAATTTCATCTCTTGCACCGTAATTAAATGCAATTTGTAGATTAACACCCGAGTTATTCTTTGTTAATTCAACAGACTCATTCAATATAGACTGTAAGCGTTCGGGTAATTTTGATAAATTTCCGATGAACTTGATAACAACATTTTTTTCGTGCATTTCTTTAGTTTCATTTTGCAAAGTTTTACAAAACAAATCCATTAAGAAATCTACTTCATCTTGCTTTCTGTTCCAATTTTCAGTTGAAAAAGCATAAACAGTTAAATATTTCACACCAAAGTCGTCGCACGCCTTTAGAGTTGCTTTAAGAGCATCAACACCTTTTTTATGTCCCATTGCGCTCGGCAAATTTTTTAATTTTGCCCAACGCCTGTTACCGTCCATAATAATGGCTATGTGCTTTAAACCTGTTTCTGTAACAATGCTGTTTATATCTTCCATCTCATACCAATCGACATGTTTACAGATATTATTCTAATCTAAAACAAAAATTTCTACAAGTTTATGTTAAAATCAAAATATGATAGATATTTTAATTTTATTTTGCATAATAAAAAAAGAATTAACTATGTACGGAATAAAAAAAGTCATTCAGGATTTATTTGCACCGTACACAAGACCGAGTTTCGGAGCTTTAAAACCTGCTTTAACAAAACTTGAAAAAGAAGGCTGCATTGTTTCAAGAAGAACAATATCAGACGGCGGCAAACAATTTGGATACTACTCAATAACAAACGAAGGGCTAAAATATTTAAAACAGCTATTGACAGATGATATAACAGATAATCCAATCAATTTTTCCGCAACCGCAAGTATAAAATTATGCTGTGCTTCAATATTAAACGAAGAAGACAGAGTTATCTTGTATCATAACTTAAAGAATAAAGCACTTGAACACAAATTTGAAGCAGAAAATATCTTAAATGATGAATATATATCACTTGATTTTCATCAAAAAATTGTTCTTAATCAAACAACATGTGAATATCAAAATATAGTAAACATGATTGAAGATTTGGAGAAAAATAATGGCAGCAATAGTAAATAGTGTTGAATTAGGTTCTATTGCAGATGAAATCAATCTTGAAGCAGGTGATGAAATACTTTCAATAGATAATTGCGAATTAAAAGATTTAATAGACTACAATTTTTACTGTAAAAGTGAATTTTTGACTCTATCCGTAAAGAAATTAAACGGAGAGCTTGAAGACATTGAAATAGAAAAAGATTTTGATGAACCTCTCGGAATAATATTTGAATCCGCTGTTTTTGACAAAATAAAACCTTGTTTAAACAAATGCATATTTTGCTTTGTAGATCAACAGCCCGAAGGATTAAGAGATACGTTGTATATCAAAGATGATGATTACAGACTGTCATACCTACAAGGAACATACATAACCCTTACGAATTTAAAAGAAGAAGACAAAGCCAGAATTTCCAAAATGCATCTTGGACCTCTGTACGTATCCGTTCATACAACAGATCCTGACCTTAGAGTCAAAATGCTTAAAAATCCGAATGCAAAGTACATAATGGAACACTTAAGGTGGTTTAGAGAACAAGATATACCTGTTCACTGCCAAATTGTTTTATGCCCAGGATATAACGACGGAAAAGAACTTGAAAGAACCCTCAAAGATTTGAAATCGCTAAAAGATACCGTTCTGTCAGTTGCAATTGTTCCTGTCGGTTTGACACAATTTAGGAAAGACGAATTAAAAAAAGTAGATAAAAATATAGCAGCAGAGACTTTAAAAATCGCATCAAAATACAAAGGTGTATGCTGTTCTGATGAATTTTTTCTTCTTGCCGACGAAGAAATTCCGCCCGCAGAATATTACGGAAATTTTTCTCAATTGAGCGACGGAGTAGGCTCTTTAAGACTATTTATTGATAATTTTGATAAACAGACTTTGCCAAAAAAGGTCAAAAAGAAAACAAAAATTATTTTTGCAACATCTTATGCCGCAAAAACAGCATTTGAATACATTTGTAAGAAACTAAACAAAATAACGAACTTAACTTGTGAATACATCCCCGTTAAATCAACATACTGGGGCAATAATATCACAGTTGCAGGGTTGATAACATCAGATGACTTAATTAACGCACTAAAAAATACCCACGCAGATATTACAGTAATTCCTTCTGTAATGCTTAAGCCATTTTCAGAAGTATTCTTAGACGGAAAAACACTTGATTATGTCAGAGAAAATACAAACCACAAATTCTATATAGTTAAGAATTTTAATTCAACCGACGAAATAGTAAATTTAATAAAAACGCTCTAATATTCAATACCTTCTCTTGCTACAACACCTGTATCCCAGTAGTGTTTAACAGGTTCAATCTTTGACACAAGATGAGCGATTTCAATAATTTCAGGCTTTGCATTTCTGCCTGTCAAAACAATTTCCATTTCATCAGGTTTATTTTTCAACGTTTGAATAACATCTTGCAAATCTAATAATCCCAAATCAATTGCAATATTTGCCTCATCCATAATTATAAGGTTGTATGAATTATTTATAACAGCTTCTTTAACAACATGCCAACCTTGCTGAATAGCAGATTTATCATCATTATTCACATTATCCGAATATACAATTCTGTCCAAACCTGCCTGATGAATAGTCAAATTATCATTGATTACGGAAGATAATTTTTTAAAAGAAATCAATTCACCGTAGTTATCTCCGCCTTTTGTAAACATAACCAAAAGAACTTTCCAATTCCGTCCCAAAGCCCGCATACATAGACCTAAAGATGCTGTCGTTTTACCTTTACCATCGCCTGTATATACTTGTATATAACCGTGTTTTGCCCAACTTGGATTAAATAAATTATTACCTTCTTGTCCCATATTCACATTTATTATATATTAAAAAAATGGATAATAAAACAGACTTTAGAACAAAAGCAAAAAAAATAAGAAAGACTCTTGATATAAACGAAATAAGTAAAAATTTGCAAGAAAAAATAAGACTTTCAGAGACTTATAAGATTGCAAAAAATGTTCTCATTTTTTATCCGCTTGAATATGAAATAAATCTTTTGCCACTAATATCTGATAATAAAAATTTTTACTTACCTCGAATATCAGGCGATAATTTGGAAATATGTTCTTACAAACCTGATGATGAACTTACAACAAGTATTTTTAAGACAAAAGAACCAAAAACACCCGCAGAGAATGCTGAGATTTTAGATTTGATTATTCTGCCTGCATTGGCAACAGACAAAAACAATTACAGACTTGGCTACGGAAAAGGTTATTTTGACAGATTATTAGCAAAAACAAATGCTACAACAATACTACCAATACCAAAAGAATTGGTTTTTGAAAAGATTCCGACGGAAAGTCATGACATTCCTGTTGATATTGTAATCACAACCTGACTATTTAATGCCTAACTCTTGCTTTGCAATTTTGTTATCGTAATCAATACGACCAATCAATTTATTAAGTCTTTTTGCAACATCCATAAACATTGGAATAGGTAAGCTTTGAGCACCGTCTGAAGATGCATTATCAGGGTCATGGTGAACTTCCATCATCAAACCATGAGCGCCTGCAACCAATGCAGCTTTTGACATAGATTCTATCAAATACCTTCTGCCTGTTGCATGACTTGGATCAACAATAATAGGTAAATGCGACAATTTTTTAATTACAGGTATTGCAGATATATCCAATACATTTCTTGTAAAAGATTGGTCAAAACTCTTAATACCACGTTCGCACAGTATTACATTTTTATTACCATTACACATAATATATTCGGCAGCAAGCAAAAATTCTCTGATTGTTGCAGCACCGCCACGTTTTAACAAAACAGGTTTTGTTGATTTACCGACAGCCTTCAACAAAGAAAAATTCTGCATATTTCTTGCACCAATTTGAATAACATCAACATAATTCTCAAATAGAGGCATGTCATTTGAATCCATCAATTCTGTTACAACAAGCAAACCTGTCTTTTCTCTTGCTCTTGCAAGATAAATCAATGCTTTTTCCTCTAATCCCTGAAAATCATACGGTGATGTTCTAGGCTTGAAAGCGCCACCTCTTAGAAATTGGCACCCCATTTCCTTAACGGCATAAGCAACATCAAGCAAACCTTGATATTCCTTCTCAACTGAGCATGGACCTGCCATTATAACAGGACGTTCAAGTCCGCCGACTTTAACACCGTTTTCAAAAGTAACAATTGTATCCTCTTGCTGCCCTTCTCTAGAAGCAAGTTTATACGGTTCCTGAATGATTTTAACTTCTCTTACGCCCTCTAATGAACCCAATGCGTGCGGATCAAATAAACGCTTATCACCAATAGCGGCAATAACCGTCATAACTTCACCCCTGTTAAGAACAACCTTAAATTCGTGTTTTTCAAGAGTTTTTACAACTCTTTGAATATTATCCTCGGATGTACCGGGTTCCATAATAATAATCATTCTCAATACCCCTATAAATGTAATCTATGGGTTAATAATAACATAAAAAAGACAAAAGGGCAAAAAAACACTTTGCACAAATGTGATTTTGTTGCCTGCGTATTCTCGCAGGTGGGTGAACGCCTTGACTAATCCGTTTCCGACTGGCGTGCAGAATAAATCTGACGGTCGGTATACTTCAATGCCATTAGAGTCAATTCTCCCGATAATTAAAAATGTAGGAACAAAATAAACATCTATGCAAAGATAATAACATTATTACACATGATTTAAACGTTTTCAAGTGTCGAGACAAAAAACAAGACCTGCTTTCGCAGATCTTGTTTTATCTATTTATTTGATTATTTTGAGATTAAAGCTAATTTAGAGCCTGTTTCAGCTTTTGGAGCTGATTTATAAGGATTAGAAACAAGGTTGTATTGTGGATTATACATTACTCTTGAGTTTCTAGTTTCTTGTTGTTCAGGAACAGAGTATAAAATCAATGTGCTGTTATACATATCAATTCTGTTATCATCTCTGTATCTGCCTGTTGCTTTAACATGTTGATAATCTTGTTCGCTGTTGAAACGTTTGATAAAGTAGTTACCGTTATCTTCGCAAACTTTGTATACTGATTTATCTCTGTCATCTGCGTTTTTGAATGTTGTACCAACTTGTAAACCGCCTCTTAAACCAACTTTATCGTTGCCTGTTGTGTGTAATGAAATGCTGTCTAATTTAACGTGTGTTGGTCTGTATTCAGCTTCTTTGTCAAGATTTACGTTATTTGCGTTGAATAAAGTAACTGCCATAGCACCGTCTGCAGATTGTCTTAAGATTGCAGAAACAGGTTTACCGTTTCTAACATCGTGATGTAAATCTAAAGTGAATGGAGCACCGTCATTCAAAGCTCTTAATTCTGGTCTTTCTCTCAAAGCCATTGTTTTATTCATTTCGTTATAGAAGTCTTGAATGAATTTTTTATTGTTATCATTTAACCATTCCCAGTGCAATGCACCACGGTTTTGCAAATATACGTTTTTAGCTTTTTCTTCATAACCTGTAACACCTAATTCATCACCTGCGTACATTGTAGGGTTGCCAGGTAAGCTTACCAAGAAGCCCATCATTGCTTTAAATTTGCTCATACCAGGTTTTAAAATAGTTTCAAAAGTTGCGTTGAACAATTTAGATTTTTCATCTTTGTTTAAGTTCAAACCATGTTTAACTTCAGCTTGTTTCATTACAGCTTTGATAGTTACATCAAATGGTTTTGTACCAAATGCATCAGCTGAAAATTCTTTATCTAAATATTTACCTGAAGCTAAATCTGCAACTGATTTGCTGATTGCTGAGTAAACTTCGTCTTTTCTTTGACCTTGGAATACTTTTCCTAAAGCTTTACCGAAGCCACCTTTAACAGCATCACCCATTGCGATAGCTTTGTTGCTTACTTTGTTGAAATCAATGCTGTTTACATCAGCATCAGTAACTTCACCGTACATTTTATCTTTTAAAACTGCAGTTGCAATTTTCTTGTGGTTGTAATTGTTAGAGAAATTAGTGTGGAATAATTCCATATCTAAAGATAAGCAGTGTAACATACGAGGTTTATCGTGGTTACCTACGAATGTGTAAGAATAAAGAATTGAATCCAATGGAGCAGAATTTAAGTAGTTATCTCCGCCAACCATTTTATCAAAGATTTTTCTTTCTCTGCCGTTTTGGTCAATTGTAGCACCTGTTGTAATATCTTTGTTGAAAATATTAGCAACATCAGTAAAGAAGTATGAGTAGTTAGCGATACTTGTCATACCTGCTTCTTGATGTAATTTCATAACAGCATCTTTAGCAGTTGAGAATTTACCTGAATTATCGTGTAAAGCAAATTCATCAGTAACTTCAGCTACCATATAAGCATTTTTGTTTTCACCTATAACACCTTTTGAGAAGTTTTTCCAGAAATCAACAACGCTTGACCATTCATCTTTGAAGTTAGCATTACCGTTTCTTAAAGCATCCATATCAGCAATATCTTTTGCTGCGTCAATTCTCCAGTCAAGACCTGCATTGTTTCTGTCAACAATCATTTCAGCCAAAGCGAAACTGTTTTCATTTAAGCCTTGTAAACGTTTTGTAACAGCATTTGTAATTTGTTCTTTATCAGCAGAAGAAATTCTTCTGATACCTGATTTCAAATGTTTTACAAGTAAGTTTGCTTCATCTTCAGGAGAATCTGCTAATATACCCATAGAAGCTAAAGTAGTTTCTTCTTTCATTTTATTGTAATCATAAGAAACAGTACCGTCTTCGTTAACTTTTGCTTGAGTTTTTGGAGCAACAGCTTTAACTAAAGCATATTTTGCGATATCTTGGTTAACTAAAGGTAATACATATTTACCGAATTTAGTAACTTTATTTCCTTCAAATAATTTTCCGCCTAAGTTTTTGTTTACTTGTTGCATTACTGCATCTGTAAATCCGTATAATTCTTCAGTGAATAATGAATCTGCTTTTGCGTATGTATTTTTGTTTTCGGCAGTAACTTGAGGATTACCTGCTTTAAACATTTCATAACGAGACATACCGATTTGGTTTGCTTTTGTTGCTCGATTTGTTACTAAAGAAGAACCTAAAACTGCAACTGTATCATCAGCAAATTCAATTGAATCTAAAGGTAAATCCATTACTGATTTCAAAGTTAATTCTTTGTAATTTGAAGTAACTTTTGAAGTTTTTGTTTCATAATCACCGTTGATTACATTTTTAACGATATTTTCGTTGATATCATTGTTTGCAGGAAGTTCACCTTTTTTAGTCAAGTCAGCAATTTGAGCCATTGCTTTTTTAGGATCAGAGCTTACATTTTTCAATGATTGAGCAACATATTCGTTTAAAATATCATTAGTTTTTCTAGTCCAGTATTTACCTGAATTAACAACATAATCTTGAGCTTCAAAGTTTTTAGCTTTAATTATTTTTGTTTGGTATTCTTTGTCATGTGGAGCTAAGTTTTCTAAACGTTTTGTATCAGCATGAGAGAATACGAAGTTTAATTTTGCGATATCTGTATTAGCATCCCAAGTTTCAAAACCGTTTTCATATTTATCTTCCAAAACATAAGATTCTGATTGAGTTAAGAATTTTGCTGCAAGAGGTTGATTTAACATGATTTTCTTATCAGCATTTTTATTGTATGCATTTAAGTTCTTAACGTTCTTGTCATAAGTTTCAGGATTTATTTCAAATGAATATGGAACAACTGTATCATTGTGGTTGTTGATATCATATGCATTACCTGTATCTAATTTGTCATAAGATTTGATTAAGTGTTTTGTATCTTTTTTATCTTCATCAGAAACTAATCTGCTGTCATAAATTTGAACATAAGTTGGTTTTTTATCATCATATTCAGGATTTTTTGAAGATTTTATTTGACCGTCAGCACCTTGTTCGTATTTGTATGGAGAGTTTACGATTTTGTGTTCAACATAATCTTTGTTCTTAGCAAAAATACCCATTGACAAAGGTCCTGATTGTAAACCGTTTGCTCTGAACCAGTTATAATATGGAGATTGTTCGCCCCATTTTAACATATGTTTAAAGTGAACACCTTCTAAACCTTCGTTAACGAATGCACCGTCAGATACGAAGTTCATGCCGTTTTTAAATAATTTCTTTTGTAATGATGCATAGTTGTCAATGTTTCCGATTGAATTTGACATTTGCATACAGTTTTTATTCCAGTAACTGTGAGATGATAAACTGTCATCAGTAAAGATTGGAGTTGAAACGATTCTTGAATAACCTGCTTTTTTCAATTTATCAATATTTGCTTCAATACCAGCTAAGTTACCACCCATTTTATTTGAGAAAGTTTTTGTAGCGTATTTTGATTTTTCTTCAACATTTTTGTTTAAAGTAGGTTTGCCTTTTTCGTCATAAACCCAGCCAACTGCATAAGAATCAGGTAAAGCAAGAGTCATTGAACCGCCTTTTGAAACTTGAGTTCCGTCTTGCATTACTAAGTTGAATTTATCAAAATTACCATTTTTTGAATAATCGATTACAGAACCTGCATCAACTTGATAGAATGATTTAGAATTGTCATGCTTATCAACTAATTTGTAACGGTAAGCAAAAGGAGCCTTTCCGCTTAATTCATCATAAGCATAACCCATGTCGATTTTAACGCCACGATTACCAAGTTTAACTGATTTAACGCCTAAATCAGTGTTTTCAAGCATTTTATCAACATTATAGTTGTCATTTCTGTCTTTTTTCACACTAAAAACTTCCAAATAACAGTCGTATTTGTTACTGTCATGTGGGAAGTTAAATTCAAACTCTTGATTTCCGGTTTCGGATTTCTTGTGGTTAAAACCTGTAAAATTAACTGTTTTAGCGGGTTTGAATACGTTTAAATTTACTTTCATGCCTTTTCCTTACACACAATATTATGCTTATTTAAAGCAGGTGAAGATTTTTTTTTGCTCAAATATCACCTTATTGTTACAAAACTTTTACAAAAATTTTCATATTTTTATATATTTTTTTTAAATTTTAGCCAAGAAAAAAAATATATGAGATTATATAATTAACGGGGGACGATATTGTGAATTTTACATCTCTATTTGCACTATTGTTAGGTGTAGCTTTAATTTTTATAAGCCAGAAATTTGACGGCGGTTCGCTCAGTATGCTTATACAACCAGCCGCTATGTGCATAGTTCTTGGCGGAAGTTTGTGTGCCGCACTTTTAAATTTCAACGTACAAACACTTCTAAATTCTATAAAAAGCCTTTCCGAAGTTTTTGAAAAAAAACATGATAATTCAGCAAAAGTAATTGATGAAATTGTTCAAATTGCATATTTTGCCAGAAGGAACGGTTTATTGGCGGTACAAGAAGTGTTGCTTAAAGTTTCTGAACCTTTTTTTGCAAGAGGCATGCAATTAGCAATTGATGTTGATAATCCGTCACTTGTTTATGACATTCTCTCTGCGGAAATTTCTTATGAGGAAGAAGAAGAACTCATTTCATCAAGAGTTTTTGAAACTCTTGGCGGATATACTCCGACATTTGGTGTTATCGGGGCTGTAATGGGGCTTATAAGAGTAATGCAGGATTTGGAAAATCTTGATGCGGTAGGTATCGGAATAGCAACGGCATTTGTTGCAACTCTTTACGGTGTTGGATTTGCAAATCTTATATTTTTACCTATTGCAGGTAATTTAAAACAAAAAACAAGAGAAAAGATACTATTAAAAGAAGTTATTTTACAAGGAATATTATCAATACAAATGCAGGAAAATCCTGCTATTATTGAAGAAAAATTGATTTCATATATGAGATTTCATAATAAGTCATCAAGATTTGAGGCTAAACGATAATGCGTAACGACTACTATTCAAACACAAAAGACTATATCAACAGATGGGTAGTTTCTTATGCGGATTTGGTAACCATGCTGCTTGCCCTGTTCATGGTTTTGTTTGCAGTTTCACAAAATGTTACAAAATATCAAGCAAAAATTATATCTGAAAACAACGTTATGGCACAGATTGAGCAGCTTGAAGAACTGGAAGCGTTATTTAGTGAAAAAATAGCAAAAACAGATAATATAAATTACCTGAAAGACGGCAGAGGTCTTATTATCAGACTTAACAGTTCAATACTGTTTGATGCGGGCTCTGCTATAATAAAAGATAGTTCGTTATCTACTGTAAATGAAATTATAGAAACAATTTCAAAAATAGATAATAATGTTATTATTGAAGGGCATACGGATTCAACGCCGATTCATAACGACAAATATCCGTCGAATTGGGAACTTTCAACAGCAAGAGCAACTAACATAATTGCTTATATGATAAAATCAGGAAAAATAAATCCTAAAAGATTGTCTGCTGTCGGGTACGGAGAATACATGCCAATCGCTGACAATACATCAAATGATGGTAGATTATTAAACCGCAGAGTTGATATAATTATATTGAAAAAGTAATGTAAATTGGAGATAACTATGGCAAGACCAAACGATTCAAAAGATATGAAACCAAAAGAAAACGGTGATTTAGTAAAAGTACCTTTGGATAACAATTTTAAATTAGTACTTATAAATATATTATCAACTGTACTTATATGTATATTGTTAATCGGTATTAACTACTTTTTACAAGATAATCTGTTAAATAAAAAACTTGCTCAAATAAAAACAGAAGAGAATACGGACGAAGATCTTGTTTCAGCAAATGAAGAAGAAGTTCAAAAAGGTATTATCGTAGACTTGGGCGACTTTATATTAAATCTTAATGACGCATCACAAAAGAAATATTTAAAGGTGAACGTAGCATTAGAATTGTCAAGAATACCGTCTGATCCTAGTTATGATAAACCTGAAGAACCTAAGAAAGAAGGTCATGGCGGTGGAGAAGCTGAAGATCCTATGAAAATAATTGAAGCTGAAATGGCACAATATAAACCTGCAATCAGAGATGCCGTAATTTCTAATTTCTCAAGCAAAACTGCTGATGAAGTTATGACAACAGCAGGTAAGGAACTGGTTAAAGAACAAATAACCGAAGATGTAAACGCTATATTCGCAGGACAAAGAGAAGTAATCAGGGTAAGCTTCGGTCAATTTATTATTCAATAATAACGGAGAAAAATGGCTAATATCAATGAAGAAATGAATATGCAAATGCGTAATCAGTCAAGTGTACCTGATTATGCATTTTCTAATGATAATAGCGAAAGTGAAAGAAAAAGTTATAAACTTTACAATTTTAGAAGACCTGATAAATTTTCAAAAGATCACTTAAGAGCTCTGCAAGACTTACATCGTGAATTTTCAAGACAATTATCTCTTATTCTTACTGCATATTTAAGAATGAGAGTTGAAATAGAAGTTGTTTCAACAGACCAACTTACTTATGACGAGTTTATACGTTCAATGCCGTCACCTATGACTATTGGTATATTTGAACTTAATCCTTTACCGGGACAAATATTGTTAAGCTTAAGCTTTGATATATTATCAAGCATTGTTGACAGAATGCTTGGCGGCTTGGGGCTAAGCGAAAATAAACAGCGTGAACTTACAGACATTGAAGAAGCGCTGGCTAAAAAAGTTCTTGAACGTATTATTAAAAACTTGGGTGTTGCATGGAGTAATATTATACCTGTTCAGGGTAATATTATAGGTCTGGATAATAATTATCAAACTGTTCAAATTGCTTCACCGGGTGAAATTGTTGCTTTGATTACTCTTGAAATACAGGTTGCGGGAAAATACTTCGGACTTATGTCAATTTGTTTCCCATACCCTGTGTTGGAAACAGTATTATCTAATTTATCAACACAACATATTTTCCAAGCAAAAGGTATTATTGCAACAACTGAAGACCGACAAAAGATGATTCAAAAACTGAATACTTCAAATGTTGATGTATGTGTTTTATTTGGTTCAACAGAAATATCTCTTGATGAATTTTTAGATTTAAAAGAAGGTGATATAATTAAACTTGATACCAAATTAACAGACGATTTGATAGTAAAAGTGAACAACGAGAAAAAATACTTCGCCCGTCCGGGAACGTTAAATAACAATATTTGTGTTAAAATAACCGAAGAATATGACCACCAAAAAGATTTATTAAAGCATTATTATAAAGATAACGAAATATAGAAAGGTATATTATGCTAGAAAACAACGACGATTTCGAAAATATAAAAAAAGATTTTTCAGACGATGATGAAAATGAAGAACTAATAATCAACAGCCCGCAAGATGATGAAGATGTTACGGCGGAAGAAAGTGCCGATGTTTCAATGGATGATATATTTGCAGATATACCTCCAATGCCTGCTGATTATGAAGAAAATATGGAAATGGGCAAACCCGCTGCGGCTTCATATAGTGATACAGTACAAAATGAAACCGTTACTGTTCAACCCGTAAAATTTGCTTCATTTGATGAAACAAAGAGCTTGTCAGGTGATGCGGCAAAAAATCTTGATAATTTACTTGATATAAAATTACAACTAACGGTAGAACTTGGAAGAACAACACTGCCTGTTAAAAAAGTGCTTGAATTAACAAGAGGTTCTATTGTTGAATTAGACAAAATTGCAGGAGAACCTGTTGAACTTTATGCAAACGGCAAACTTATTGCTCATGGTGAAGTAGTTGTAATTGAAGATAATTTCGGACTTCGTATTACAAGCATGTCAGAACCCGAAAATAAATTAAATGCTTTGAAATAAGTACTTGAAATAAATAAAATATCATGTAATAATGGATTTACTAATTTAGTATTTCATACGAAATGGCAAGATAGCTCAGCTGGTGAGAGCGCTCGGCTCATACCCGGGAGGTCCTCGGTTCGATCCCGAGTCTTGCTATTTTTTATGACAATTTTCTAATCATTTCATGTGCTTCTTCAAAATCTGGGAATATTTCAACTGCTTTTTCCAGTTGTTCAAGAGCTTTGTCATTATCACCTAT
>CAJOPF010000038.1 GCA_905236205.1 Candidatus Gastranaerophilales bacterium
AGTTTTCCTGCATCTTCTTCCAAATGTGCACGTGTGATTCCTATACGTTTACCCTTTACATTAATCCAGCCGTTTACGCAGATGGGTTCATCGTATTGAGAAATCTGATATCCCTTGGGAAGGTCAGGATAGAAGTATTGTTTTCTGTCAAATTTACATCTTTTCGGGATTTCACAATTTAGTGCTAACCCGAGTAAAATACCCATATTTACGCACTCTTTATTCAAAACAGGTAAAACTCCCGGCATGCCTAGTGTAATCGGGCTTATTTGTGTATTTTGTTCATTTCCGAACTCGGTTGAATCCGGCGCAAATATCTTCGATTTTGTTTTTAATTGCGCATGAACTTCTAATCCTATAACGACTTCATATTTTTCTCTTAAATCTTCCATTTTAAACCTCTAATAATATATCTGCTTTCTCAAATTGTAGCACAAACACATGACTAACAAAATATTTTTAACAGATATATTAAAAGGTTAGGCGACATAATTTCTTATTGCAGGTATTTTTGCACAATTATCTAAATATTCTATTGTTGAGAGTTTTTCTTTATACAGATATTTTATAAAATTCAGATAAGAAATATCAAACGAACTTAGAAGAATATTTATTTCAAATCCTTCTGAGCAGAAAGGTTCATAGTCGTAGACAACATAACTGTTGTATTTACTTTTCCATTCTTTTCTTTCAACTCGGCAATTGTTTTCTTCTGCTACATTTTCAACCCAATCGACGATATCTTTATTAATATTTTTTATTTCTAAGTATTTGTTTTGAATTTTTCCCATAGCATTTTCTCCATACAAAAATTGTAAAAGGTTAAGTATGAAGATAAATCACCATTTAGTCTAATTTATGGGGGGTAAATATATGTGGGTAAATATAGTTAAATTTGAGTGATTCTTACATATTACGTTTGAGTTTTATTTTTTGTCCCCAAGAATTGTATTGAGCCGGGTATCTTGTGGCAATGTCACCATCTATTTTTTCAATAATTTTTCGAAGCGCCATTGCACCTTCTTCCACGCCAGATAATATATTGATTTCGTGTACTTGACTATCTTCAAAACCATGTATTTTACTGCCGCATTCTTGCAGATATCTTATAGGAACAGACAAAAACAAAGTGTCACTGCTTGGATTTTTCTTAGAATCATAGAACCCTATATTAAAATTTTTTCCTTCAAGGAATTCCCGATTTGAAACCTTGTCAACTTTAAAATCAAGTATTTGTTGAGCAAACTTTTTTTCGCTTTCTTTAATTCCCCTTAAATACTTAGCTTTTCCGTCAAAATTTGTTGTTGAAATGTTGTTGATTCGCATATGTTACCCCTTTATCCCACTATTTATATTTTTAATATAATCGTCTGCAACTGTTTTAGCATTATACAACAAAACTGTTTTATATGCATTAAAAAGTATTTTATTTTTATCGGGATAATCCAAAATTCTTTGTATTATTCCTTTTAGTTCGTTTATCCTTGCCTCTGTCAAGAAGCCGTTTTCGTTGTCTTTTATAATTCCGTCAATTCCGTCATTTTTTGTACAGACGGTTATGCACCCTGATGCCATGGCTTCAAGATAAACCATTCCGAAGGTTTCATTAACGGAGGGGAGTATAAAAATATCCGATTCTCGCATTTTTTCGAGGACTTTTTCATGAGTAAGTTGTCCTGTGAATACAGGTTTTTCTGATAATTTTCTTAAATCTCTATATTTACCCCCCGAGCCGATAACCGTAAGTTCAATATTCTCGAAATCATCACAGGCTTGAATAACTTTATCAATATTTTTTCTTTTTATAAACTGTCCGCAGGTTAGTACTTTTATCTTCCCATTTGGTTTCCATTCTCGCTTTATCGGTTCAAAATCAATTCCCGATGGAGCAACAAAAGTTTTTGGGGCAAATTCAGGGTATAGTTTTAAAAACTTTTCTTTCAAAACGAAAGACCGGCATGCTATTTTTTTTGCATTTTGATAGGCTTTTTCAAGTTCAGGTTTAAAATATATTGAGTAAATCGGATTAGTTAAAACTTCAATATCCGAAACATGCACTCCTGCACAAAAATCCAGCCCCAGTTTGTTTGCAAATATTAATCCGCTTGGCATATGAGCAATCACAATATGAAAATCTTCGCCCCCTCTCCTTGAGGAGAGGGCAGGGGTGAGGTGTCCAAATTGAACACTTTTTACTTTATTCTTTACCCCGCCCCAAAACGGAAGCCAATAATTTATATTTTCTACATCTCCATAAATTCCGCTTTTATAGAAAGGTTTTTTGCGGAGAAAAGAATTCAGCATAAAATTCGGCTTGATAATTTTTACTTCATGCCCTTGTTTTTTCCATTCCTGAACAAAATCATAAATGGTCTTAGGAGTGTGTTTTTCGTCATCTTTAATCGGATACAAATCTGTTATAACAAGTATTTTCATTAAATATCTCCGTATTTGTTTTTTTCAAAACACAAGATATTTATAAGTGAAAATGCCATAACAATTACCAAAAGCACAACTGCCATAGCTGATGCGTAACCCAAATCAAGATTTTCAAAGGCTCTTTCATAGATGTAATAAACAATTGTTTTTGAAGAATCCAAAGGTCCGCCTTTTGTCATAACATAGATTTCCGCAAAAACCTTCATTGCTGAAATTGTACTTATTGTTGAAACAAGTGCAATTGTAGGCATTATGTGTGGTATAGTTACTGTCAAATGTTTCTGCCAAAAGTTTGCACCATCGATATCGCAGGCTTCATATAAATCTTGCGGTACGCTCATCAGAGAAGCAAGATAAATCATCATATAATAGCCGATACCCTTCCATATTGTAACAATTGCTACCGAGAACAATGCCCAGTTTGTATCCACAAGCCAGCCAATCGGGGGTATATTAAGGAGTGACAGTGCATAGTTTAAAATCCCTTGCCCTGCATAAAGCCACTTGAAAGCAATCGCTGCGACAACAATCGAAACAATTACCGGAAAGTAAATCAGTATCTTATATAATGTTATACCTCTTATTTTTTGATTAATAAGTATTGCCACCAAAAGCGGAAATGTAACCAAAAAAGGCACTGCAATAACAAGATACATAAATGTATTAAACATCACTTTATAAAAAATCGGTTCTTTGAAAAGTTTTGTATAGTTATCTATTCCGCTAAACGTCGGATTATAAAGACTCGATGAATAATCAAAAAAACTCAGCCCAAAGGTTTGAAAAAACGGAATAAAAAAGAACACGATTAAAACCATAGCCGCAGGCAATAAAAATAAATATGGTGTGTATTTTTTGTAATAATTCATAGTTAGATTATCTCATTTGCTATTTTTTAGGTCAATAGGAATATTTTTTACAAATGAAAATTAACGGCAGATTTCAATTTGCAATATTTCAACGAAAAAAGAGGCACCGAAGCGCCTCTCCTTTTTGTTCATCAAATTTTACAAAATCCTTATGACAGGAACGAGCTGTAATTCTGCTGCATTTGAGAAATCAAAGTTTCCATTGCACTGAATTTCTTCTCTAACTGTGCCCTGTATGCAGTTACTTTTTCCTGTTGTTTCTTTACTTTAGACTCAGTTTTTGTAATTTCACTATCTAATGTTGATTGTTTTACATCAAAATAACCTGAAACTGCCTTTAGGGAAGTTTCTATAGCGGATTCCATCATACCTAAAACACCGGTTTCATTACCGAGAAGAGCTTCCAACGAAGCCGGATCTTCTTCTAATGCCTGTTTGAATGCATCTTCATCAAATTCGAGTTTATTTGTATCGGTAGATAAATTGTCGCCACTGTTTGCTTGCATTGTAGAAATACCTATTTGTGAAAGCAAACCAAAAGCACCGCCGTTTGATGAATTTCTTCCGTTAGCATAATTTCTTAATGTGCTCATCAAACTGGTAAGAGAAGTTTCTCTCTGTAAATCGGCGCCTTTTGCGGTTACTTCTCCAATTTTATCAATTGTATCATTATATGCAGATACAAAATTCTTAACTGCTTCAACAAGAGATGAAGAATCTTGTTCGATTCTCAAAGTAGTATCACCGTCATCTTCGCTGCTAACTTTCTTAAGTGTAAGCGTAACTCCGGCAATCCTTGAAATATCAGATGTAACAGTATTTGAGGTTGATGTCATAGCTGTACCGTTTACTGTAAATTGAGCATTTTCACCTAATGTCTGTGCATCAATATACATTATTTGAGACAATATATTGTTTTCGCCGTCTCTTGTGGTTTCGGTGAATCCCATAACATCAGTAAAGTTGCTGGTTCCTGCTTCAATATTTATGTATGAAGAACCTTCTTTTGTTGAATTTAATGTGAGCTTTCCGGTTGTATCATCCCAATATGCGCTGACTTGAGCATCATCATTGTTATTTATCTGGTTTATAATATCATTCAACGTTGTGTTTTCGTTAATTGTAAATACTGCATTTCCTATGGTGAAAGTTCCGGCCGTAATTTGTGTGTTAAAGCCGGAGTCTTCCGAAGTAAGAACTGTGGAAGCATTAGCCTTATAGAGAGCTACCGAAGACAGATAAGAGCCATCATCTTGAGCAGCTATACCGGTTACTGATGCAAAATTTGTTGTATCAGTACCTGCGCCTATATGGATTGCGGCTCCTTCATCATGTGCAGCAAGAGAAAGAAGGCCTGTCTCACCATCAATAGAGGCATCTACTCCGATTGCCGCAAAATCTGCTATCAAATCCCCAACAGTATCATTTGCACCAATTCCTATTGTTTGCTTCAAACCGTCAACATAAACGGTCAAATTACCTGCTGTAATTCCAAGCCCTGAAAGTTTTGTAGAACCATCAGCAATAGAACTTGCACTGTTTAAAGATGTTGCTTTTGTGGTAGTAGCAAGCTTTTGAACAGAAATGTTGTAAGATTGTTTAATTGCCGAAGTCGATGCAGTTGCGGTGAAAATATCCTCATTAGAAGATATTGCGGCATTTTTACCAAACAAATCATACGTTCCGCCGAATTTTTTATCGGTTATTTTTTCGATAGCTGTTCTCAATGCAGAAACTGTAGAACGAGTAGCCGTTAAAGTACTTTTTTTAGTTTTAATGTTTTGAAGATCATTTTGCAACGAAGTAATTTTGGACTGTTTAACAGAAACCAAAGCCTCAACCCAACTGGATGTATCCAAACCCGACGCAAGCCCGCTAAATGATATTGTCATGTCTAAAATCCTTTTTATTCAGTTCAATAGTATATATTATAATATATACTTATTATAAAACATGTTAAGTGTAATTTCAACCCTTTGTATAGTTGAAATTTTAGTTATATTTCCGTTTTTTTGAATTTTTGTAACACAATGTAAAAATCACAACTCGTAAATAGCAAATTATTTTTTTAGCCTTTTTAATATGGCCGTAGTGATATTATAGTAAAGAGAAAGAGGTAAGTTATGAGGATTGCAGGTATAAGTGCTTTTGGCAATAATTTAGGTGACAATCAATTAAAGAATCAAAGCAGAGCACAACAACCTTCATTTGGAAATTTTAAATTTGCGAAAGGGGTTATGCAAACTTTTGATAACGTCAATCAAATAAGTTCTCATCCAAAA
The DNA here is from genome assembly GCA_905236205.1 of Candidatus Gastranaerophilales bacterium. GTDB lineage: Bacteria > Cyanobacteriota > Vampirovibrionia > Gastranaerophilales > Gastranaerophilaceae > UBA6984. The sequence continues at coordinate 5,591 of CAJOPF010000038.1, forward strand.
CTGACCAATACCGTGAATAGCATGCATATCAAAAAGATCCCCCTTAGCGATTTTGTCTTATTTAATCAGGTTGAAGCATTGAAAAAGAACCCGATATGTAAAAATTTAGGTAAAGAATTCAATGATTTGACCATAAACATTCTTGAAATAGTAGACGACCAACATGAAAAAGATGTTTATGCAACAGAATGGAAAAAAAGTCCTACAACAGGAGAAAGATATCGCATAGATGTTGGTGAACCTATAAGTAAAATGCCCGTTCGTAGTGTAAAAATAAGATACTCAATTCCTGCATTAAGAGATTTCATACCGGAAGTTGAATTTGAGGAAACTGTACCTATCAATCATTCAGATATATCCGGTACCCTTCCGGAATTACTGCACAGAGAAGAAGTTACATTCAGGAACCTATCAAGTGCTCTTGAGCATATCCAAAAAAAAGTTGACGGTATAGTTTCTCGCTTTGCAACGGCATTGACAAGAGAAAATCCTGCTCAAACTACAAAACATCAATAGTAGTTGCCATCTAATTGACAACTACATCTCATAAAGTGAAGAAGAAATAACTCCGGTTACTTTTTATCTCGCATCGTATGAGAGCTATATTTGTGATAAACTTGTTACAAATATTAGTGAGGGATTGTTATGAAAAAGTTTTTGAGAGTATTTGGCTTTGTTGTCCTTGGAATAGCGATTTTGGCATATTTGGGATTTTTGTTCATTCTTCCGAATGTAGTAGATATAAATAAGTTCAAACCCGATGTTCAGCAAGTTTTGAAAGAACAGGCAGGGTTAAATATAGACTTTGAAAATGCAAAAATAATAACAACTCCGCTTTTGGGAGCAGGCATTAAAGCCGAAGATATTAAAATCAAGCTTCCTGACGGTTCTGTTTTATTTTCTGCAGATAGTTTAAAAACAAGAGTAGCAATTCCGAGTGTTCTTTTATTGACAGTTAAGGTTTCCTGTCTTGAAATTAATAATCCGTTTGTCAACTTAGAAATTCTTAATGATAAACAATATAAAGTTGTGAGCCTTATAGAGGATATATTAAACGGTGAAAAAGAACAGAGGCTTGATTCCGGTGAAAACCCGGAAAATCCTAATAAAGGATGGTTTAATCCTGCATGGATCAGAATAAAAGTTCCAAATATGGTTTTGAATAATTATCTGGTTTTGGTTAATGATTTAAAATCAAAGCACACCTTGAGCTTAAAAGGTGAACAACTAAGATTAGGATATTTTAACGGAAAATTTGTTAAAGTAAAAACTCATGCCGAGTTGTTCAGTGATGATAATAAAAATATAGATTTGATTGCTGATATAAACACATTTCTTCCTAAGCCGAAACCGGGTTTAGATGCCGAAGATGACAGGGCGGAAAGAATTGACA
>CAJOPF010000039.1 GCA_905236205.1 Candidatus Gastranaerophilales bacterium
ACAACCTACGGTTTACAAAACCGTTGCTCTACCGTTGAGCTATACCGGCAACAGAGTCTATGTTACTAGAAAAATAAACTATTGTCAATAAGATTACTTGTAGCATATTTATTCTAATTTCTGGTAAATAGCTGAATTTAACAGGAATATAAAATCTGTTTTCTTAAGACATTCTGTTGGTATAGTTGCCCCCATGTCAAAACTTTGAACGAACCAATCGTTTTTGTACCAAATAAGATGCGTTGAAAAAATCCCGATAAAATCGGCTTTTTCATCAGAGAACATAAAATTAAGTTTTGTTTTCAACAAGTCCAGCCTATCATTTTGAACTTCTGTTAAATATTCATTTGAATAAAAATATTTTATATTTTTTTTATCCCAAATTGCGTACAATTCAAAGTTTTGCCCTGTAACATATTCTTCAAAAAAAGTTGTTTGTCCTTCTAATTCTTCCATTTTTGATACAACGTCCTGCATTGAATTTGCAATATATTCAGTGTCCGGCAGGTTTGTTTTAATCACTATTGGGAATTCCAACGGTACACGGACTATTTGCGGTGTGTTGATTTTATAATGGTCAAGAAGTTTTTTTGCACTTAGTCTTGAAGATTCGAGATTAAACCATTTTTGGTTAACGGAAATTAGGTTGATTTTGCTTGATTTAAAAGCTTCGGCTATTCCGTCCATTATTAAAATTTTATCGGTATTTATGGCAATATCAATTTTTAGCGCAAGAGCTTTTTGTATAAGTTCTTCAAACGTCCTGTATTCAATATTGGGGAATTCGCCGTCATAACCGTTTAGAGCGGTATAAACCTTGTCCGCATATTTGGAACTTTTAATTAAATTAACTATGTTATCGTTGGGATATCCTATTATCAGTATGTTCATTGGCTAATCCATCTTAATAAGGACTTTTAGCGTATCTTTTTGTTTATTGACTTCAAACGCCTCTATTGCATCATTAATGCTATATATGCCGCTAATGAACGGTTTAAAATCAATCCGTTTGTTTTTCAATAGCCTTAATGCAGGAGGGAATTGCCCGCATCTTGAACCCAAAACTGTTATTTCATCAATAACAATCGGAGCCAGATTGAGTTCTTTCCCTGTTGCAACAGTACTTTTTAAAACCAGAACTCCTCTCGGTTTTGTTAAAGACATAGAAGTTTCAAACCCTGATGCGGTTCCTGTTGCTTCAACTACTACGTCATATTTCTTTTCGGGGGTAAATGAATCTAAAAGTATTGTTTTTACACCCTGTTTTGATGCTATATCTAATTTATTTTGGTGTTTTCCAACAAGAAGAACATCTAAATTGAAGGCATGCAGAGCAAGTGCTGTTGTGAGTCCCAATTTACCGTCTCCAAGCACTAAAACTTTTTGCATCGGTTCAATATGAAGCTGTTCCGTAATTTCACAAGCGGCTGCCAGCGGTTCAACAAAAACTGCTTGTTCGTCAGGAACATTATCAGGAACTTCAAATAATATGTTCGTCGGAAGAGTTATATAATCGGCAAAGCAACCGTCTTTCTTCCAAATTCCTATTGTGTGACGATCAGGGCAGTGTCTATAATTCTTTTTTGCGCACCATTCACAATCAGGATCATCACATCCCCAGCTTATTTCAGCTACAACACGTTTCTCAATCCAAGAGGTATCTGCACCGTTTACCTCTTCTACAATACCAACAAATTCATGACCCAGAATTCCTTTGTAACCCATATATCCTTTTGTAATTTCGTAATCTGTGTTACAAATACCGGCAAGTTTAACTCTTATTAAAGCTTCTCCCTCTTGTGGTATTGGTTTTGGATAGTTATTATCAAATTTTAATCCTTCATCAAAAACAACAGCGCGCATAATATATACCTCTTTGTTAGCCAATATTTTAACCTAAAATGTTTGTAAATGCTACAATCCAGGTTTAGATGTAAAAAACTTGTTACAATCATATGGTGAAATTCAAAAAAGATATATTATAAATTTGTACCTGATTTCAAAACAAAGTTTTTGAAACTGCGTAAGAGAAATCGACCCCGGGTACAGGGAATTTTATTGCTTAAATACTCGCAATAGCAAGTATTATCGGGCTGTATTGTATGCACATAGGAGGATTTATGCAACATTGCTGCAAATTTAAGGCTGACGACATATATTTTTTAGCTGATACAGAGATTTATCCGGTGAGGAAGCTTTCAATAGGGTTTTGCCCAATATGTGGTAAACCTGTTGCTGAGCTTTTTCAAATAAGGTTTGATGATGCGGTTGAAAAAACTTCATATTCCGGAATTGAAGCCAATGAAATAGTTGCAAAAAATCAGGATTCAATTTTGTATTCGGCGCGTGAATGCAACTATAGAAGGTTTAAATCCAAACCATTCGGATGGAAATATGGAGTAAATAAAGCAGCCATTGTAAAAGGAAAAGAATGTATAAGGCAATATGCCTATGATTTCTACGGAAATAAAGAAATGATTAAACAGATTTAATTTCTCATATTTATATTTAAGGGGCTATCATTTTTCACCTTTCTCTCGATTACACACTACTTATTCTACTGGCCCCTTATTTTTTTATTAAGGAAAAATTATGAAAAAATCTCAAAATAAAAATGAAGATTCGAAGGTTAAAAAATTCGAAGTCAATCAAAAACATATAGTTTTTTATGATAAAACCCTTTCTGTTTTAGAGTTTATTTTGGATGAGTTTTCCAGAGAGTTGACTCGTGCGGATGTTGAGTTTTTGGAAATGCCAAAAAATGCTGTTTCAACTCTTGATTTTATTATATCTTCAATCGGAAAAATCCAAAAAGGACAACGGCTTGCACTTGGGTTGGATGTGGAAGAATACGAAGATACTGCACCTGTAATAAATATTATTGAAGGATTAAGCGAAGACAAAATTTAATCAATAGTCGTTGAGATTCTGTGCAAATCATAACCAATAGCTAAATAAAAGAGAAAAACTATAAAAGATGTAATAAGGCAAACTCTTGTAAATATTTCATTTGCTTTTGGATTTTTAATTTTTATATTTTTAATTTTGTATATCTTTTTTTCAATTAAAAAAGCAATAAAGCAAATAAATAGCAAGAAAAATAAAATAGTAAGATAAAAAAACATTGAGATATATCTGTAAGTGTATGATTCATTATGAATGTATGGAATAAATAGAATCAGTCCTATAATAAAGCATATATTATACAGAGTTAAAAATTTATATTTGTTAATTAATAAAAATTTCATAGACAAATATTAGCATGAATGTAAGGAGGTAACAATATGAGTGACAAATATATGAATAGAGAAGAATTTAACAAATATATACATAATCAAACTGTGAAATATCAGAGACAATACGGCTTTGAAATGGGAACGGGGGAACATGCAACTTGGAATAATGAAGCGGATGCATTTAAACATGCATACATGCAGGCAGATATTGCGATACACGATAATAATTTTAAAGCTGCCTCACTTGGTTATTGGCATGAATTTGAAGGCAAAGAAACTATTCCGGGTGAACGCAACATGGACTTGTGGAATAACAAAATCGGGCGAGAAGTCGTTCAGGATATGAAACATGAGAGTGGTGACAGTTGGAAATACATGCCAGAAGAAATGAAAAAAGATATGGCAGCAGAAAAAATAGTTAAGCTTATGCGCGAAGGTGAATTAATTACTCATCCCTCAGACCCCAGAAGATTTTGGAATATGGATTTGGAACGAATCAAAGAAAAAGACAAAGTCTTTTATAAAGGTGAATACGATACATTAGATGAAGAAACGCAGGAGCGAATGCTTAGGCAATATTCACGTCAGTTTGTAGATAATGATTGGAAAATGCCGGAAAAAGCAGAACTTAACAAACGAGTGATTTCGGGAGAGCTTATTTATGTAAATGAATACACAAAAGCAGACGGAACAAAAGTCAGCGGATATTACATAAGAAGAGGTAAATAAAACGTTAAGAACAATGTCTAGTGGTGAATAGTTGAAGTTTAGAGCTTTTAATGTTATTCTTAATCTGTGAATTAAGGAGAATATATGAAAAAAATAATTTTGGCTTTGGTGTTTTGTATGTTAATTCAAACGTGTTCCGAGGCGCGTGATTATGCGAAATTACATGTTAAGGAGATTAAACATGCACAAAAATATGGTGCTGCTGCAAAATACAGTAAAAATTATGCTCCGATTGTTAATAATCAAATCGCAAATATAAAAGATCCAAAATTGCTGAAAATAGGAGATTATGAAGAAATAAGCGACGCACAGTATAAGGCGAAGATAGCTCAGGATGAACAGGAATATGCCAAAATCGCGAAATCTCTGCACGCAAGAAAAACAGATAATTATAATTCTCAAGCTTACGCTGAGGATTTTTACAAGGTTTACAGAATAGCTGAGCGTTTAATAAGAGCAAACAACTTGGATTTTGTAAACTGGAGAATCTCAATAGAAAAAAACACAGATTTTAATGCGTTTAACAATAATACTAATAATGTAACAATTTTGACAGGCCTCTATGACACGTTCAATGGCAATGACGATGCATTAGCACTTGTAATAGGTCACGAAATGGGGCATGGTATTTTAGGGCATAGTGCAAGAAAAGCAAAGCTTGCCAAGAAAATGAAACAAGCTTATATAGCAAATGCAGGACTGGCATGGGCGGTAGCATATAAGCGTTATATAATTGATTCAAAAAATATGGAATATGCAGCAGACGTTGAAGGAGCAAAGTATGCTGCAAAAGCCGGTTATGATTTGAGCAAAGCAAGAGAAAATCTTGAATTTATGAACACGCTTGACGACGGTTCTATGGAAAGACACAGTACTCACCCGAATGCTACGCACAGAATTCAAAATTATGAAGACAACAAAAAATATTTTCCTATGGATGAGTGGACAAAACAGGGTAAATACAACATTTACAATTCTTCTGTGCTTAAATGCCAAAAATCTTCTGACAGAAAATCAATAATAATCTTGCGGGATACTTCAAAGCCGGCAAATGAATATAATACTACTGAATCTGTTGCGGAAGTTTATAAGAGATATGGTTATATGGCGTATCTGAACGGTGAATTTAAAGATGCCGTCAATTATTTCAAAAAAGTTTTGAACGAAGACAGAAGTGATTTTGCGGTGTACCTATATATTTCATATGCATATGAATACCTTGGAAACAAGGATTTAGCCAAAGAGTTTGCTCAATATGCCCAAAAGCTCGCTCCGGATAATAAGTATGTAAAAGAGCAGATTGAGAACCTGTAATTTTATATAAAAAAGAAAGAAACTTATGATTAAAGTGATTATTACCCGTAATCCTGAGTTTTTGTCGTACAAAGAAAAATTACAAAAAATGTACGAGCAAAATCAGGATAAGATCTGTGATTCCAACAGTTTTAATTTTATTATTCATAATACTCTTTTCTATTGTTTTGTTGATAGTGATGGCACCTTGATAGGTGCCATCTATTTCTTTAAAGAAAAGGATAAGCTTTTTTTAAATGCCTATTCGGGAAGAAAACATCTTGATGCAAACATAGAATGTGTAAAACTTTCAACCACTTGGTTTAATTGTGATATTTATGCTGAAGCACAAAATCGTGCTTCTGCGCTTTGTCTTCTGCGGGCAGGATTTAAAAGGGTTAAAGATAAATTATTTGTTTATAAACATGGGGAAAACCCAAGAAAGGACTAAATTATGGCATTTGATTACATTGTTAACAAAGACGATTCTGAGACTAAACTCAATAAAGAAGAAGCTACAAAATTGGTTAAAAATATTGTTTCTGATTTTACTTCTCTAAATTCCGAACGCTCTGTAAACCTTAAAATGGCATCCGATTTGGCTAATGAGATTTTTTTCAAAAATGATTTCAAAAATGTAAAAGACAAAACTCAACGCTGGAAAACAAAAGTTAAAATGTGCAAAACATATATGTTTTACCAGACATTAAAAGCTTATATATGGAGAAACACTTACGCAAATGTAAACAGTATGTTTGATGTTTCAGGAGAAAACCATGATTCAAACAACAATTCTAATAAACAAAAGGCAATGCTTGTAGATATATTAGAAAAAATGGATTATCAAAAAACCTGTGATAAGGTTATTGATAATGCTCTTTTGTATGGCGAATTAATTTCATTTACAGCTTGGAGAAAGACTTATCAGGAATACAGACGCCCGATTTCGTTCTTTGAAAATTTGTTTTCAGAGGATATTTTCAAGCTGCCAAAAATTATGGAAGCGGTTAAAAACGGTAAGAATTTCTGGACCGATGAAAAGAAAGTGTACGACAATCCCTATATTTACCCCGTAAATCCGGCGGATTTGGTTTTTGATTCTTCTCAAATTGATAATTGGGATTCTTGCCCCAAAATTTATCGCTCTTATAAAACTCCGGATGAGATTGTAAATAACAGGTACTACAATTTGTCAAAAGAGGAAAAAGAACAAATTTATGCACTGGTTTCAAATTCGCAAAATGCAGGAACAAAAAAAGAAGATGATATTGTAAACGGCTCAACTATAGAAGTTCTTGAACATTGGGGTGATTTAAAACTTCCTGACGGCACTGTATTAAAGAATTGGCGTGCAGTAGTCGTTGCAAGGAAATTTCTTGTAGAATTTGGGAAAAATGAAAGAATAATTAATCCGTTTTCTTATGGTGCATTTATTACTGATCCTGTTACAAAAAGAGGCATAAGCCCATTGTATTGCGTTCTTTCGCTTGCTCACTTGCAGGAAGATTTGTTGAATCGAACTTGCAATCTGCAATCTCTGAATGAAAATCCGCCGCTTTTGGCGCCGGAAGGATTCTTTGATGAAGATGAAATAGAACTTTATCCCGGAAAAATAATTGAATATGGCGATAATCTTTCTCCGACGGCTGCTTTTCAACAGATGAATTTCAATCCTACTGTGTTTTTGCAGGATATTTCGTTCTTAAATGATTTGATGGCAGAGGTTTCAGGTATATTTCCCAATATGGTAGGCTCTGTTGAATATACCGCCGCTAAAACTGCAACCGAAATCAATACAAAATCTCAAGGTCAGATGACAAGACTTTCTATGCTTGTGGATACAATCAATCAGGATTATATCCTGCCTTGTATTGAAAAAATTGCCAAACTCTGTGCGGATTTTAAAATGGGAACCGAAACCATTTTTCTTAACAAAGAAAATCAGCCTGAAACAATCGAAATTGATGATGCAGTCAGACAGGCGGATTACAAATATACATATTCAGATTCTTCT
>CAJOPF010000040.1 GCA_905236205.1 Candidatus Gastranaerophilales bacterium
TCAAATCACCTCCGGCACCTGTTCTTATTAAGAAAGCCCTCAATATACCTAAAGGTTCGGCTGTTCCTAACAAGACAAAAGTTGCTGAAATTACAAGAGCGCAATTAGAAGAAATCGCAAAAATCAAAATGAACGATTTGAATGCAACATCTATGGATGCAGCAGTTAAGATGATTGCCGGTTCTTGCAGAGCTATGGGTGTTACCGTAAAACAGTAACGTAGAGAATGGAAGGACTTTTTTAGTCCGCTAATACCACGAAAGGAAAATTAAAATGGCTAAATTAACAAAAAAACAACAAAAAATGCAAGAATTGCTTGAAGGTTTTGAACAACCTACAACAGGTCTTGAAGCTTTAAAAAAATTAAAAGAAATCTCAGAAGCTGTTTCTAAATTTAATGAAACTGTTGAATGTCACATGAGATTAGGTATCGAAGTAAAACACGCAGATCAACAAATCCGTTCAACAACTGTATTACCTGCAGGTTTAGGTAAAACTGTAAGAGTTTGCGTAATCGCAAAAGGTAACAAAGTTGATGAAGCAAAAGAAGCAGGAGCTGATTTTGCAGGTACTGAAGATATTATCGAAAAAATCGAAAAAGGCTGGTTTGAATTTGATACTTTAATAGCAACACCTGACTGTATGGGTATGCTTGGTAAATTAGGTCGTGTATTAGGTCCTAAAGGCTTGATGCCAAACCCTAAGACAGGTACTGTTACTCTTGAAGTAGGTAAAGCTGTTAAAGATGCAAAAGCAGGTAAAGTTGAATTCCGTGCTGATAAACAAGGTATGATTCACTGCCCTATCGGTAAAGTTCAATTCAGCGTAGATGATTTAATGAAAAACTATGCTACATTAGCTGAAGCTATTATTAAGGCAAAACCTTCTTCAGCAAAAGGTACATACATTAAATCAGCTTACCTTTCAACTACAATGGGACCTGGTATAAAACTTGATACTAAAGCATTACAAGCTGAAGTAAAAGATTACTTGGGATAATTGTAAATACATTTAAAAGCGTGGCTATGCCACGCTTTTTTTATTAGGAGTTTATTATTATTATGAAAAATGGATTATTTATAACATTTGAAGGCGCTGACGGTTGCGGAAAAACAACTCAAATAAAGTTGTTAACAGAATATTTGCAAAACAAAGGTTACGAAGTTGTTTTAACCAGAGAACCTGGAAGTGTCGGTTTGGGACAAAAAATACGAGAACTCCTATTGAATTATGATGATGAAATTTCACCTGTTTGTGAATCATTTTTGTTTTTGGCAGACAGAGCTCAAAACGTAGATATTATTGTAAAGCGTAATATTGATAAAGGACGTATTGTAATTAGTGACAGACATACTGATTCTTCATTGGCATATCAGGGATATGGCAGAGAACTTGATGTTGATAGAATTGACTTTTTGAATAATATAGCGACAGGTGGTTTAAAACCTGATATTACTTTCGTTTTTGATATAGATGTTGAAACTTCTATGGAAAGAGTAGGCAAAAATAAGGACAGAATGGAATCTGCAGGAAGAGAATTTTTTGAAAGAGTACGTCAGGGTTACTTAAAAATTGCTCAAAAAGAACCTGACCGCATTAAGGTTATTAAAGCGGCAGATTCTATTGAAAATATTCATTCTCAAGTCGTTAAATTATTTGTTGAACTCGAAGAAAAACTCTCTTAAAAGTTCGTATCCTTTTAAGAAACTTTTATAGTCAATTTTTTCATCAGCAGAGTGCATATTGTAAAGGTTAGCAAGTCCCATTAAGAATGGTATAAATGTTTCGCCTTTAGCGTTTTTGTGCTGGCAATAAATATGAGTTTCTGCGCCTGCGTGGAATGAATTGATAAGATATTTAACACCTAATTTTTTTGCGGCACGTTCAAAAACTTCAGGAATATATGTGTCATTTGACTTTTCAAATGCAGGTATTTTTTGTTTAAATGTTCCTGTTGCTTTTGCAATTCCGTCGTATTTTTTATTAAATTCTTCAATAATCTTTTGTATTTTATCAATCAGTTCATTTTCTTTTGCCAAATCAGCACTTCTAATGGAATATGTAGCCTCTGCATACGGGTTTAAAACATTAGTAACATTGATGTCTCCTGCTTTTATTCCACCAAGATTTACAGATGTTACCACACCTGTTTCATCTTCATAATATACGCCTTGCGGTATATTATTACACAGCTCCGCTATCAATTTTGCTGCATTTGGTTTTGTTTTGTCTGCTATCTCAATACCTGAGTGTCCGCCTTTGCTGTGAATTTCTACATGCCCGTTACAATAGCTTGCTCCTGATACTTGAAGAACTCCAAATTCATCCGCATCGCAGACTATAACATATTTTGCATTAAGATTGTTGAAATTAAAGTTTTTAATGCCTGACATTCCGTTTTCTTCATCTCTTGTAAATACAACTTCAAGTCCGCCATGTTTTAAATCTGAGTTTTTTGTGTCTTTCAACAATTTTAGGGCAGCAGAAACTCCAAATTTATCGTCGCCGCCTAATGTTCTTCCGTTAGCATGGATAAAATCACCTTCAAGTATTGGCGTTACTGGCGAATCATCACCTACAACGTCCATATGTGAAGACAAGGCCATAAGTGGTTTGCTTTCATCAGTTGCAGGCAATTTTATAATGACATTATTGTAGTCATCTGTCATAAAGTTTAGATTTTCTTTTTCACAAAAATCTTTAATCCACTCTACAACTTTTTCTTCGTGCAGTGACGGAGACGGTATACTTGTTAAATTGTAAAAAATATCAATTAGTTCGTGTTGTTTTCTTAAGTTTTCCATAATTATCTCCCTCTAAAAAATCTTTGTCCTGTTCCGCCCTCACCAATTTTTACGTTGACGTTTCTCAAACATTTCGGGCATCTCCCTGTGTATGCTGTGCCGTCTTTATTTTGATATATTCTACCATAAACTCCGCAACATTCAAATAATATGCCTAAAAATTTCTTTGGTGTCTTTTTATTTTCATCCTCAGACATTATTTTTTCCTCTTGTAATTTGCTTGTACAAATGAACATCTGTTATCTGAGAAAACGCTTTTTGTAAGAGTTTTAATATATTTATCCTGTAAATGTGCATAATCAAATAAAATTATACCGCCAAGGTTGAGTTTTCTTGTTTCATGAATTTGTCTTATCAAGTCTTCTGAGGAACCGTTCATAAAGGTTACAAAAAGTCCTGCGTACAATTTTGTGTTATGTGACATTGATTTTAGCATATCGTATATCATAACTTTAATCGTCTTTGCATCACACGTTAAATATAGCGGTGTGAATGCATCTACATAGTTGTTATCTGACCAAGTTGACCAGTCTTGTTGCTTTGTTTCAAGAGCCATCATTCTGTTAGGAAATACAACAGCAGTTATTGCAATATTGTTTTCTCTGCATAATTTCGCAACTTTAGATATAAACAATGTAACTTTGTCGCGTCTGTAATTATCCCAATCCATCCAAGATTTTGTTCCGTACGCTATGTCAACAGGATCTATACCGTATATTTGCTTAAATTCGTCACGTGCAAATTTAGTGTAACCCCAGTTGGATTGTGCATATCCTGCGTATCTTGCCGCAATTGACTGAGGATAACGACAGTAATCAAAATTAAATCCGTCAGGATTGTATTTGTCTATTATCTCTTTTACCAGTTTGCTTAAGAATATTTGAACATCTGTATTTGCAGGATCTAAAAAGTATCCGTTGTGTTCTGATACCGAAGCAACAGGTGTTTCCGAATCTGCATTTCTTAAGTTTAAGTTTGACCACGCAGGTTTTACAGCCAATATTGCATTGCCAACTTGAGGTTTGTTTCCTATATAAAAAGCTTCAAACCAAATATTTATCTTTATTCCGCGCTTGTGAGCTTCTGAAATCCAAACTGCAAGCGGATCAAAGTTTTTGAAAGCAGGATTTTGTTCTATAAATCCGTATTCTTTCATTACACCGCTTGGATAGATAGTTTTGCCATGGAAATAAGTCTCTAAAAAGACATTATTGATACCAGCAGCCTGTAACTTATCTAAAACAGCAGTTATTCCTTCAATTGAATTTTCTGTCGGTCTTATCCAGATACCTTTTAATTCTGAAGCTTTATAAGGAATTGCTGTTGCCAATGCATCATCAGCGTTTTCCATCGCCATTAAAGCAAACTCTTTTGCAGAAGCAGAATGTCTGTGAGCTTTTCTCAGGTTTCTTTTTGCATTGGAAATTAAAATCTTAGTCGGTTTTGCATTATAATTTTCAGAATTATGTATGTAATAATTAACCATTGTAGTTGCTTCATCAATCTTTTCTTGTGCTGCAAAAATGTAGCTTTCTGATGTTGTATAAGCTGTAATGGTTTTGTTATCGGTATCTATATATATTTTTGTTCCTACGTGAATATTTTGATTAAGCCATGTCTTAGCTCGGCCATGTGCGCTTATAACAACTCCGTCTGTCGGTATAAGAGAATCAGCTCCGCTTAGAGATGTTACGGTGTTCTTGTCAACTATTGCTTCCGCGCCAAATTCGTTTGTATTTGTTGATACACCATGTGATGACGTGTATATTACAAGTTGGTTAGAACCTCTCATTCCTGGGTAGCCGCAACCAGCCAAATTATTTTTTATATTAGGATTTAATGCATTATACCTGTATGTGCTTTTTTGATAGATTTTTTCATGTGTTGACGGAACATATTCTGTATAAATGTTCTCCGAAGCATTAGCTGATGATGTTATTACCATTGTCATCAGTATTATCAAAGATAATAAATATTTAATTGTGTTTTTATTCATTTTTAGCCTCTAATCGTAGTAATAACTTTTCTTGCGAAAATAATATTGTGAATTGTTATATTTTAAATCATCTATAATTTTTATTCTTGCTCTTGCTTTTGTATCGTTAGGCTTCGCAGATAAAGCTTTTGCGTAAGCTATTCTTGCCTTTGTTAAATCTCCCAATTTTTCATTAGTTTCACCTATTTTAAAATTTATGTCATAAGTGTCATGAAATTTGCATTTTTCCGCACGCTTATAATATTTTAGCGCATTATTATAATTTTCGGCATCAAAACTGACTATCCCATAATAGTAGTTTATTTCAGGATTTTTAATATCCATGTTCAGTCCCTTATTCAGGTAGGATTTTGCAAGACTGAGTTTGTTAATTTTGCCGTATATATAGCCAATTTTTCCGTAAATTGATATTAGTTTTGGATTTATTTCCGTTGCTGCAATGTAAGAACCGAGTGCCTCTGCATAAAGTGCATTTTTTCGCTCTTTTGTAATATTTTTTTCGGTTTCAGCTCTGTTTAAAAGAGTATTTCCTTTCGTAACATATTTATTTGCGTTGAGTGTCGAATAATCAATATTTACAGCATTATATTCAACTGTACCGTCCAGTGCAATTGCAAAATTTGAAAATAAAAATAAATATGTTAATGCTAATAAATATCTTAGTCTTTTCATATAACAAACTTAACTTAATAATTCACAACAACTACTATTATATCAATAAAATTTAAGTTATCATAATACTTAACATGGGGTAATATTTTGAACGATTTATTTTTCTTATTAGTCTTTATAATCTTAGCATTTGCATTTGCAATAGCGTCTGTTATTGCGGGGTTTGTGTGCGAATATAAATCTGATAACATAGATACCTCAAAATATGAGTGCGGCATGATACCGTTTTTGGATAATAAGTTTAGTATTGATATTAAATTTTTGAATTTTGCTGTTTTATTTCTTATTTTTGATATTGAAACAATATTTTTATTCCCGTTTGCAGTTGCATTATGCGAAGTGGAAACATTCGTTTTAATTGAAATAGTTCTTTTTGTTTTAATATTCTTGTTTGCGCTCTTTTATGCTATTAAGAAGAAAATTTTGAGGTGGCAATAATGAATGTTATTGTTTCAGCTATTGATTATTTTATTAACTGGGGACGTTCAAATTCGTTGTGGCCTTTAACGTTTGCAACTTCGTGCTGCGGAATTGAAATGATGCAGACAAGTGCAAGTAATTTTGATATTGCAAGATTCGGTTCGGAAGTTTTTAGAGCAACACCAAGACAAGCCGATTTATTGATTTGTGCAGGTACGATTACGCATAAAATGGCTCCTGCCCTTTTAAAATTATATATGCAAATAGCAGAACCAAAGTATGTTATAGCTATGGGGGCTTGTGCATGCGGTGGGGGTATGTTTGCAGATGATTCATATTCTGTTGTAAGAGGCATAGATAAAATAATTCCTGTTGATATATATTTGCCTATGTGTCCGCCAAAGCCCGAAGCTCTTTTAGATGCAATTATAAAACTGCAAAAAGGAATCAGAAAAGAAACTTTGCTCGACAGAGAAAAATTTGTCGAGGCTCACATATCAAAGTTAAAAGAGGAAAAAGGGCTCTTAGTTGAAGATTTAGGACTAAACGTTACGTATATGGGAGTGTCAAAAGATGATTGATATGACTGCTCTTACCGAAAAATTTAATGTAACTTGTGAAGATGGTAAATTAGTATGTGCCGATAATATTGTTGAAGTTTTAGACTTTGTCAAAAACAATTCTCAATATTCCTTGGATATGCTTCTTTCTATTACTGCCGTTGATTTGAATGACAAAATTGAACTAATTTACGATTTGTACTCAACATTAACCGACAAAAATCTGAAAATATCCGTATACGTTCGTGATAATTTATCTCAAAGCGTTGTGTCTGTGTATAAGTCGGCATATTTTGACGAATGTGAGATATATGATTTATTTGGTGTTTCTTTTGAAGGAAACAAAAACTTAAAGAGATTGCTTATGCCTGAGAGCTGGTCTGGTCATCCTATGCTAAAGTCGTATAAACAAAATGATGAGAGGTTATGTTGGAATGAAAACTAATATGAAAATTAACATCGGACCTCAACATCCGTCTACACATGGTGTCTTAAGACTAATTACAGAATTAGACGGAGAAAAAATCGTTTCTGTTGAACCTGTTGTCGGCTATTTACATCGTGGTATAGAAAAAATGGCAGAAAATCGCACATACCTGCAATATTTGCCTATTGTCGACAGAGTAGATTATTTGGGCGGATTTTTTACATCGTACGCTTTTTGTGATGCTGTCGAAAATCTTATGTCTTTGGATGTTCCAAAGAGGGCAAAATACATAAGAACTTTGTGTATGGAATTGAACAGAATTGCATCTCATTTGCTTTGGCTCGGTACATTTATGCTTGATTTAGGTGCTTCTTCACCGTTATTTTATTGTTTTAGAGACAGAGAAAAAATACTGTCACTATTTGAAGAATTAACCGGACAAAGAATGATGTACAATTACTTTGTTTTTGGTGGTGTAAGACACGATATATCATCAGATTGGCTTGATAAAGTTTATAACTTTGTTTTAGAGTTGCCAAAAGCAATTAAAGATTACGAAAAAATTATTACTCTAAATCCTATTTTTGCGGAAAGAACTATAGAGAAAGGTATTCTGACAAAGCAAAACGCGCTACAATATTCAATTACAGGTCCTAATTTAAGAGCAAGCGGCATTGAATTGGATTTCAGAAAGGCTATGCCGTATTCAGCATACGGGGATATTGATTTTGTTATTTCTCAAAGCAACAGATGTGATTCGTATGGCAGATACCTTGTAAGAATACAAGAAATGAAAGTTTCTTCAGATATTATAAAACAGCTTGTTAATTATCTGAAATCAAACACTAATGAGGATTATTCACTGAAAATCAATTCAGTAAATTTAAAAGTTCCTGAAGGTGAATATACTTCTTATGTTGAATCTTCAAGAGGGCTTCTTTCTTGCTATGTTAAATCAGACGGAAGCGGAAAACCTTATCGTGTAAAATGGAGAACAGGTTCATACTATGCAGTGCAAGCAATACCTATTCTTGTTCAAAATCACAATTATAACGATTTAATAGCAATTTTTGGCTCACTTGACGTTATTATGCCGGAGGTTGACAGATAATGAACTATCTATATTTCCTATATGTACAAATTCTTACAAATTATCATATACCTAAGATATTAGCTGATATTACTTTTCCAATTATTCCGTTTTGTATTATCGCGGCAGCTGTTATTTTAACGGTTTTAATTCTTGTGTTGGCAGAACGTAAAATATTGGCATTATTTACTCAAAGAAAAGGTCCTAATCGTGTTGGATATTGTGGAATATTACAGACTGTTGCCGATGCAATAAAGCTTTTATTTAAGCAAAATATAGATATTGATAATTCTGATAAATTTTTATTCAATGTTGCGCCTATTATTGTTTTTGTTCCCGCAATGCTTTTATGGGGGTTTATACCATATTCATCAGAGTTTACGTTTATGAATTTTTCAGTAAGCTCTTTGTTATACATTACAATTGCAGTTTTACCTGTTATCGGAATTATTTTGGCAGGTTATGCGTCGAATAATAATTTTTCTCTAATTGGCGCAATTCGCTCAGCAGCACAAATCATAAGTTATGAATTGCCGATAATGTTTGTTCTTTTGTCTGTTGTCTTACTTTCATCTTCTATCAACATTAAAGACATTGTATTTTCACAGCTTGGAAGTCTGTCTGTTTTAAATTGGCATATTTTCCCTTGCATAATTGGTTTTTTAGTTATGTTCATTTGTGTAATTGCTGAATTAAACAGATGTCCGTTTGATTTGCCCGAAGCAGAGAGTGAACTTGTAGCAGGCTATAATGTTGAATATTCAGGTATGAGATTTGCATTATTTTTCCTTGCAGAATATGCACTAATGTTTATTATGTGTGCATTTCTTGTAACTTTGTTTTTTGGCGGATTTTTACCCGTAACAAGTAAATATATTTCTGAAATGATATTTTCTAACAGCCAATATCTGAGTGTTTGTATTTACTTTGAACAGGTTATGTGGCTTGTGATAAAAACTATTATTCTCGTATACATTGTTATGCTTATTAGGGCAACTCTTCCTCGTTTGGGTTCCGAATCACTGATGAAGTTTTCATGGTACGTTTTGCTCCCTGTTTCTATGATTAACTTTATTGTGATAGCTATAATCAAGTTCTTTATTGAAGGCGGTGCAGTATGATTTTAAGTAAAATAAAAGCACTTATAGAAGGACATTTAACGGTATTTAAGCACACATTTAAGAAAAATATTACGCTTGAATACCCTGAAAATAAACAAATTTTACCTGAAACATTCAGAGGAAAACCAGACTGGGTATCTGAAAAGTGTATTGCTTGTAAAATTTGTGAAAGAGTATGCCCTGCGGGCGCTGTTAAAATTGAAAAGCAAGATAACAATATTAAATTTCACCTTGATTTATCAAAGTGTATAATATGCGGTAATTGTGCTTATAATTGTCCAAAAGAGGCAATATGTATGTCAAAGGAATATGAACTTGCGACAGATAATAAAAAAGACTTGTATATTGAAATTAACAGTAATTCAGAGGTAATATGAGCGAACTTGAAATTATAAAAAGTATAACATTTTACGGATTTTCAATGTTAATATTGCTGTTTGCGATATTAGCACTGGTTGCTGATAATATCCTTTATTCACTGCTTTTTTCTGTTGTAGTATTCTTTTGCACAGGCGGAATATTCTTTTCACTTGGTGCTGATTACAATGCTGTTGTGCAAATTGCAATTTACGCAGTAGCTATCCCAATTTTGATATTATTTTCTATTATGTTTGTTATAACAGATAAAAATAATAATTTGAATATTTCATTTTCGCCAAAATTTGTTATAACATTCATATCTACGGGTGTTATTTCGTTAATTCTGTGTTATTGCGTTAAATTTTCTACTTATCTTAATCCAAATTCTACAAAGTTTTTGGGTACATCAAGTCTTAATTCGAATTTAAACGACTCAATAATAAATATAGCAAAAACATTGTATACGAATTATTCGCTATCCTTATTTATTTTTGCTGTATCTGTAGTGATTGTCGTTGTCGGAATTTCTGTACTGAATATTATTAAGGAACAAAAAAATGGTTGAGACAGTATTTAGCATAAAACTTATACATTATCTTATTTTATCGATGATATTATTTTTTATCGGTGCTTTAGGTGTTGTTATTTCAAAAAATGTTATTAAAATACTGATTTTTTTGGAAATAATGGTTACTGCAGTAAATATTAACTTCGTCGCGGTTGCATCATTTTTAGAAAATGTCAGTGTAAGCGGTTATGTTTTTGTTCTGTTTTACACTGCAATCGGGGCGGTTGAAATTTCTGTTGCTTTAGTTATTTTTTATCTTATGTTCAGAAAAAAGAAAAGTCTAAATATAGAAAGCTATAAGGAGTTAAAAGGATAATGAATTTTTTTGTTGATAATCTTTATACGGTAATTTTAATTCCTTTATGGATATTTCTGATATTAGTAATTGGCAAGATGTTTGCAGTTATTAAGTCAAATCGTGCTGTAAATGCATTGACAATATTAAGCTCTTTATATTGTCTTGTTTTTGCAACAGGTGCATTTATTAAAACATTTATACAAAAAGGTTTTGCATCAGAGAGTGTTGTTCCGTTTATTACGATATCAAAGTTTAATTTTACTGTCGGCTCATACATTGACGGCGTTACAACGTGGTTTTTGCTGCTTGCAGTAATAGTATCTTTTATTGTTCAAATATATTCGTTTGCATATATGAAAGATGATAGGAATTATTTAAAGTTTTTTGCGTATTTGAATTTCTTTAATTTTTCAATGTTTGGTTTAATTTTAAGTCCAAACTTGTTTCAGATGTATATATTTTGGGAATTAGTCGGCGTAAGCAGTTATTTACTAATCGGTTTTTGGTTTTATAAAGAAGATGTTTCAGTTGCTTCAAAAAAAGCCTTTATTATTAACAGAATTGGAGATTTTTCTTTTCTTGCGGGAATTATTCTTGCGGCATACATAATATTATCTAATCTTGGCAATTTTGCATCTATTGCCTTGCCGTTTTCGGAAATCGGTTATATATCAGCGCAGATATTCGGATGCACTTCTGACGGAATATTTATTTTGACGTGTATTCTTTTGTTGGTTGCATCAGTTGCAAAATCTGCTCAATTCCCGCTTCATACATGGTTAATTGATGCCATGAAAGGTCCTACGCCTGTGAGCGCACTTATTCATTCGGCAACTATGGTTGCAGCTGGTGTCTTTTTATTGATAAGGTTATATCCGCTATATTCTCTAAGTCCTGTTATATTAAATATTATAACGGTTATTGGTCTTTTAACCGCAATATTCTGCTCATATTCAGCATTAACTCAAACAGATATTAAAAAAGTTCTTGCATACTCAACGAGTGCACAGTTAGGTTTGATGTTTTTGGCAGTTGGCAGCTGTTCGGCTACTGTTTCACTTTTCCATTTGACTTCTCATGCATTTGCAAAAGCAATGTTGTTCCTTATTGCTGGTTCGGTTATACATATATTAAGCTCTAATCAGGATATAACACTTGCAGGCGGGTTAAGAAAGAAATTCCCAATTCTTGCCTACACCTTTTTAATTGGCATATTTTCTCTGTCGGGTATCTTGTTTTCAGGGTTCTCATCAAAAGAAATTATTGTTATGAATCTGTTTGAAAGTAAAAGCTATATCCTTTTAGCGCTCTTTGTTTTAGTTGGATTTATGACAGCATATTATCTGTTCAGGTTGTATTTTTACATTTTTGAAGGCAAGAGCAATTTTGAAAAATCAAATCAGCCTCATAAAATTTTAGAATATTCACCTGCTTTGTTGGCAGTGTTTGTTGTATTTTTGTGGTTTGTTCTACCTAAGAGTGAAAATATCTTATTGGTTATTTTAAATTATATAATTACGATAATATCAGTTGCTTTGGCAGGATTTGCATATTATTGCCGAAATAAAATCAAAAAAGTATTTTTATTATATGGAATATCTTATAATGGATTTTATGCAGAAAATTTAATTTCTTTTATAGTAATTCTGTATAAAAAACTTTCAAATATTGTTAATATGATTGAAAAGTATATATTTGAGGGCGTTTCGTACTTATTAACTTTAGTTGTCAAAATTATTTCATTATGTTTTTCAAAAATGCAAACAGGTAACGCTCAATCGTATTTATCGTATTCTTTATTTATAATGATGTGTTCATTTGCGGGTATTTTGCTCGTATATAGTTTGATTATTTATTTTTCGGAGGTGCAGTAATGAACTTGAAGCTATTGATATTTTCTCCGTTAATTATATCTTTGATATTTTTGCTCCCGATATTTTCAGGACATTCAGTTTTTATCAGACGTGCCGCAAAAACATTTGCGTGTGTGCATTTTATATATTCTTTACTACTCATAGTTTTTTATAATGCAAACTTGCCTCTTAATTTTTCTGATGAAATAACATTTTTTAACGAAAAGTGGTTTGGTTCACTTGGTATTTCACTATCTTTAGGCGTTGACGGAATATCTGTTTTACTTGTTATACTTTGTAGTTTCTTAACTCTAATGTCTTGTATGGCAAGTAAGGGAGTTATTAAATCAAAGCATAGTTTATATTATTCCTTGATATTTATGCTTGAAACGGCTGTATTGGGGGTATTCTGCTCCAGAGATATGTTTGAATTTTTCTTATTTTGGGAGCTTGAGCTTGTTCCTATGTATTTCTTAATAAGTCTTTGGGGCAGTGGAAATGCGAAAAAATCTGCAATGAAATTCCTATTATACACATTTATAGGAAGTTTGTTTATGCTTTGCGGATTGTTGATGTTGTATAATTTTAACTTTATTTCTACACAGGAGCTTACCGCCGATATAGGAAATTTGAACTTTGATTATGACTCAGTTCCTATATACGTTCAGTGTATAACCTCTATTTTAATATTTATTGGGTTTGCCGTAAAACTTCCGATTATTCCTTTGCACAATTGGCTGCCAGCAGCACATGTTGATGCACCAACACCTGTGAGTATGCTATTGGCTGGTATTCTCTTAAAAATGGGGGCTTACGGCATTATAAGATTTAATATACAAATATTATCGGATGCTTTTTTAATATTAGTTCCTTATCTTGTGATTTTAGCTTTTATAAATATTGCTTTTGCGGCTGTATTAGCTTATTATCAAACTGATATAAAAAAGATAATTGCGTATTCAAGCATTTCTTCAATGGGCATAGTCTTGTTAGGTTTGTGTTCAGGTAATCTTGCAGGCATAACGGGTGCTGTATTTTTAATGTTGGCGCATGGAATCATATCTGCAGCACTATTTTTCATTGTTGGAATTATATATAAAAGAATCTCAACCAGAGATATTGGTCAATTGGGTGGACTTGCTCTTGTTATGCCAAAGACAGCAGGATTTGCAACTTTATTCTGCTTGGCAAGTGTCGGATTACCGTTTTTAATTTCTTTTCCAGGAGAATTTTTAGTATTTTTCGGAGCTGTAATTTCATCATTATTGAATAACTATTTAATTCAGGTTGTAGCATTATCATCAATTATTGTACTGGTATTATCTGCGATATATATATTGAAATTTTTGCATAAATCTTTTTATGGACAGTTACAATTGCGTTTTGATAGTGCCTGTGACCTTATCTCACACGAATTTATTATATTATTTTCACTGTCTGTTGTAATAATTTTATTTGGAGTATTACCAATGCCAATAATTGATTTGGTTATACCTGCAATAAGACAGGCTACGGAGGCGTTTGGAGGATAAAATATGAATATATTATCTGATATTTTTAATTCAATGTTACCTGAAACTATTTTGATATTTACAGTGCTTATATTATCGGTATTTTCAATGTTTTATACTGTTGAAATACATAAACTTTCAAAGTGGATTGCACTTACAGGAATTGTTGCGGCTTTGTTTTCGTTAAAATATTTGCAACTTGAACCTGTTTATTATGCATTTTTTGAATCAAATATTTCGGATACGTTTACAGTATTTTCCAAAGCGCTCGTTTTGATATCAGCCTTTATAGTTGTATTACTGTCAAAGAAAAATGTATCAAAAAGAAATCACAAAACCTTCCAGTTCTATGCACTTTTGATATCAGGAATACTTGCGGCTATGTTTGTAATTTCTGCAAATGACTTTATCTTACTTACTGTTTCTTTGGAAATGATGAGCTTTTGCATATACTTTCTAATTGCGTATAAGAAAGAGTATTTGTCTAAAGAGGCTTCGTTCAAATATATTGTAACAAATGCTTTTTCAACGGCGGTATACTTATTCGGGGTATCATACTTATATGCTGTTACAGGCTGTTTAAATTTTAATAAAATAAACGAATATTTTTTACAAAATGAGCCTACTTTAATATACACAATTGCCATTTTGTTTGTTTCTTCCGGATTGCTCTTTAAACTTGCTATTTTACCTTTTGCCAACTGGGTGTTAGATGTTTACGAAGGAAGTGCAACCTCTGTTTCTGCCTATATTGCAACTATTCCGAAAATAGCAGTTATTTGTATATTTGCTCGCTTAATGGTATTTATATTCGGAAATTCATTTGAATTGCCGATAATACTTATATCGCTTGCAGTTTTGACTGCTATTTGGGCTAATATTCTGGCAATAAGACAAAAAAATATACTTAGAATTTTAGCGTGCAGTTCAAGTGCTAACGCTGCTTACATGCTTTTTGCACTTTCCTTAACATCTGTATATAACCTTTCAACAGTGTTATTTTATTTGGTAACTTATGTATTTATGAATTTGGGAGCCTTTGCCGCTGTTATTATACTTGAAAATTCAAACTATTCTTCAAAACTGCACGAATTTAGAGGGTTTGCATATTCAAATCCGATATTTACATTAGCTTTTGCAATATGTATTTTTGGACTCGCAGGTTTTCCTATTACATCAGGATTTATTGCAAAATTGTATTTGTTCTCGGCAATTGTTCGTTCAGGCGCTATTTTTGTTCCTATGTTGATAATATTAGCTATAACTATGGTTGTTGCTTGCTATTACTATACAAACATTGTAAAATTGATGTTTGAAAAAAACAGAGATATTGAAAACGAAATTTTGCCGTACAAAACCTCATCACCAACTGTAATACTGTATGCAAGCGCATTTATAACAGTAATTATCGGTGTAGCTCCAGCTTGGTTAATAGAAATATGCAAATTTGTTGCCTATAATTTGTAAATTACCAATCTTTCCAAGTATAACCAGGGTTTATATCGTGCTGCATAAGATATCCGTCATCAGTCCCAAAATCAATATACTCCCAAGTTTTTCTCCACCAAGGTTTTTTGCTGTATCTAGGACTTTTATAAGGTCGGTTTGCATTTTGTGCTTTTGTATGCTGAACGTGTTCGGCAACAACAGATGAATAATTATAGTTAATCAATGACTCAGGAGAAGTTAACTCGTCTGTTGTAACGTATGCATTAGCACTTAGTGAAAAAGCTGTACAAATTATAAAAGTAAATATAAATTTTTTACACATAGAAAATCTCCACGCTAATATAATACATTACTTTTAAATATATTTCCACAAATTTAAGATTTATTTACAATTTAGTGAATTAAGTATTACTTTTTCAAGCTCATCAATTAACTTATCCTCAGGCACTCTTGATATAACTTCACCTTTTTTAAAGATATAACCTTCATTTATGCCGCCTGCAATACCAAAGTCTGCATGTGAAGCTTCTCCCGGACCGTTTACGGCGCAACCCATTGTTGCAATTGTTATGCTTGCATCCAGATTTTTAAATCTTTCTTCAACCTTTTTTGCAAGATCAATAAGCTTAATCTGAGTTCTTCCGCAAGTAGGACAGGATATAAAATTTACACCCTTTTTCCTTAAATTTAATGATTTTAAAATTGCATAACCTGCATGAACTTCTTCAATAGGGTTTTCTGTTAGTGATACCCTGATAGTATCACCAATACCCTGCGATAAAAGACTGCCTATTCCAACGGATGACTTAACCAAACCACCTTTAAGAGTGCCTGCTTCCGTAAGCCCGATATGCAGCGGATAATCGTATTTTTGAGAAAAAATTTGATATGCTTCAATTGTAGTTGGAACATCTGATGATTTTAGTGAAACCTTTATTTTATCAAAATCTAAATTTTCCAGTATTTTAATATGTCCTTCCGCACTCATTACCATTTTTTTTGCAAGTGAGAGGTCAAGTTCCTTCAAATTCTTTTCAAGAGAACCTGCGTTAATACCTATTCTTATAGGAATATTTTGTTGTTTTGCAAGTGTAACAACTTTTTCCACATTTTCCTTTTTGCCTATATTCCCTGGGTTTAGTCTTAATGAAGATACACCATTGTTTATTGATTGTATAGCAAGTCTGTAATCGAAATGGATATCAGCTACAACAGGAATTGGTGATTTTTTGACAATATCTTTAAGTGCTTCACCTGCATCTTTATTTAATACAGCCAATCTTATTATTTCACAACCTGCATCTGCAAGTTCATTTATTTGATTTAATGTTGCGCTAACATCTCTTGTATCAGTATTACACATTGATTGTACGGAAATTGGTGCATCTCCGCCAATTTTTACGTTTCCTATGCAAATTTGTTTTGTTTTACGTCTGTTTATCATAAAATAATAATATCACTAAAATAAATTAAGAGGTATATATGAAAATTGCGGTTTTATCTGATATTCACGGTAACATGTTTGCGCTGAGAGCGGTTTTGGAAGATATGAAACATTATAATGTTGATAGGGTATTTTGTTTGGGTGATTTGGCAATGGCAGGTCCTGAACCGAATAAGACGGTTGATTTTGTAAAAACTCAAGATTGGACCGTAATACAAGGAAATACAGATTACATGATTTCAAATTATTCAAGTGATAAGTATTCTGCTGAAAACGGTTTTCCGCCTATTATGGCTAACGCTCTAAAGTGTGATACAGAAGAAATATCAGAAGAAAATAAACAATATCTTAAAAATTTACCTATAAATAAATCTGTTGAACTTGAAAATTTAAAAATTCTTCTTGTCCATGGCTCACCAAGAAGGAATGATGAAAATATATTCCCTAATATGGATTTGAACGTTATTGAAGATATTTTTACAGAAGTTGATGCTGATGTTGTGTTCTGCGGTCATACACATATGCCATGCGGTTATCAGACTAACTCAAAAATTACGGTGGTTAATGACGGAAGCGTAGGCAGACCATTTACAGAAAATCCGAAAGCATGTTATGTTATAGCAGACATTACAAACGGTAAAATTGAAGTGGAACACCGCTTTGTTGAGTATGACAAGGAGTCTGCTGTTAAAATTCTTGAAAAAAGGAATTTTGAGGGTTCTGATAAACTGGCTCAAATGCTTATAAATCCTGAAAAACGCCATATGTAAATAAATTTTAAATATTTTATATATTTACTTTAAAAATGTATAATATCAGTATGGATATGTTTGTGCCTTTTTACACTAATGACGGCTCTGTCGGACTATATAGCGAAAGTAATTCCGATATATACCATTCGGTATATGGAGCTTTCTCCGAAGCAACAAATAAATTTATATTACCAGCAGATTTTACTAATTATTTCATAAATAATAAAGAAATTAAAATTTTAGATTTATGCTACGGAATCGGATACAACACAAAATCTTTTTTTAAATATTTTTTTGAAAAAGTTATACCTGTTACAGAAAATATCGAAACGATATATACCAATAATGTTGAGCAAACAAAATATAGCGGTTCGATAGATGTCAATAATATTGTTAAGAAAAAATATAACAACTCGATACATGTTAATAATATATTCCGTAAAAAAAATAAATTTGAGTATATAAAAAATTTCAAAAATTATAAAATACATGTTGATGCAGTTGATTTAGATAAAAACTTGATGTTTTTGGCTCCGTTTTTTGCAACTGCAAAAAATAAACGAATTTCTTTGACGGGTATTAAAGCAGTAGACAAGTATTTATCCGTTGACAATAAAATACAAAATTGTTTTTCAAAAAATTATTTTGAAAATGAAATAAATATGCTGCTAATATATTCTTTATTTGCAAATTATGATGCTGAAACTCTTAAATCTGTTATAGAAAGCTTTTACAAAGATAAAAAATATTCAAAATTTTTGAACAAAGCTAGCAGACGTTTTTTTGAATTTTATTATTCTGAGCAGTATAAATTATCATCCAATAAGTTTAATTTACGCTTTTTACATAATATATATTATAAGTATCTATCAAATAGCTATAAAAACGTCCTGAACATATTGAAAAATAACGAAATTGATATTAACTGCATAAATGAGGATGCAAGGCACTACTTAAAAAATTGTTCAGAATGTTATGATTTTATATTTTTAGATGGATTTACTCCTGCAAAATGTCCAAATCTTTGGACTTATGAATTTTTTAATTTGTTATATAACCATTTATCAGATAATGGAAAAATTTTGACATACTCAAATTCATCATCAGTAAGAAATGCCATGATAAAAAATAATTTTTATATATCAAAGATTTTTAATGAAGCAGAAAAAAAATATACCGGAACAATTGCTGTAAAAAATAAAGATTTGATTACTCAAAACATGACACAATATGATTACGGCTTATTGAATACAACTGCAGGAATTATGTATCGGGATAAGGATTTGTCTCTATCAAATGAAGAAATAATTTCTATAAGAAAGTCAGAGGTTGATAAATCTGAATTGATATCAACAACGAGCTATAAGAAAAATTTTAAAGGAGAAATCTATGCAATATGATGTAATTATCGTAGGAGGCGGAACTGCAGGTTGTGCTGCAGCATATATTCTTGCAAAATATAACAAAAAAGTTCTTTTAATTGAAAAAAACTCTTTTCTAGGCGGCTCTATGACATCTTCTCTTGTTACGCCTATGATGAAAACCTCAAATGATTCATTAAATAATGAATTTTTTGAAGATTTTTATAAGATTATGCACGCCAATAATTCCGCTATAACCTACACAGACGGCAATAAAGGATGGTTTAATCCTGAAATGGCAAAGATATTACTTAATGAAATGCTTGCAGATAAGAAGGTTGATATTTTATATAATACAACAGTTGGCAAAATAAATATATCAAACAGATATATCCAATCGATACAAATATTTAATAAAATATTATCGGAACCTATCGACACGAAATATATAATTGATGCAACAGGAAATTGTGATATTGGTTTTATGTCAAATTGCGAATTTATAAATGATAATTCTGAAAATCAGCCTACAACTCTAAGATTTATTATGAGTGGTATAGATATGCATGAATTTGGCGAATGGCTTAAGAGTATTGATTCAGACACAAATGTTACAAGCGTAGCAGAAATTGGCGGGCAAACACATCTGTCAACTGCATATACATGGGATACTAATAAAAACTGGGCTTTGAGGACATTTTTTGATGATGCTGTAGAAAAAAATATACTTAAAAATGAGGACAGGAACTATTTTCAAGTATTTACTATACCGGGAATGTTCGACTCTCTTGCATTTAACTGCCCAAGAATACATTTTGACACTAATATAAACCCTTTAGATAAGTTTGAAAGTTCAAATGCCCTTAAAATAGCATATCCTGCGATATTAAGGCTAGCAAATTTTTGCAAAAAGTATTTCAAGGGCTTTGAGAACGCTTATATCTCAAATATTGCTGATAGTCTGGGTGTGAGAGTAAGCAGGAGAATTAAGGGCAAGTACGTATATACTATCGACGACTTGAAATCAGGTAAAAAATTTGAAAATCCTGTGCTTATTTCTGATTATCCTGTTGATGTTCATTCTTCAAAAAAAGACTGTTCGGTTTTAGAACACAATTACTGTGAGTATCAGTTACCTATTGAATCATTGATGTCCGCAGATATTGATAACTTATTTGTTGTAGGAAGGTGTCTGTCAGCGGATTTTCTTGCTCAGGCAGCATTAAGAATTATACCAAGTTGCTTTTCAATGGGTGAGGGTGTCGCAAAATATTTATTAACTGCCCTATAAGTTATTGTTAGTCAATAATTTTCGTTTTATAATTATTATATGGGGAAACGTTTTAATATATTGTTAGTTGTGTTTTGTGTTGCAATTTTGTATGCAATATATTACTTTGCTTTGCCTTTAATCTTTAATTTAAACAAATTAAATCCGTATATTTGCAATTATATAAAGCATGAATACGGTTACAACATTGTTATGACAAACCCATCGCTTAAAATGTCATATTCACCCGCATTTTGGTTGAAGGCGGATAATTTTGAAATTTTGAATGATGATAAATCAAAGGCGCTTGTTATTCAAAAACCTGTCATAAAAATATCAATATTTCCACTTTTAATTGGCAGGGTTTATGTTAAATATTTTAGTTCAGAGAAGATTTTTGCTGATTTTTATTGCGATAATAAACTAAGGCTGAGTTTAGGTCAATATATATTGCTAAAACGCTCTGACTCTATAATAAATTTTGATAATATACGCACATACAACAATAAGTTTTATTTGATATTAAACGATAAATTCAAAAAGAATAAAACTGTAATAAGCGGACAATTCTTTAATATCAATAAATATTCAAGGAATAAATATCTGAAGGCAAGTACGGTATTTAGTATAATGTCTGAACATCAGACTTCCAATGTTAATTTATCTTTGGATACAAAGCTCCCGTTTATCCCTAATTTAAGCAAGAAAGCGCCAAAATTATCTTTTTCCGTAACTAATTTGCTGTTATCAGAATTTTCAAATTATATAAATTATTTTTCAAATGGTGATATAACTGATATTACAGGTCTTGTAAATTTAGAAGTACATTCTGGAATTGAAAAAAATCATAAAACAGACTATTTCTCAAATTTTGTGCTGGACAATTTTTCTGTTAATACAACCGCATTTCAAAAAAAATATAATTATTCCGATAAAATTCGTGTATCGGGAATGTATACACTGGTTAATGATGCTCTGAATTTTGACAATTTCCAAATATTAACCGATAAGTTTAGTGTTGATATATTGGGTAAAATCAACAAAATTTCGTCTGACAAACCTAAACCTGATATGAGCATAAAAATATTAAACACAAAAGCTCAAGATTTGCTTAAACTAATTCCATACTGCAGCGAATTAGATGAAAATTTAAACATATCATTGACTGAAATTAAAGATGCAGAATTGTTTTCTGATGTTTCTGTAAATATCAATATTAAAGATAGTTTTAAAGAACCTTTGATGTACGGTGATATTAAAATGCTAAATACATACATAGGTCGTCCGATAGTTAATGCGCCAAAAAATGCTGATGTAGATGTAAATTTCAAAGGGGATACAGTAAAATTTGATGTTCATGTTCCGACTGATGTGAACCAATATGTTGATGTAAATGGTGAATGTAAAATACATAAGGACCATTATGCTGATATAAAAATAAAAAGTACAGATAAAATCAATTTGGCTGAAGCTGAAAGAATATTAATGCCTGTTCACAAAGCTTTTAATTTTATGCTTGGACCTGTTCCAGTTATGGCATTTTCAGGTTATGGAAATATAGATTTAAACGTTAAAGGTAATAAGAAAAATCCACGAGCTTTTGGTGTTTTTAAAACTTTAGCTGCAAGTACTAATTTTGATGATATTCCTAACTTTGTTCTTTCTAATGCTGAGTCTATACTTGAATTTGATGACAAAAATACAAAATTTGAACTAATTGAGGGATATGTAAATGGCAAAAAAATAGGCATTAAAGGTGTTTGTGACCTTAACGGTAAATTTAATTTCGATACAAAAATTTCGGGACAAAATGCAAATTATTTATTAACGGCATTAAAAACGTCAAAAATGCTGACTGATTTTAATAAGATAACTGAATTTATTAATGATGTTAATGGTAATGCTGACTTAAACATGAATATAAATGGAGAAATTAAAGATATTTCTGAACTAAAATTGGGCAAAAATGTTCATTTTAAAGGTGAGCTTGCTCTATACTCTGTAAAATCCAAAATATTAAATTTATCTAAAAAAATACTTCCTGTAAATGGAAAAGTTAAATTCAATGATTTTGATATGAATTTGAATTTCACCTCATACATAGGACACTCAAAGATTTTAATATCAGGAAATTTATCTGATGATAAAGCTAATATAAGTTTTAATACAGATAAAATTTTTATCAATGATATTATTAAAACTTTCATATTACCGTTTGAAATACAAAATACTAAAAACAGGGATTCTTCTTATTTACAGTTAAAGGGAAAATACTCAGGCCCTATCGAAAAGCCTGATTTAAAAAACTTTATAACAGAAGGGTTAGTTTCTTTAAAAAATGGCAGTTACGTATATAAGCCGCTAAATATGCCTGTAAATATTTCAAACAGCCAAATATTCGTAAATAACAATAAATTGACTATAAAGCGTACTCCTTTACAATTAGGAACGATGTCGGCTGTTATTGGCGGTAATATAAATAATATATTTGAAAAACCTTATTTTGATATATCAATTTTTTCAAGACCTAATCAAAAATTTTTGGATTACGTATATAATTCATCTGCAATTTATCCGATAAAAATAAAGGGTAATGCTTCTTTTTCAGGTTTAATCTCAGGCAATATTGATAAATTAAATGTCAATTCAAGTATAAAACTGGACAAAAACTCAAACATTTATTATATGGGGGCATCAATTGGAAGTAGCAGCGATCCTATTAACCTGA
This sequence comes from Candidatus Gastranaerophilales bacterium, assembly GCA_905236205.1. Taxonomy (GTDB): domain Bacteria; phylum Cyanobacteriota; class Vampirovibrionia; order Gastranaerophilales; family Gastranaerophilaceae; genus UBA6984. The sequence goes on from CAJOPF010000040.1 coordinate 22,685, forward strand.
CATTAAATTCAACAATTGAACCCAAAAGGCTAAATTTAAAATTATTTAATATTGAAAAAGCAGGTGTAAAAAATCTTTCGGCAAGCGGTACAATTACTAACAATTTTGATAATACGGCTTTTTCTAATTTCAAAATAAATACTTACGTTCCGACAGATATGAAAATATTTAATATTTTATTCAAAAAACCATTTATAAAGAAGGGTTATTTTACTTCAACGCTTTTACTCAATGGCACATCAAAAGAGCCTGTTATTCGAGGTAATTTGAATTTATTTGATATGGACATACCGTTTATTGACTCAACTATTCAAAATGTGTCTTTAAAATTTTTGCCTGACAATATTTCTGCAAGCCTTACAGGAACAGTTCTTAATAATAAATTTACGTTAAATGTAAGTGCTTTAAATAAGCTAAAACCTCCTTATGTTGTTACGCAAGGTAAACTTATTGCAGGCGAGCTAAACTTGGATAAAGTATTTGAGACAATAACAGGATACGAAGTTGCACAAATTGACTATAATAATTCTGACAAGAAAAGTAATTCATTCAATTTTAATGATTACTATGTTAAAAACTTCATTGTTAGCGCTGACGGAGTATATGTTAATAAAACTCAAGCAAAAAATTTATATGCGGATATTTCACTTAAAAATGGCAACATAAAGGTTGATCCGTTTAAATTTAAAATGGCAAAAGGTAATATGGAAGGCTCTGTAAGCCACAATACAAAAAACAGAAAATCAGAATTTAACCTGCTTGTAACCGGTGCTGATGCAGATACTCTGTCAACATCGTTAGTAGATTTGAAAGGGCAGTTGTTCGGAGATGTTGACGGACAGCTCAAATTTACATGCATTGGCGATAATCAGGAAAAATGTCTAAAAACTCTCGACGGAAAAGTAGATTTTATAATAAAAGAAGGCAGAATGCCAAAATTGGGTTCACTTGAATATTTATTAAAAGCGGGCAATCTTGTTAAAAGCGGATTAACAGGTCTATCTGTTAACAGTATTTTAAATTTAGTTTCTCCGCTTAAAACAGGCTCTTTTGACAGCATTAGAGGTGCAATAACAATAGAAAAAGGAATTGCAGAAAAAATACAAATATTATCAAACAGCAAAGATTTGAACTTATTTATAACTGGTACTTATGATTTGTCTTCAAAATATGCAGATATGTACGTTTTTGGAAGGTTAGCAAGAAAATTCTCCGCAGGTTTGGGACCTGTTGGTAATTTATCAATAAATACTCTTTTCAACACTATCCCAGGAGTTAATTTAAGTACATCACAAGATACAAAACTATTGAACGGTATAAATAAAATTCCGGGACTTGAACTTTCAAATAAAGCATTTAGGGTATTTGCAGCTGAAATACATGGAGATATCAGCGGTGAAGATTATGTTGAAAGCTTTAAATGGATAGAATAATCAGTAATTTGTTCTTGTCATTATCTTTTTGGCTTTTGAATTAAACATTGTATCATTAAACCAAACACCTTTAAAATTACCGTTTTTATATACATACTGAGTATCCTTTGACGTGAAATATACAACACCTGCAAGAGTTCCGTTAACTCGGTACTGAAGGGTATAATACGGGTAATTTGGATAATTTTCGGACATCTTATCTATATAGCGAAGGTTTCCGAGCATATCATAATAATATATTGTAGAAATATCATTCTTATACTCTATGCCATACATGTAAATGTATTTATCGCCTTTAGCATAGAAACCTGCAAGCCGCTCAGTCGGATTTTCTTTTAGTCCTTCAGAAATTTCAATATAGTGTTTTTCTCTGTCTTTATCTTTCAGAAAATCTCTATATTGTTCTCTAAAATCTTTTTTTGAATATTTTTCAACTATGTTATTTTGATATATTTTGTCTTTTATATCAGCAATATTTTGGTCACGTTCGAACTGAGATTTTGTAGCCCAGTCAAAAGATACATTCCCGTTAAGAACTAAATCATCTGCAAATGCAGGTATCGTCATACAAAATATACTTAAATATAAAAATAACTTCTTCATAGTTGAATTATAGCATAAATTTTGTATTATAATAAATTTATGGATTACTTAAGTAATAAATTCGACTGTATAGTTGTAGGAGCTGGACACGCAGGTTGTGAAGCAGCGCTTGCATCTGCAAGATTAGGCTTAAAAGTTTTATTATGCTCATTAAATATGGATAATATTGCATTGATGCCTTGTAATCCTGCTATTGGCGGACCTGCAAAATCTACTCTGGTAAGAGAAATAGATGCTTTGGGCGGACAAATGGGCATCTCTGCAGACGCTACATATTTACAAATGAAAACTCTTAATATGTCAAAAGGTCCTGCTGTAAGAGCCTTGAGAGCGCAATCTGACAAAAAAGAATATACGCAATTTATGCGTAATGTCATTCAGGATGAAAAAAATATATATTTAAAACAATGCTGTATTTCTCAATTATTGACTAAAGATAATACAATTACAGGTGCCGTTGATGAGTATGGTATTGAATATTCTGCTCCTGTCGTGATACTGACAACTGGTACATCACTTGAAGCAAAAATATGGGTAGGTTTAAATTCATACCCCGCAGGAAGGCTTGGCGAAATGCCTGCAAGAGGATTGTCAAAGTCTTTAACCGAACTTGGTTTTACTATTAAAAGATTAAAAACGGGTACCCCTCAAAGAGTTGATGGCAGAACCATTGATTATTCAAAAATGATATTGCAAAACGGCGATGATGAATTAAGTTTTTATTCCTTCAGACCTGACAGACCAATAAGAAAGCAGTATCCTTGTTATTTAACTAAGACAAATGAAAAAACTCATGAAATTATTAAGGCAAATCTTGATAAGTCGCCTATGTATCAGGGGTTAATTCACGCAACCGGTCCAAGATATTGTCCGTCTATTGAAGATAAAATTGTAAGATTTGCATCTAACCCTTCTCATCACATATTTATTGAACCTGAAGGGTTAAGCACATATGAAGTATATATTCAGGGCTTTTCTAGCAGTCTTCCTGCGGATGTTCAAATTCAAATGTTAAGAACACTTCCGGGGTTAGAGAATGCTCATGTTATAAAGCCAGCCTATGCAGTTGAATATGACTATGTTCCTGCTGTTCAGAATACACATTCGCTTATGACAAAAAAAGTAAAAGGTTTGTTTATGGCAGGTCAAATTAACGGTACAAGCGGATACGAAGAAGCTGCGGCACAAGGTTTGATAGCAGGTATAAATGCGGTTAATTACTTGAATAATTCGGATATGCTTGAACTTTCAAGAAGTTCTTCTTACATTGGCACTTTAATAGATGATTTAGTAACAAAAGATATTGAAGAACCTTATAGAATGTTGACTTCACGCTCCGAATACCGTTTGCTTTTGCGTCAGGATAATGCAGATGCAAGATTATCTGAAATTGGTCATAAAATGGGGTTACTTGATGAAGAACAATATCAGAGATTTTTGAAAAAACAAAATGATATTGAGCTTGAAGTTCAACGACTGAAAGACACAAAATTAAAGGCAGATGAAAAATCTAACGAGATTTTGGCTAAGTACGGAGAACATATTGACAAAGGAATAAGGCTTTCCGAGCTCTTAAAACGTCCGAATATTTCTTATAAGATTATCCAAGAACTTGATAACACGTCTAAGAACCTTAATTTACCGAAAGAAACTTATGAACAAATAGAGATATTACTTAAATACGACGGATATTTAAAACGTCAGGAAGCGCAAGTTGATAATGCAGGCAAACTTGAAAAAATAAAAATACCGAAGGATATTGATTATTCAAAAATTCTGCACATATCAACGGAAACAAGAGAAAAGCTTGAAAAATTTCGTCCGACAACACTTGCGCAAGCTTCACGTATTGGCGGGGTAAAGCCTGCAGACTTAAGTGTTCTTATGGTAATGCTTGAAAAACATATGATACATTAGCCTTTTTCAAGTTGCTGAATTTTTCTGTATAATTCTTTTTGCTCATCTGAAATATTTTTTGGAACAACAATTTTAATTTTACCATTTAAATCACCATATCCGCCGTCTTTTTTAGCAAGTCCAAGCCCTTTTAATCTCAAGGCCTGACCTGATGAAGTTCCTGCAGGTATTTTTATACTCACTTTTCCATGCAAAGTTTCTATATCTTTTTGTACTCCCAAAACAGCTTCGGACGGGGTTATTTCGATATCTTGTGATAAATTAACTCCGTCAACAGTATACTTTGAGTCCTTAATATTTATTATAAGGAACAAATCACCTTTTTGTCCGGTAATATCTTCTTTTCCCTCGCCTTTTAGACGAATTTTTTGCCCTTCCTGTATTCCTTTTGGTAATTTTACGTTAACAGTTTTGTTTGATTGAACAATGCCGGTTCCGTTGCAGTGTGTGCAGAATCCGCCATGTGGCGGGCATGATTTACATTTATCCATCTCTTTAAATGAAACTTTTATAGGTTTGCCTTCAAAAATGTCTTTAACAGTAATGTTAATTGTTTTTGTAACATCAAGATTTTCCTTTGGCTTTTTAGGTTGTGATTGACCAAAATCCATACCCATACCTTCAAAACCTGTAAATCTGTTTTGTCTTGAGCTTGAGGTCCTTTGACCTGACATCATATCACCAAAAAGCGAGCTGAAAAAGTCTGAAAAACCGCCAAGTCCTTCAAAAGAAGAAAAGCCCTGACCGCCTGCATTGTTAAAATTGAAGCTAAAGTTTTCATAACCCGGTGGTGGTGTAAAATCAGCTCCACCTTGCCAGTTAGCGCCTAAACTGTCATATCTTTGACGCTTTTCTTTATCGCCTAAAACTTCATAAGCTTCATTTATTTCTTTAAATTTTTGTTCCGCCTCTTTTGTTTTATTAACATCAGGGTGATACTTACGGGCAAGCTTTCTGTAAGCAGATTTTATCTCTGCCTCAGTAGCTTCTCTTTTTACGCCTAATGTTTCATAATAATCTTTGTATTGCATGGAAAATCATCTCCCATATTCATTTTAATATATTTTACGGTAATAGTTCAATTTGTTAATTATTTTTTAATGCTTTTGAACGCAAATCCCTGTGATAAGTTATAGCAAATCTGTGAGCCTCATCTCTTACACGTTGAATTAAAAATAATGCACTTGAACCTCGCGGAATAATTATTGATTTTGACTGGTACGGCAGAAAAACTTCTTCTTCACGTTTTGCCAAGCTTACAATATCAATTCCGCTTACACCAAGTTCGTTTACTATTTGCATTACACTTGAAAGTTGACCTTTACCACCGTCAATAATAATTAAATCTGGTTTTTCCCAGCCTTCTTCGCCCAAGCGTTTAAATCGTCTTGAAAGAACTTCTTTCATAGACTGAAAATCATCAGGTTTTCCTTCAGTAGTTTTTACTTTGTACCTTTTATATAATGATTTTTTAGGTACACCGTTTACAAAACAAATTCCTGAAGCAACAGTGTTTGTGCCTTGTATATGCGAAATGTCATAACATTCTATTTTATGCGGAAAATTTTTCAGTTTAAGTTTTTCTGCCAAATAAGAACCAACTTCATTAAAATCATTTCCAATATTTACTAATGCCTGTATTTTAGCTTTTTCCAGAACATCCTTAGCATTTTTATCAGCAAGTTGTTGCAGCTCATTACCTGATTTTGTTTTTCCGTAACTTATTTTGATTTTTTTTCTCGATAAAATTTCAAGCCATTCCTCATACAACTGTTTGTTACCTAGATTTTCAAGCTCACTTGATACAATTTTGTCAGGAAAATCAAGCTTTAACATGGAATAATAATCTTTAAAAAATCTTTCAAAAAATTCTGTCTTATCTGTTTCTTCGACAGTGTAATCAAATGTTTTTTTGTCAATTAGTCTACCTTCGCGTATCATAAGAATTACAATTGCAATAATACCACTGTCTTGCAATACAGAGATAATATCTTCGTTTAGTTTTGTGCTTTCATATACGACTTTTTGTCTTTCAAGAGTTTTTTGCAAATCATAATAGCTGTCTCTTAATCTTGCGGCTTTTTCATATTGCTGCGCATCAGAATATTTTTGTATTTGCTGCATCAATTGTTTTAAAAGCTCGCCCTGTTTGCCTGTTAAAAATAATTCTGCCTGCTCTATTAGCTTTTTATATTCGTCTGAACTAACCTTATTCTGACAAGGAGCTAAGCACCTGCCTATATCATAATATAGGCAAGGTCTTGTTTTAAATTTTGGTTGCTTGCACTGCTTAAGAGGAAATATTTTTTTTATAAAGTCTAACGTAGAATACATCGCTTTTGCGTCAGTATACGGGCCAAAAAAATGTCCCTTATCAGGGTTTAAATTTTTTTTACGAACAACAAGTATTCTTGGAAAATCCTCGTCAGTTACCAGAAAATACGGATATTTTTTATCATCCTTAAGCAAAATATTATATTTTGGCTTGTGTTTCTTTATCAGTTGGTCTTCCAATATAAAGGCTTCAACTTCAGTATCAGTAATTATATATTCCAATTTTTCAATATGTGAAACGAGTTGAGTTGTTTTTGGAGATTTTTGAGAGCGGTTAAAATAACTCTTAACCCTCTTTTTTAAATTCTTTGCCTTCCCCACATATATTATTTCGTCTAAATCATTATAATATAAGTAACACCCGGGCAAATCGGGTAACAGTTTTAAGGTTTGTTTCAAGTCCTCGTTCATATAAATATTATACATTAAAAAAGGGCGGCACACCATAGCGTGCCGCCCGATAAAATTTATTAAACACCCGCTGTTAAAGCATGCTCACTAACTTGAAACGGGACTTCCATAACTTTCATATCAGTTTCGTCTAAAATACCTCTTTCAAGTTCTGTATAAGATGCTGTTTTAGAGTTAAACGCCTTTCTTAAAAATTCATAAGAAACTTTAGGGTCGCATTTATCGCCGCATGTAAACAAATCAACAGCAGCATAGCCCAATTCAGGCCATGTATGTATAGCCAAATGACTTTCGGCAATAATTACAACACCGCTAACTCCGTAGGGATTAAACATGTGAAAACACTTTTGAACGACAGTTGCTCCACATTCAAGAGCCGCATCAACCATAAGTTTTTCTATCATCGACAAACTGTTTAAAGTATTTGAATCACATTCAAAAAACTCAGCAAGAACATGTCTACCTAAATGTACTCTTTTTGTGCCTTCTTTGTCGATAGATGAAAACGGTGATGCTACTGCCAATTCATGTGCCTCCTTATAAATTTTGTATTAACAAATAAAATATTACAACAAAATGCTTTTTTTGTGTATATTTTTTTATAAAAATAATATACTAAAATTAGCCAACTGGCTGAATTACTTTTGTAGTAGCAATTTTAAACATTAGCATTATTAAGAAAATTTAATAATTTAAAATTTTGCTAATTTATAGTATATTAAAGCTATGAGTAAGATATTGGTAATTGATGATGATAAAGCAATAAATGAGCTAATTAAGGTTAACTTAAAATTATGCGGATATGATGTTGTTCAGGCCTTTGACGGTATTGAAGGTTTTGCACTTGCAAAGCAGGAAATACCGAATTTAGTGATACTTGATGTAATGATGCCGAATGTCGACGGATATACGGTTGCTCAACGCATAAGACAAGCAGAATATATAAAAAATACTCCTATTTTAATGTTAACTGCGCTGTCCGACATTCAAGACAAGGGCAAGGGGTTTGATATTGGAGTTGATGACTACCTTGTAAAACCTTTTGAAATGGA
>CAJOPF010000041.1 GCA_905236205.1 Candidatus Gastranaerophilales bacterium
GATAATCCAATTTATCTATTGAGCTTATGACTTCATTTTTAAAATCGGAATCAAATTTAAAGACAACTTCTTCTGTCGTCTTAACACCGTCATCCGTATCCTTAAACCTCTGTATCGTAACGCACTCGTTTTCTTCTGGAACTTCAGAATGAGAAGCATTAAGTGACTTATATGGTAAAGTTGCCGTATTCCAGCTCCATACAATATAGTCATCAAGGTTAGGAATTTCTGTTAAAGTATTATATCTTGTCGGCATAGGAAAAGACAAGTCTTGAGAATTTGAGATGGTAAAAAGGCTTACGCTCGTTATATAAAGCACAAAAAGAACGATAACGGCTGCAGAAACAATAAGCCCCTTGTTTATAGTCTCTGAACATATCATTTTCATAAAACGTGCAGGCCTTATTAAAGTCGGATTAAAACGCAGGGAATTTTCGTAATCGCTCTGCATATTGTTTATCATAAATAAAATCAATACTGAACCAACTGCAGCAAGCATGAATAATAAACAAGAAACAAATGAAGCAAAAAAAGCTGCAACAAGACTTACAAACGATAAAATCATCACGTACTTATTTCTTAAAACATATTTAAGACCGTCTTTTCTTCTCCAAACTTTCTGACATAGATAAACTGCAAAAAGAACAAGACAGACAGATGCAGCGTTTACATAAAACGGCATCGAAAAAGCATAGATGATTGGGAAAAGCGAAGCGCCGACAAAAACTTTTTTATGCTTTGAAAGAAAGAAAAAGACGGCAGCGACAACAAGACATATAATCGGAGTTACAAGAGGAAAAGAAGATTTACTGTCAAGTCCCGCATCAATCATGCACTCGCCTGCTAAAAAAACTGCAGCTTTTTTTGCCTGCGAAGAATATTCGTCGGGAATATAATAAATCATCACCTTTCTATCGCGGTCAAAAAAATAAGAATTTCTTCTTGATAAATACGAGTCAGAATAATCTGCCTTAATCGGAAGATAAGGATTTAAAAACGGAATGCTCTGATTATAATACGAAATTACATCCGAACATCCGTATTTATCGAGCGCGTCAAAAACAACCTTTGCATCTGTGTCTGCCGGAACATAAAGGACAGAAAAACCCTTCCACAGTTTTGCAACAGGAACTGTCCTTAAAATAATCATAAGTAAAATAATAACGGCTGAAACTGCAGCCGGTACGACATATTTTTTAATACTATTCATTTTTACTGCCCGCTCTACAAGGTCGAAAAAGCAAGGCCAATAAAAAATCCAAGCAAAGCGCCGACGACAACTTCCATCGGTTTATGACCCAAAACTTCTTTTATAGGTTTATATTTTATTATATTTTTTTCTGAAAGTTCTTTTCCCATCTGATTGATGGTTTTGGCGTGAATTCCGTTTGCACGACGAACACCAAGCGCATCCCTTATCGTAATCATCATAAGGCAGGCAGAAAGCATAAAGATGTCCGATTCGATTCCGTTTCTAAATGCAACAGAAGTGCACAAAGATGTTACAAGCGCAGTGTGACTTGACGGAAAACCGCCTGTCTGCCAGACCAGGTACTCAAAAAGCTCCCCGATACTGTGAATCCTTCTAAGGCAAAGATTTATGATGGTCTTGATAAACTGTGCAAAAAACCAGCTGAATACACATGAAAGAAAAACAGGGTTAAAAAACAGCTTAAACAATTTTAATTTTAGCGCCAATAACATATTGTAGTATTTTATCATGTCAAAAGTGTTTTATCTAGTAGAATTAGTGAAATAAACACTAAAATATGGTAATATATTTATATGGATTTTAAGGATTTTACAGCCGCAACAGATGATGAAAACCGTCGCCTCGACAAAGTCGTAAGAAAAATGGCCGGTGGAGCACATATTTCATCGATTTATTCTGCCATAAGAAAAAGCCTTGTCCGCGTAAACGACAAAAAAGCCGATATTTCGCTCAAAATCAAGGCCGGCGACAAAATAAGCGTTGCTGCGTTCCTTTTAAATCCTCTTTCCCGGGCTGAACAAAACAAGTCCCCTTTTGGTATTATGCCTAAAAAAAATAATTCTTTAAAACTTGATTTTGTATTTGAAAACGAATTTATAAAAATCATAAATAAGCCTTACGACGTAAACGTTCATGGCCCGGATGGAATTTCTGAAGTAATCGAAGAAATCTATAAAAGTGAAGCCCATGAAAAATCCCTTTCTTTTACGCCGGGCCCTCTTCACAGGCTTGACAGAAAGACTACGGGCCTTCTTGTATTTTCTAATAACCTTAAAGGTGCTGCATGGTTTTCGCGTGCAATTGCAGAAAAACGGGTGAGAAAATTTTATGTCGGAATTGCGTGCGGAAAAATAAATGAAAGGCAGGAATGGAGTGACTATATTGTGCCTGTTCAGCTTAAAAAAACAAATTTTTATACGATGAAAATTGATCAGGAAGAAAAAAATCCATCTGACCTTGCAGTAACAGTCTGCACTCCTCTTTCGTACGGAAAACACAGGGGAAAAGACATAACATTATGCCAGTATGAAATCCTTACAGGGAAAAAGCATCAGATAAGATGCCAGTCTTATTTTCATGAATTTCCTCTTTTGGGAGATACGGCATATGGAGCTCAGGAGATAAAAGAAAAACAGGGATTTTACCTTCATGCATATAAATTGTTTTTCCCTAAGGACAATGAGATAAACGCACCAGAAGAAATTACAGCGCCTCTTAACGAAGCATTTAAAAAATTTTTAATACAATCGTTGATAAATTGGGACGGCTCACTTATAATAAAATAGTATGGAATCATTAAGTAATCTGCTTAAAAAATTTTCAGGTATCTCGGTAATGGCTTTAGTCGGCGAAAGCGGAACCGGTAAAAGCTTTAAGTCAAAGCTTCTTGCACAAAAATACGGAATCGACGCAATAATCGACGACGGACTTTTAATTAAAGACGATAAAATCCTCGGCGGAAAATCTGCCAAGACAGAAAAAACATATATGGGCGCTGTAAGGATTGCCCTCTTTGACGACAAAGAACACCGCGACGAAATTGCAAGAATATTAAAAAAATCACACATAAAAAAAATACTTCTTCTTGGAACATCAGAAAAGATGGTAATAAAAATTGCCGCAAGATTACAGCTTCCGCAGCCATCAAAGATAATCAAGATCGAAGACATTGCAACACGAGAAGAAATCGACAAGGCAATACGCTCACGCCAGGTAGAAGGAAAACATGTAATTCCTGTTCCTGCAATCGAAATAAAAAGAAATTATTCGCAGATTTTTTATGACTCGATAAAAGTATTTTTTTCAAGACCAGGACTCTTTTTTGCAAGAAAATTTGGCTCTGGAAATTCAAAGACATTTGAAAAATCAGTCGTACGACCAGAGTTTTCTAAAAAAGGGCGCATAAGCATTTCAGAAGCCGCGCTCACTCAGATGACAATGCACTGTGTCCAGGAATTTGACTCAAATATAAGAATCAAGAAATTTTCGATTAAAACAGACGCGCGCGGCTACAGGCTTGTCATAACGATTGACGTTCCGTTTGGCAAACAGCTCACCGGCGAAATCTACAAAATGCAGCAGTACATCATCGACAACATCGAAAAATACACCGGAATATTAATTGAAGAAGTAAGCATCATAATCGACAAGATTACCGGAACAGATAAAATTAAGAAGGAATAGGATAGAATTTTAGTGACCATATGTATAATCAAAGTTAGGCGGACACGCCACTGGCGTGATTTTAAGGATGTAGATGATAGAAATTAGTAATATTAGAAACTTTTATCAAAACAATCCTCTGAATTTAGATAAAGAAAATTTTGACTTATTTAAAGTATTTTCAAATAATTCTATAAAAGAAATCGAATCAATTGTTTTGGACACAATCAATTCTGGGGAAATAATAAAAAAGTCGTCTGTTAAATATAATTATGATGATTTACATAAAACGAATTATCTTTTGATAGAAAATAGAAATTCAGAAATTCATATAAAAATTGTTCTTCAAGAAATAGATGATAACAAATATAAAATAATAACAGTTTTCCCGTCAGTAAATTTTTTAGAGGCTATACAGGAAGAAGGTTGTTATTATCCGGATGAAATTGAAGTTTTTTCAAAAAACAAATCTGCGGTAGGATTAAGTTCAACAGATATTTATGATTGTTCACTTTTATTAGAAAGAGATTATTTTGAAGATGAAAATCATGATGATGTTAAATGGAATATATATGGATTTGCATATCCTGATAATATAAATAAAAAATTATATAATACTTGTGATTGTATTGGGGATGAAATAATTCCATTTAGAAAGGTAAAAATCTTTTCAACCAACTATGAAATTATAAAATTTAATAATGTTTCATTTTGTAAATGTTATTCAGATGCTGCATTGTTCACTGAATTTGATGGAATAAAGAAAACTGATATAAACATAAAAGTTCCAATATATATTTCAGAAAATATAATTAAAAATTTTACTGAATTGTATAATGGGATGGAATTGTCTGTATTGTTTTTTGGAAATATAATAACGGTATAACAAAGGTTCGTAGCCGACAGGCAGTCAAGCTGCCTGCGGTACAACCAGTTGTTAGGTTGATGGGATAATTTATTCTTTCGTTTATTAAGGTAAATCTTCCTAAAGGTATGTAATTGAAAATAATCGAAGACAAATGAGATATATGAATTATGAATAAAAAAAAATTAACTATGAGTGACTTACAATTATCAGAAGATGGTTATCTCTTATGTCCGGAATGCAATGGATTTATGTCTCGTAAAAGTGGGGCATATGGTGATTATTGGGGATGTAACAATTATAAAACATTAGGTTGCAAATTTTCAATAAAATATTTGGGATCATTAGATAATTCTTTGATTGATTTGGTAAAAAGAAATGAAATAGAAAAACTAAAGGACTGCATTAAATCAGGGAATAAATTTGCAGTTGATAATAATGGGAACACACTATTAATGTTAGCTGTAATTTATGGTCAGGAAGATTTAGCCAAAGCTCTAGTAGAATCCAATATTGATGTAAATCAAACTGATAAAAATGGTAATACTGCCTTAATGTTAGCCCTCAAAGAATACCCAAATTTCGATTATAGGGTACTTCTCGAAAAAAACTGTTATTCAATATATACAAAAAATAATGAAAATTGGAGCCCATTAGAATTTGCGATACATAATAATTTAAAAGGCATAATTCTAGAATTTATTAATAATGGCGCAACGATTGACGGTAGCATTTTGCGATGGGCAATAAAAATTGACTATATCGAATTTATAGAACGTTATTTTGAACAAACCGGTATAAGTGTAAATGCCCATGATGCAAGTGGTAATACTTTTTTGATGTATGCAATTAAAAATAATTCTGTAGAATGTGCCGAATTTTTTCTAAAAAAAGGTGCAAATATTTATAAACCTAATAAAAGAGGCCAATGTGCCCTATCTTTAGCTAGAAACAATACTAATTCAAAAATGATGGAATTAATCAATAAATATAAAGGTTCTATATAAAATACATTCTAATGTTCTTAATGAACTTCAATTCATTATTAAGGAGGTCTAATGGCTATTGCAGATTTAAAGGGAAAAACAATACTTATTTGTTATATTGAAAAATCAATAAATGAATTGGCAGCCGGTAAACCAAATCGTAAAACTCTTTTTGACTGTGTATGTAAATATTGGGATATCCCAGATCTAAAGAAAGCTAATTCAGCTGATTTTGTAATTGGAGTGGACAAAGATAAAAACATAGTAATAATAGCCAAGCCCGATGAAAACGGCTGGCAACGAGTCAATACTTTACCTAAATTAAAAGCGGAATTACATGATAATAAATATTTTGAAAGATATGCATTTGAAGGAACTGATATTTCAAAAACTTCAGAAGCTTTGCCATACATTGGTAAAAGTCTTCCAGGGAATATTAAATTTTCTAAAGATATTACATATCCATTATATTGTGTTGATGGTAATGTTATAAATTAGCAAAAGAAATGAAAGAAGATATTATTGAACTACAGCTTAGAAAGGATTTAATAATAAGAGAATATTATTTTAAATATGACTAGTTCACTCTGATATGTATACACTTCTGGAGAATATATAGACTTTTTTTTGCCATTTCACCTGAAATGTTTTATTAATAAAATTATGCAATAAAACGATGAAGATTTATCCTTTTCAATCTGGATAAAGAACATCTATTTGGCAAGTTTTATGATAAAGACATTTGGGTATATTTCAAAACAGAAATCTCTTAAAAGATAGTGCAGTATCTGTATTAAAGTCATACCCCATATCATCTTTTAAAAGGAATCTGTACAGCATACAGAACATTGGATTATTTA
>CAJOPF010000042.1 GCA_905236205.1 Candidatus Gastranaerophilales bacterium
TAATTATTCATCTGCGAAAAAATTTCATGCATTTTCTATTACCTCGTAAAGCGTGGATGATTCTTGTATGCTGACATTATTTTGAGGGATAACAAGTACTTTTACAACAACATTTCTGTTATGGTATTCAATTTTTATTACATCTCCGACCTTAAGCTGTTTTGCAGGCTTTGCAGGGTTGCCGTTTACGTAAACTCTGCCCGTTTCCGAAACTTCATTCGCAACTGTGCGTCGTTTTATCAATCTTGAAACTTTTAAGAACTTGTCTAATCTCAAAATATTATCCTCTCGGTTAATATCTTAACACGAATATTTGCATTTTTTCATAATGTATTATAAAATGAAATCTAAAGAGGATAAAATTTTTTATATGGATTCAGTCAGTACGATTATAAATTTACTTATTGTAGCATTTTTATTGTTATCAAATGCATTTTTCGTAGCGTCAGAATTTTCAATGGTTAGAGTCAGAAGAACTCGCATGGAAGAATTATCTAAACAAGGTAATAAGACTGCGGATTTGGTATTAGAACAAATAGAAGATATAGACAGAATTGTAGGTGCTGCTCAACTCGGTGTAACAATCTCCAGTGTCGCTCTTGGTTGGGTTGGTGAAGCTACTATTGCAGGTATCGTTGAACCTGTATTCGGATTTTTACCACAAACGGCTCAAGGAATTGCAACTCATACAATTTCTGCAATTATAGCATTCTCTTTAATTACATTTTTGCATGTTTCCGTAGGTGAACAAACACCAAAACTTATTGCTTTGCAATATACAGAAGAAACAGCTCTTTTAATCGCTAAACCTACAAACTTTATTGCTACAATTTTTAATCCGCTGGTTATTTTATTAAATAATTTCTGTAATCTGATTTTAAAAATATTGAGAATAGAACGTCCTAAAAGCACATTCGCACATTCAACAGAGGAGCTGGATATGCTTGTTGACGCAAGTTATAAAGAGGGTGTTTTAAACGAAACGGAAAAAGAAATGCTCCATAATGCTTTCAAATTTTCGGATTTGACCGCAAAAGAAGTAATGATTCCGCGTACGGATATGGTTTGTATTCCTGATGATATTTCAATGGAAGAATTAACTCAATTAACCCGCGAAAATCAATATACAAGATATCCTGTTTATGAAGAAGATTTAGACCATATTAAAGGTTTTATACACGTAAAAGACCTGTATACAACAACTTTGAAAAAAAGCGAATTTACTATTGATAAATTGATAAGACCTATATTGTTTGTTCCAGAAACAATTACAATGGATAACGCCGTTCGTGAATTTAAAAAATGTCAGGGGCAAATTGCCATAGTTATTGATGAATATGGCGGAACAGCGGGCATTATTACGCTTGAAGATGTTTTTGAAGAAATTTTCGGCGAAGTTCAGGATGAATTTGATGAAGTAGAAGAAGTTGATATAAAAGAAATAGGTGAAAACACTTACGAAGCAAATGCAATGCTGAGACTTGATGAAATGGCAGAGTTTTTTGGTATTGATGAAGAAGAATTTGAAGAAGAAGATGTTGATACCGTAGGCGGAATTGTACTAAAATTGCTTGGCAGAATAGCACAACTTGATGATTCCGTTGATTGGAAAGATATGACAATTCAAGTAAAAGAAATTGACGGTGTAAGAATTACAAAATTGTTAATTGTCCGTCATCCGCACACTGAAGAAGAAGACACAAACAAAGGCGAATAGTTTTATTTGTATAGTGTTACTTGACACTATACAAAATGTATGTTATAATTACTGTATGATAAAGTCATTTAAGCATAAAGGCTTGCGTCTTTTTTATGAAACAGGTAATACTAAAGGTATACAAGCTATTCATGCTCAAAAATTAAGACTTATTTTAGGCGCATTAGATACTGCAAAAAGAATAGATGTTTTGAATATTCCTATGTTCAGGCTTCATAAATTAAAAGGTGAACAACAAAACTTGTATTCAATAACAGTACAGGCAAATTGGCGTATAACATTTGAATTTAAAGATGAAAATGTTTATATTGTTGATTATCAAGATTATCATTAGCTAAGGTATCAGAAAGGCGGTACAAAATGACAATGTATAACCCACCACATCCCGGTGAATTATTAAAATCAGGATATATTGACGAATTAAAGTTATCTATCGCCAAAGTAGCGCTAATGTTAGGTGTTTCAAGAAAGACTATCTATGACATAGTAAACTGCAAAGCTGCTATAACTCCTGTTATGGCATTGAAAATCGCCAAAGCTTTTAATTCGGATGCTGAATTTTGGATGGATTTACAAGTTAAATATGACTTATTTCAGGCAAAACAAATTACAAATCTTGATAATATTCAAGTTTATGGATAGTCTAATTCACAAAAATAGTTTGTTCTCTGTCAGGTCCCACGCTTATAATGGATATTGGTGTTCCTGTTAATTCTTCTATCCTTTTTAAATATTTTTTGCAATTTTCAGGTAAATCTTCATAGGTTCTTATATTTGAAATATCACTTTTCCAGCCTGCGTGAGTTTCATAAATCGGTTCCAAATATTTATGCATAAAAACATTTGTCGGATAATCCTTATAAATTTTACCGTTTAAATTATCTCTATACGCCGTACAAATTTTAATTTCATCAAAATCATCAAACACATCTATTTTTGTAAGAGCAATTGATGTTAAACCGCTTACCAAAGCTGCGTAACGCGCAATTACGGAATCAAACCAGCCGCATCGTCTTGGCCGTCCTGTCGTTGTTCCGTATTCATGGCCGACTTCTCTTATTTTATCACCTGTTTCGTCTGATAATTCCGTAACAAAAGGTCCTTCTCCGACTCTTGTTATATAGGCTTTCGTTACTCCGATAACTTCATCTATCATTGCAGGGCCGTAACCGCTTCCTGTTGACGCACCGCCGCCTATTGGATTTGAACTTGTTACAAAAGGGTATGTACCATAATCTATATCAAGCATTACACCTTGTGCGCCTTCAAATAAAATCGTTTTGTCTTTATTTGTTCTCAGCATTTCCTGCCAATTTTCGCAAATATATGGTTCAAAGATTTTTTTATATTTCTTAAATAATTCAAGTAATTCTTCTTTTGAATATTCTTTTAAGCCATAAACTTCTTTCAATATTTTATTTTTTAAAGGCAAAATAATATCTGTTTTTTCTAAAAGAGTTTCTTCGTTAATCAAATCTCCGACTTTAAAGGCACATCTTGCCATTTTGTCAGTGTAGGTTTGTCCTATACCCTTTCTTGTTGAACCTATTTTACCTTTTTTGACAGTATCTTCAGCCCAACCATCAACATCGGTATTGTATGGCATTGTAATTGTTGCAAGCGGACTCAATTTTAAATTTGATAAATCAACCCCTCTGCTTTTCAATTCATTTGTTTCCTGCTCAAAAGATTCAGGTAAAATTACTGTTCCAGCACCGATAAAACAAATTTTATTTTCGTATAAAATTCCCGACGGAACAAGATGAAGTTTGAATGTTTCACCTTTGTAAACGACTGTATGACCTGCGTTACAGCCACCTTGATATCGTATTATCATATCGGCTTTTTGAGCAAGTAAATCGGTAATTTTTGCTTTACCCTCATCTCCCCATTGAGCTCCGACAACAACTGTATTTTTCATTATTTTTTGTCCTTTAAAGTTTTAATCAATTCAGGCAAAACTTCAAATACATCCGCAACTATTCCTACATCCGCAATTTTAAAAATAGGAGCGTTTTCATCCTTATTTATTGCAATAATTTTATCTGAACCGCTCATTCCGACCGTATGCTGTATAGCGCCTGAAATTCCGCACGCAATATAGATTTTCGGAACAACTGTTTTACCTGTTTGACCTATTTGAATTGAGCTGTCTGCAAGTTTCATATCAACAGCACCTCTTGAAGCTCCGACAGAACCGCCTAAAACTTGTGCAAGTTCCTGCAGCAACTCAAAACCCTGCTGATTTTTCATTCCTTTTCCGCCTGCAACAATTATTTCCGCTTCGTCAATACGAACATCCGCAAGCTGTTTATTTTCAATAAATTCAACTAATTCTACACGTTTTTCAACAGCTGATAAATCAAAATCAATTTCAATAAATTCTGTATTCTTAAAAATATCTTTTTCCGATTTCTTTAAAACTTTTGGTCGCACAGTCGCCATTTGCGGATAATTTTTACACAAAATAGTTGCCATCAAATTTCCGCCAAAAGTCGGACGGGTTGATGCAAGCTGACCTTTTTCATTGATATCTAAATTTGTACAGTCTGCGGTCAGTCCTGTATTCAAACTTGTTGCAACAACAGGAGCCAGTTCTCTGCCTTGCGTTGTTGCTCCAATTAAAAATATTTCAGGTTCAATGTTTTTAATTAAGTCAATAGTAATTTTTGCATAATATTCCATAGAATATTGTTTCAAAACATCTGATTTTGCTATAAAAACTTTGTTAAACTCGTTTTTAGATAAAATTTCTTTATTTTGTTCCAAATTTGTGCCGTCTGAAAATAAAATGGCATTAACTTCACAATTATCAAGTTTTTCGGATAAATTTTGAGCAGTATTTGCAAGTTCTAAAACCACATTTTGCAAAATACCTTTTCTGTCTGTTTGAGCGTAAATCAAAATTCCTTTAGCCATTTAAAGCCTCCAAAATTTTATCAACAGCGTCTGTTGTACTTTGCGGAACATAAATTTCTCCGCCTTGTTTTTGCTCAGGTCTGAAAGCCTTGCTTACGTACGTTGGTGAACCTTTTATTCCGACATTTTCCGGTTCCAATCCTGTATCAGCAAGCGAATAATGCGGGATTTCAGCAATTTGTGCCTGCTTAAAACCGTTTATTAAAGGTCTTCTTGGTTCATAATCACACTTAAGCATACATAAAACAGCAGGTAGTTTTACTTTTAAAATTTCCGCGCCGTCTTCCGTTTCTTTTTTAACAGTCAAATATTCATTTTCAACCGAAATAATTTCTTTTACATAAGTAACTACGGGGTAATTCAAATTAACAGAAATTGCAGGACCTGTTTGAGCTGTATCACCGTCGGTTGCAAATTGACCGCAAATAATTAAATCAAGATTTTCAATATTTTTTTTAATAGCTGCTGCGAGAGTTCTGCCTGTTGCTGCCGTATCCGCTCCAGCAAATTTTTTGTCGGTAATAACAAAACCACCATCAACACCCAGTGCAATTGAACTTCTTATTATTTCCTCAGCTTGAGGCGGTCCCATTGTAAGTGTTGTTATATTGGTGGTTTTATCTTTATCTTTTAATTTCAGTGCCGTCTCTATTGCGTACATATCAAAAGGATTTATAATACTTTCCAAACCTTCACGCTGTATAGTATTATTTTCAGTCCATTTTATATCCGCAGTATCAGGCACCTGTTTAATACATACGGCAATATTCATTTTTATTGTTTCTTAGCTTGTTTTGCCTGAACATCCAATGCTGCATTGTGAGCAAGCATGTAAACAGAGCAAATTTTGTAGCTCTTTAAATACCATGCACAAGCGTCTTGTGTACAAACCTTTTCAAAATCAGCTCCTGCTGACATTAAAGGGCAAAATGGAATATTTTTGTTATCTGCTGCCATACCTATCCTTTCTTCAATAAGTTACAGTTCTCATCTCTCTTACGTTCTTGATCTTTATAAATTTTTGTTCTGTTTATGACTTCATCAAAATCTATTTCATGAGCATTAAAATCAGGACCGTCAACACAAGCGAATTTAACCTCTCCGCCAACAGTAATTCTGCATGCTCCACACATGCCTGTACCGTCAACCATAATAGGATTCATGCTTGCTTCCGTATAAATACCTTTATCACGTGTTAGGTTTGCCACAGCTCTCATCATTGGCATAGGACCAACGGCTATTGCATAATCAACCTTTTCTTGTCCCATAATTCTTTCAAGAACCTGTGTTACAAAGCCTTTTTCACCCAATGTTCCGTCATCGGTCGTGATAAATAATTCCGTACAAGCATCTTTCATCTTGTCTTGCCAGAAAATCAAATCTTTGTTTCTGGCACCCATAATCATATAAACCTTATTACCTGCTTCTTTAAACGCTTTAGCAATCAAATAGCAAGGAGCAGCACCGTATCCGCCAGCCAAACATACAACAGTTCCGTAATTTTTAATATGTGTAGGCTGACCTAAAGGTCCAACCAAATCTGCCAACTCATCACCTTCATTTAAGGCTGCAAGCTGTTTTGTAGAATATCCGACAGCCATAAATACCAATGTCAAAATACCTTTTTCTTTGTCGACATCTGCAATAGTTAAAGGTACTCTTTCGCCGTCTTGTGTTGCTCTGAAAATGATAAATTGCCCTGCTTTTGCATTTCTTACAACAAAAGGAGCTTCAATAGTTATTTCATACTGATTAGGGCAAATTTCTTTTTTTGTTAAAATTTTATACGGCATTTTTCTATCCTAACGTGCTAAATTGTATATCAAATTTTAAATTTATTATATAATAAATAAAAAAAATACAACAGGTAATGTATGAAAAATATAGCTATAATACTTGCATCAGGTAACGGTGAACGCTTTGGAGAGAATATTCCAAAGCAATTTTATACATTTAAAGACAAAACCTTACTGGAACATTCAATAGATGCGTTTGAACAAAATAAAAATATTGATGAAATAATTTTGGTAACTAATCCAAATTTTAGGGATTTAGCGGAAGAAATTCTTTCAAAAAACAATTACAAAAAAATTTCAAAAGTTTTAGACGGCGGAAAAACAAGAGTTGACAGCTCCAGAACAGGTGTTTTTGAAGCACCAGATGAGTCTAATGTTTTAATTCATGATGCGGTAAGAGCTTTTGTTACTCAGGATATCATTAACAGAAATATTGAAGCTTTAAAAGAACATAAAGCGGTCGGCACTGCTATTGATACCGTTGATACGATAATTAAAGTAAATGAAGATAATTGCATAACCGAAATTCCTAAAAGAAGTTTATTAAAAAGAGTTCAAACTCCGCAGTCTTTTAGAATTGAACTTATAAAAAAAGCTCACAACCTTGCATTAGATGAAAATACCGTTGATTTTACGGACGACTGCGGCTTAATTTTGAAATATAATCTTGCACCAATACATATCGTTGAAGGTGATGAAATAAATTTAAAAATAACTCAAAAAAGCGATTTGGAGATTATTGAAAAATTATGGAAATAAAAGTTTCTGTAGTAATTCCTATATATAACAGCGAAAAATATCTTGAAAAATGTCTTGACAGTGTAAAAAATCAAACACTTAAAGAAATTCAGATTATTTGTGTAAATGACGGCTCTACGGATAAAAGTTTGGAAATAATGGAAAATTATGCCCAAAATGATAGCAGGTTTGTTATAGTAAATCAGGAAAACGGTGGCTGTGGAAAAGCTTATAACGTTGGAATGAAAGCTGCACAGGGTGAATATATAGGATTTGTAGAACCTGATGACTATATAAATAATGATATGTATGAAACTCTTTATAATATTGCAAAATCCAAGGATTTGGATTTTGTTAAATCTGATTTTGTGGAGTTTAAATCAACAGGCGAAACCAATTACAGGGCACTTACTTATTCAAAAGAATATTACAACAAAATTATTTGTCCAAAAGATGATATAAATGTATTTAATTTTGCAATGAATACTTGGACAGGACTATATAAAAGAAATTTTATCGAACAAAATAAAATAACTTATAACGAAACCTCAGGAGCAAGTTTTCAGGATAACGGATTTTGGTTTAAAACTTTTTGCTTTGCCGAAAAAATATACTTTTTGGACAAAGCTTTTTATAATTACAAAACAGATAATCCTGATTCTTCCGTAAATAACCCTGACAAAGTTTTCTGTATGAAAGTAGAATATGATTTGATATATAAATTTTTGGAAGAAAATCCCGAATTAAAAGAAAAATTTAAGTATATATATCAACAAAGAAGATTTAAGAATTACAAATTTTCATACAAGCGAATTGCAAAAAAATACAAATGGTCTTTTTTAAAAGTTTTCTCAAGAGACTTAAAAGACGCAGCAAAAAAACACGAAATAGATAAAACATTATTCAGAAATAATGAATTAAGAGAAATATTTTTAATAAAACATTTTCCACTTTTGTATTTGATGTTTTACAAGTAATTTTAATATATTTGACTAATGTGTTGTTTTGTATAAAAATAAACGTAAGGAAAATTAAGGAGAAATTATGTTAAGTAAATATTTTTATGTAAAGACAAAATCAAAAAAATTTGATGATGACTTGTTATGGTCAATGGGCGAAATAAAAGGTAAACGAGTTCTTTTGTATGGTGCAGGAGAAGCTTTTGTAGAACTAAACAAAAAATATTTCTTCACTGAAGTTTTAAATATTGTTGCTATTGCAGATAAAAAATTTGAACACGAAGAATGTAAATGCGGCTGCTGCTGCAATTGCGAACACGAACATGAAGAAACACATAAATATGAAACTCAATATTTTGAAGGCATAAGAGCAATTGCTCCGAGCGATATTCCTAATGAAGATTATGAAGTTCTTTTGATTACAAACGAAAATCCAAAACCAATTTTACGCTATGTCTTCAATGAATTAGAAATTGAAAATAAAGATGTAAGAACTGTATTTAACGAAGAAATTCACGATGAACAACAAAATTTATTGTATTTGTATAAATTCGACTTTGACAAAACTCTTCCTAAACTAATAAAAAAACTTGAAGGAAAATCTGTTTTAATCTACGGGGCAGGAGTATTTTTTGAACTTATGAAAAAATATTTTGACCTTTCAGGTTTAAATATTGTAGGTATATCAGACAAACGTTTTACAGAACACGAAGAAAATGAGGAATGGGAAGGTTATAAAGCGTATGCTCCGGAAGAGATTAAAGAATTAAATCCTGATTATGTGCTTGTTGCAACAAAATATTACATAAATATTATTGAAGATTTGTATTACAATCTTCTAAAAGATACAAAAATAAAAATTAAACCTTTGATGAAAAAACCATTTTGGACCTTGGTAAAAGAAATTTGGGGATAAAATGACAAAAACTTTAGAAAACCCGTCAAAAAATGTAGAAGTCTTTTTTACAATAAATGACAGCTACGCAAAATATTTAAGCGTAACGTTAGTTTCTATACTAAAAAATGCACGTCCTGATGAACATTATAATTTTTATGTTTTGACAAGTGACATTTCGGAAGAAAATAAAAATAAATTAAATTCCATAAAAACAAACACTTCTTATGAAATAGAATTTATCAATATTCAGAAAGATTTGTTTGATGTTGTTGCGGAAAGTTCTCAAAAACATATTTCCAAAGAAACTAATTACAGATTTTTGATTTCTTCTATAAAACCAAATATGGATAAATGTATATTTTTAGATGCAGATTTAGTTGTAGAACACTCATTGTGGGATTTAATGAATCAGGATATTGAAAATTACTCACTTGCCGCAGTTAATGATATACCATATACAATAAAAGGCTGGCTTGACGAAACTATATTACCGAAGAAATATACTTATAAAAATACAGGCGTAATACTGGTAAACTTAAAAAAATGGCGAAGTGACAATATTGAAAACAAACTGTTTGAAAATTCGGAAAAATATGCTGATGATTTCTTATATCCTGATCAGGATGCTTTAAATGTTACATTAGCATCAGATATAAAAACATTGAAAGATGAATGGAATGTTTTCCCTTGTTTTTCTTTATACAAAGAACAAACTTTTGATAAACCAAAAGTTATTCACTGGGCGGGATACATAAAACCTTGGAACAGAATATTTTGCCATTCTTCCCACCATTATTGGTTATATGCATTTCTAAGCCCTCATTTCAAAGACCTTGTAAAAGATATTGTTTGCAATATAAAATTATACAGAGTATTTCGTATCTTAAAATTGATATATAGTTAGTAAGAGTTAAATGTTATGAATATCAGTTATCGTATATATTTCAGATTAGTACAGCTATTTTTAAAAATATGCGTTTTTGTAGCTTTTTCTTCGCGTAAATATATACAAATTCTGTATTGGTATATTTTTGTTTATTTCGATTATAATTCTGCGTTTTTGTTAGATTTGCATAAAAACTTTATTTTTTACGTAAAAAATCTTGAAAAATTCTTTATAAAACAATTTGTTAATAAAACACGTGAACAATGGCAAAAATACAAAGATTTATATAAAGGCAAAGAAGTTGTAGTTGTTGCTTGCGGAAGAACAGTTGAAAATTATAAAATGATAAAAGATGCAATTCACATCGGAGTTAACAGAGCATTTAAAATTCCTCATATAAAACTGGATTATTTGTGTTATCAGGATACATTTCCTGAGGGTTCACAAGAATTGGATGCCTACACTCGAGAGTGTAAGCGTTTAAGCGGAATGTTACCTGAATCAAGAAGATATGAATTAAAACATTGTGATTGGGACGGGTTACCTTATACCAAAGAAAATTTGCAAGATAATTTGTGTTTTATGTTAAATCCGTTTGAAAAAGATAGTAAATATGCACTAAATATAGAAAAAGAAGCTTTTTGTGATGCTGAAGGCTGTGTTTTTTCCGCATTACAATTTATAATGTACACAAATCCAAAAAAGATTTATTTTGTAGGTTGTGACTGCTCCAATACGGTTTCTGACTATGCTTATTTAAAAGTAAATCCGACATATGCAAGACAAAAAAGATCATATATTAAGTTTAAAGATTTTTATGAAAAATATTATCCTGACACAGAATTTGTATCAATAAATCCGATTGGTCTAAAAGGTATCTTCAAAGATGTTTATACACAATCTTATATTGACGGTAATCCTGAATTGAATTTATTAAACGAGGATATAGAAATAATACAAGGATAGGTTATGCAAAAAGTATCAATAATAATACCAATATATAACGTTTCCAAATATTTAAAAAAATGTATGGATTGTGTTGTAAACCAAACATTAAAAGACATAGAAATCATTTGCGTAAATGACGGTTCTACAGACAACAGCTTGGATATTGTCAATGAGTATGCACAAAATGATAGCCGTATTGTTGTAATAGACAAAAAAAATGCAGGTCTGGGTGCAGCATATAACAGCGGTTTGGATATTGCAAAGGGTGAATATGTAGGTTTTGTAGAGCCTGATGATTATATCGAACTAAATATGTACGAAGATTTATATAACTGCTCCTGTGAAGAAATTGATTATGTAAAATCCGATCATTATGTGCTTAAAAATGACAATGCCTTAAAAGCTCATGCATATTCAAAATATAAAAACGGTATATACGAAAATGCCAAAATACATGAATTGATATTAAATCATATAAGCCACTGGAGCGGACTTTACAAACGTGAATTTTTAGAAAAATATAAAATTCGTTTTGCCGAAACTTCGGGAGCGTCATTCCAAGATTTAGGATTTATTGTTCAAATTTATGCTTTGGCAAACAAAGTTTATATAACAAATAATGCATATTATTATTATCGTGTATATGAAAATCAATCAAGTATTGATAACAAAAAGAACGTTTTAAAACATAGACAATGGGTTTATGACCAGTATTTATACGGGTTAAATGTTGCGGCAAAATATTTTAATACTTTATCTAAAGAAAAATTAAATCATTTTGTATATTTGTTATACAAAAGACTTTTGATAAATTGCGAAAGACGCAACAAGGGCAAAAATTTTAAGCACATGAAAGATTTTTCTTTGCTGCTTAACAGAAAAGATATTATTTCTGCTTATGATGAATCTTTATTTTCTTGCGAAGACAAAATAATTTATAATTTAATTAAAAATCACCCTTATTTTGCATATTTTTATATAAAATTTTCTGTTGTAAAAAAAATAAGAAAAGTATTGTTTATAATAAAACTAATGAAGGTTTAAGATGAAAAATTTAGTAGTAGGTGCAGGGCTTACAGGTTCTGTTATAGCGAATTTAATAGCAAACGAATGGAATGAAAAAGTTACCGTTGTTGATAAAAACAGTTTTGTTGGCGGTCATATTAACGACTACGTTGACGAACAAACACAAATCCACGTTCATCGCTTTGGACCTCATATTTTTCACACTAATTCCGAAAGAGTTTGGAATTATTTATCACAATTTACTGACTGGCATAATTATTCGTTTGAACCGAATGTTGTTATAAAAGGTCAAAAAGTTACATTGCCGTTCAATTTGAACACGATTAAACAATGCTTTGACGAACAAACTGCCCAAAAATATACAAAAAAACTTGTTGACACATACGGAATGGAGCATAAAGTTCCGATTTTAGAGCTTAAACAAACAAACGACGAAGATTTAAAATTTATTGCTGATTTTGTTTATAAATACGTATTTGAAGGTTATACGGTTAAACAATGGGGGTTAAAGCCAGAAGAAATTGACTCTTCCATAACCGCCAGAGTACCTGTTTTTATCAGTTATGATAACAGATATTTTCAAGACAAATATCAAGCTATACCGAAGAATGGATATACTGATATGATTAAAAATATGCTCTATCATAAAAATATTCAAATATTTTTGAATACTAAATATAAGGATTTAGCAGAAAATTACGACAGAATTTTTTACACAGGTTCTATTGATGAATTTTTTGACTACAAATACGGAATGTTGCCGTACAGAAGTCTTACTTTTGACATAGAAACTCACGACTGTGAATATTATCAACCGACCGCTATGGTAAATTATCCTTGTGATAACGATTTTACCAGAATAACTGAACATAAACATTTTTTAAACGAAAAATCAGAAAAAACAGTTATTTCAAAAGAATATTCGCATACTTTTGAACTTGGAAAAAATGAAAGGTATTACCCGATAAAAAGTGATGAAAATGCAGAACTTTATGAAAAATACTTGAATGAGGCTCAACAATTACAAAATACTTACTTTTTAGGCAGATTGGGCGCATACAAATATTACAATATGGATCAGGCTGTTTTGGCAGCTTTGGAATTTTTTGATAACATTAATAACTATAGTATATAATGATAAATATTTACTGTATAATTTATTAAGAGAAATGTTTTAAAAATGGAAATATTTGAAAACGTACAATTTAATATTTTATTTTTGATTAAGAAGATATATAAAATTTACATTTTTGTGAAAAATTTTTATATTGCCCAAAAGATTTTACTTAAAAACAGAATTAATCAATTAAAAAATAAAATTAATCAAATAAAAAACAAAATAAAAAATAAAAAGAATTGTTTATTTGCAATTTTAAACTTGGACAATTCTAATATTAATGATTTTGTACTCAATTTTACAACAAGAATTTATAACGAAATGCTTGATATTAATTATTCTACTTTTTACCCGAATTTAGTTAAAAATTTGGATGAAAAAAGTGTAGAGTGCGTTGATAACATTATTTCAAAAATAAAAGTTGTTGCAGAAGATAATATTTTTGAAAATAAACGTATTTTTACTTTTAGAGAGCTATTGCAAATTAAAAAAGTACGTTTGGATTTCTTTTTTAATCTAAAAAGAATAAACGAAAATTGTTGTAAGTACAAGAATTATTTATTACCAATAAATCATTTTGAGGCAAGTGTTTTTTATTATAAACATAATATTGAAAGTTTGAATAAAGATAATTTTAAAAACAAAGATATTATTGATGTTGGTGCGTTTATCTGTGATAGTGCTATTGTCTTTTCACCGTACACAACTGGAAATATTTATTCTTTTGAACCTACGACAAAAAATTACGATTTGATACAAAAAACATTAACTCTAAATCCTGAATTTAGAAATATAAAGCCAGTTAAAAAAGCTTTAGGCTCAAAAAATGAAACTCAATTGATTCATGTTTTAGATTCTTGCAGTAGTATCAATAATGTTTTTTTGAACATGGAACATAACCTCGAAACTATTGAAATAACTACTCTTGATGATTTTGTAAGTGAGAATAATTTAAATAATATCGGACTTATAAAGGTTGATGTTGAGGGTTTTGAACAAGAGTTTTTGAAAGGTGCAATAAATACCATTAAATCGCAAAAGCCAACATTATTATTAAGTATTTACCACAGTGCTGATGATTTTTTTAACATAAAATCTATAATTGAAAATCTTAATCTAAATTATAAGTTTAAAATAGTAAAACCTGTTGATGGCTCTGTATGTTTAGAAACATTATTAATCTGTGAACAAGCTTGAAAATCATTATTATTCTATTCGGATAAAATTGTTTCTTTTGGTAATTTATGATATAATTTAGCCATGTATATCTTAATTTTAAAGAAAATCGTTTTATTTGTAAAAAAAATATATAATTTATTTTCTTCAAATTTTATAGAATTGTATTTTGTAAAACACAGTAATGATACAATTACTCAATACAAATATTTACACAAAAATAACAAAATTTACGGTTCAAGTTCATTACAATATTTTGACAACGTCAAGACTTTGGCAAATGAGCTTAATTGTCAATCTATTATTGATTTTGGGTGCGGTAAAGGTGTTTTAAGCAACGAAATAGAAAAAAAGCTAAAGATAAAATGCACAAAATATGATCCTGCAATAGAGCAATATGACACAATTCCAAATGAAAAGTTTGATTTGCTGATTTGCACAGACGTACTTGAACATGTGCCGTTAGAAAATTTAGATAATGTTTTAAGCAGTATAAAAACACTTTCAAACAATTGCTTTTTTGCTATATCCTGCAGATTGGCAGGACAAATTTTACCAAATGGCGAAAATGCCCATTGTACTGTCTATCCTAAAGAATAGTGGAAACAATTTTTGTATAAATATTTTTCGCAAGTTGATGAAATAGAATTTTGGGATAAAAGCGCAGTTGTTTATATAGCAAAAAACTAGATAATCTCATATTACACTAATTTTTTAAAAGATAAAGCTTTTTGTTATGCCATATTTTATTGCACTGTGCATATTAACAGACACCTCAACGTAGTGCGTTGTGACAGAGTTAACCACTCATAATTCACAACTCACTATTCACGATTAACTACTCACAATACTTACTGTTGTAATGATGATTTAATCACTTCAATTTCATCAATTGATGCATATACAGAACGACATCCGCAATCTACATACAATATTTCACCTGTCGTTCCGCTTGAAAGAGGTGATGCAAGATATAAACCTGCTTTTCCGACATCTTCAAGTGAAGTATTTCGTTTTAGCGGTGATTTTAATGCTGCAGCTTTCAGCATGTGGTCAAAACCTGAAATTCCTCTTGCAGCAAGTGTTTTTATCGGACCTGCGCTCAAGCAGTTCACTCTTACGCCGTTTTTACCCAAATCCATTGCAAGATATCTCATAGATGCTTCCAGTGCGGCTTTTGCAACACCCATTATGTTGTAGTTTGCTACTGTAAATTCAGAACCCAAATATGTAAGTGCCAAAATAGCTCCGCCTTCATTCATTACAGGTCGTGCTTCACGACAAATTGAAATTAAGGAGTAAGAGCTTACACCTAATGCCAAGTCCCAGCCTTCTTTTGAAGTATTTATAAATTCACCTTGCAAATCTTCTTTGTTTGCAAATGCTACTGCGTGTACCACAAAATCAAGTTTTCCGTATATTTTTTCACATTCTTCAAAAACTTTTTTTACTTCGTCTTCTTTAGTTACATCACAAGATATAATCAATTTTGAATTCATTTCTTCTGCAAGCGGTTTTACGCGTTTTTCCATAACTTCGCCCGCATAAGTAAAAGCTATATCAGCTCCTTCATCAAACAATTGTTTTGCAATAGCATAAGCTATACCATGATTATTTGAAACTCCGAATATAACGCCTTTTTTACCTTCCATTATTCCCATAATTACCTCCTTAGAATATTTTAAGCGAGTCTTTCGCCTGTTATTTTGTCAAAATATAAAAAGTTGTTTTCATCAAAACTAAGTTCTATTTCATCTTCAATAAGAAATTCCGTATTTAATTTTGCACAGCACTTGTTTGTACCTATGCTAAAATAAGCAATTTGTTCCGAACCTAACAGTTCTGTCATTTCGGTTTTTACTTTCAATTTTATTTTACCCGCAGGATTAACCATAAATTCAGGTCTTATGCCAACTGTAATTTCGTCTTTGCCTGCCAATTTATCCGCAACCTGATGATTTAATTCAACAACAGGTTCCGTCATAATCAAAGTATCATTTACTATTTTGCAATCAATAAAGTTCATTTGCGGAGAACCTATAAATCCTGCGACAAATTTATTTTGCGGATTATTATAAATATTCAACGGTGTATCAACCTGTTGAATTTTACCTTTATCCAAAATTACAATTCTGTCTCCCATTGTAAGAGCTTCTGTTTGGTCATGAGTTACATATATAAAAGTAGTTTGTAATTTTTCATGCAGTTTTTTAATTTCAGCTCTCATTTGAACTCTCAATTTAGCATCCAAATTTGATAAAGGTTCATCCATTAAAAATACTTGAGGGTTTCTTACAATAGCTCTGCCCAACGCTACACGTTGACGTTGACCGCCTGATAATTGTTTTGGTTTTCTGTCCAAATATTCGGTTAAATTTAAAATTTCAGCAGCTTCTTTAACCTTTTGGTCAATAATATCTTTGTCTACTTTTCGCATTTTTAGACCAAACGCAATATTTTCATAAACCGTCATGTGAGGATACAAGGCGTAACTTTGGAATACAAATGCAATATCCCTGTCTTTTGGATGTACATTATTAACCTTTTTATCGCCTATATAAATATTGCCGCCACTAATTTCTTCCAATCCTGCAATCATACGCAAAATAGTAGATTTTCCGCAACCTGACGAACCGACCAAAACAATAAATTCTTTATCTTTTATTGTTAAATCTATTCCGTCAATAACACGTTTTTTGTCATACGCCTTTATGACACTTTCTAATCTGACTTCACTCATTGTTCGTTTTGAATAACCTTTTCAGCAGGAATAATAACATTATAAGTTGTACCTTGCATAGCCTCGGTATCAACCCACATATTGCCCTTTAGCATTTTTATCACATTTTTTATAGTTGCAAAAAGTATTGAACGGATTATATTTTTTCTGTTTGGACTATCAAGTTGTGCGTACGGCTCAAACAGCGTATCCAAGTCTTCTTCGCTTATGCCCAAACCCATATCTTTTACACTTACCATTAAAAATGATTTTTCACTTGCATTTTCAAACGGAACAAGACCTTTATCATTCACAAGTTCAAGTTCAGGATGTTTTAGTGTTATTGTAATTTCACCCACATCCGTTGTATTTATTGCAACTTCAATTATATTTTGTAAAATCAATCTTAAACATTCTTCATTTGAATAAATAGTTCTTTTTATATCAGGAGATATTTCTACATTTACGGTTAAACCTTTTTCGGTTATTTCGTTATTATTTAATTTTATAATGTCATTTAAAACATTTACAGCATCAAAATAATCCAATTTGCGTTCAAACAAGTTAGATTCAGATTTTGATAAATCCAAAACTTTGCTGTACAAAGACACAACTTCTTCTGAATTTTTATTTATTATGTTAATATATTTTTTTTGTTTATCGTTTAATTCTCCGCTTATACCATCTAAGAGAGCCTTAGAAAAACCACTTATGGACTGAAGCGGAGTTAAAAAGTCATTTGCCAGTTTTACAAGGAAATTATTTTTATCACGATTTATTTTTTTTGAACTTTCATGTTCAACCAAAATACTTGTAAGAGTTTTATAACTTTGTGTGTTGTTTCTGAATATCGCTAAATAACCTTCATTGGTTCGTTTTGCGGAAACTTCAAAAAACATATCTTTTTCAAGACTTGATTTTGTTCTTAAAATGGTAGTTTTTTCTTTGTCTGCAATTTTTACTATAAAATCCATTGCATTTTCAAAAATATCATCAATATAACCTTCGGCAAAAGTTTCTTTTATGTCAGAAAAATTTTTTTGAGCCAAATCGTTATACCAAAGAAAACTGCCCTGATTATTCAATAATGCAACATTATCAGGAAGTTTGGTAAGTAAATCTTCATCCTCATCTTTTGTAAATAAGTTTTTTATAAAATCAATCATAAACACCTTACTTTTTAAGTATATCATGAACTTCTATCTTGGCAAGTTTCGTATTATAAGTCTGATTTATACACATATAAAATTTTTGTTAATGTTTGTAAAGTATGAAAATTTTAAGTAGCAAAAAATTTTTTTTTAGGTTTTAAAGCATATGCATACAAAAGGAGATTACTATGTCCGAATTTGATAATATAAATGCTATACGATTTCAAAAAATTGATATAAAACGTGATAAAGCAAAAAAACAAGCCGCACCTGAGGGTATGGAAGATGTTGAATATACTGATTTTTCTAACCCTAAGGCAGAATCTTTGGGACGTTCTCAAGTTGCAAAACCTGATAATGTTGAAAATGATGTTAAATTTATGATGAAAAATCCTGAATTTTGCGCGCAAGCAAATATGTTTTTCGACAATGCTTACGAAATACTTAAACAAAAAAATGAAGAACATGCTTACGAAAAATCGGCTCAAATGCTTGATGCATTCAAAAACGAATTTTTAATTTTAAAATAATTGGTTTAAGGTTTATTATATAAAAAATGCGAATTGCTTTTGGCAATTCGCATTTTATTATATTTAATTATTTGCAAGATTGAAAATCAACTAAGCCATGGCTTTTTCAACAGCTACGGCACATGCAACAGTTGCACCTACCATCGGGTTGTTACCCATACCGATAAGACCCATCATTTCTACGTGAGCGGGA
>CAJOPF010000043.1 GCA_905236205.1 Candidatus Gastranaerophilales bacterium
CCGAACACGGTCGTAAAGACTCATTTCAGTGAAAATACTTGGCGGGCCACCGCCTGGGAAGATAACCCGATGCCAGCATCTATTTTTAAGCCACTTACGAAATATTCGTAAGTGGCTTTTTAAATGTGCCAGTCTTGTTCACTCGCGTTCAACGACAATTCCAACTTTTGATTTCTCGTGATTTTATCTCTCAACAAAACTTTCCGACCTCAGCTCATTAGCGCTGCCAGTATCTATTTTTAAAGATACTTACGAAAAATCGTAAGGAACTTTTTTAATAATTTAAAATTCAAATAAATTTTTGATATGAATATTCAGTGCTTTTGCAATTTTGATTAAAGTCTTTAAT
The DNA here is from genome assembly GCA_905236205.1 of Candidatus Gastranaerophilales bacterium. Classification (GTDB taxonomy): domain Bacteria; phylum Cyanobacteriota; class Vampirovibrionia; order Gastranaerophilales; family Gastranaerophilaceae; genus UBA6984. Next base: position 350 of record CAJOPF010000043.1, read on the forward strand.
CCTGGTTTATTTATATTTACTTCTATTTTTCCTAAATAATCCAAGCTTATTCCTGCTTTTTCAGCTAATTTTTCTTGTGTTAGGTGATATTTTTCGCGAAGTGTTTTTATATTTTTGCCAATATTTATGTAAATTTCTTGTTCATCCATTTGACAATTTTACTGGATATAGTATCATAATATTACTGGATATTATCCAGTAATATTAATTTGTTAAAAATTTATAAGAGGATAATATTATGAAAAAGGCATTTACTTTAGCTGAAACTTTAATAGTAATGGGTATAATAGGTGTTGTTGCAGCGTTAACGTTGCCAAATTTAAACAGTTCTACAGGTGATAAAGAAAAAGTTGCCAGAGTAAAAAAAATTTATCAAAATTTAACTGATGCTTTTGGTCGTGCAAGGGCTGTTTATGGTCCTATTAAAGATTGGCCGTCAGCAACTGATTGTGATAATTCACAAGATGCATGTATTAAGTATGACAGACTTACAGATTTTTTAAAAATAACAAAAGATAATTTTCATGGTGGAAGATTTTATTTTGTAAATGGTGAATCGGGAAAATGGGATGATTTAGGTATTTATAATGGCTATATTTTAGCAGACGGTTCTGTTTTATATGCAGCAAATAATAATTTAATAGTTGATATTGACGGTGATAATAACGGACCTAGAACTTTTGGTAAAGATGTATTTGTTTTTACTTTTGACAAAGACAATGATTATGAATTGATTCCTGACGGTGATAATTCAACTTGCTTTAGTAGTGGAAATTGTACAAAGTGGGTTGTTTTAAATGATAACATGGATTATTTAAAAGCTGACAATACAGGTAAATGTAAGAATAACAACTCAATTACACTTGATGGAACTACAAATGTTACTTGCAAGTAGTAGTTTTAAAATATATCTGCCTATCTGCCGAATTTATTCATCATGGCTTTTCTGAATTGGTCTTTTGATTCTTTTTCCAATTTCTTTTGATTTACTTGTTCTACAATAATAAACTTAGAAATAGTATCAATATCTTTTGATAACTGTTTTTCAAAACTGAAGCAATAAAAAGGTTCTCCGCTCTTTGACCTTTCAAATCTGACCATTTTGGCTCTTAATCTTACTAACGTTTTTGAATTAAGTATCAAAATCATACGAAAATTTTCGTACATACTTAGTTTTACATCTTCTTTTTCATTCGGAAAGAATGGTTCAATATTACCTATTTTAACACCGCCTGCCGATAAATTGATGATTTTTGCAAATACTGTTGCTACTCCGCATTCTTTGCTCGGATCATTTGCCATGATAACTACATTTTTTGTTAAATTTATTCTGTAGTACATTCTTTTTTGTCTTCTCTCTATTTGAGGAGGAGATTTTATTGTGAAATAAATAAGATTTTTTTCTCTGATAATATCTTTTAATTCGGTTTCTATTATATATAATGCTTCGTCTGTAACAAATTTCAAAATAATTTGTTGTGGATAATGTATTTCAAAGTTATCATTATATAAGAAATAAACGGATATATATTTATCACCTAATGCGTCTTTGCTTACTACAATTTCATTTTTTTTATTTTCCAAGTCCGTATACGTTACTAATATTTTTTTTACTTTCGTTGAATTAAACAAACTCCAACGAATCATTTCGCAGCCGGTTTCTTGTTGATATTTATTTCTTATTTGACCATCGTCTTTTTCTTCTTTTTTTTCTTTATTAAACATAAAATGTTGTTCCTTAAACAAATTTTTGTGCAAAAAATAGTTTATTTTTTGAATATTTTGTAACTGATTTGCAAGTTTTTTACGCAATAAAAAAAACAACAGTAATCTGTTACTCTTGATTGTTTGGACAAACCATGCTAACAGCGCAACTGGCTGCTAAAACTTCTAAAATAATCTTTAATTGTTGCATGGTCATAACTCTTTAATTATGATAATACTGTCCTAAGATACATTATATTTTTAAATGTGTTTTTTGTCAAATCTTTTTATCTTAAGTAATATAAGTACTGTATCTTTATTCTTTATAATAGTAAGTAAGTTCTGTATCCAAATTCAGAGTTAAATTACTGTCTTTAAATATACCGAATTTCAAGCCTATTTTTGCAAGTCGGTATAATAGACTTACACCTAAAACACCAAAACCGTATTTACATGAGCGTACAAAATTTATAGAAGATGCTTCCTTGAAATACTTAGTTGGACAGGAAATTTCGCCTATTTTATATTTATTCATAAATAATAAAGCTATCATTTCGTTATCAAATATAAAATCATCATTACAACTTTCAAGAGGAAGTTTTTCAAGAACTTCTTTTGTAAAACCTCTAAAGCCCGTATGATATTCGGATAATTTTTCTTGTAAAAAGAAGTTTTCAAAAGCTGTTAAAAACTTATTGGCTACGTATTTATAAAATGGCATACCTCCTTTTAGAGCAGAACGTCCGAGCATACGAGATGCCAAAACTGCGTCGTATTCTTCAAATGCCATCATAGAGGCTATTGCTGGAATTAGTTTTGGTGTATATTGATAATCGGGATGCAGCATTATTACAATATCTGCACCTGCTTTTAAGGCTGCTTTATAGCAGGATTTTTGATTTGCTCCGTAGCCTTTATTTTCTTTATGAACAATTGTTGTTATTTTTAAAGACTTAGACAGCTCTTTAGTATTATCTAAAGAGCTGTCGTCTACTAAAATTACTTCATCAACAAATTCACGATAGATTTCGTCATAAGTTTGTTTTAATGTTTGTTCTGCATTGTATGCAGGCATTATTACAACGATTTTTTTACCGTTTAGCATTATTCTTCAGAAATAGCCTCTACTACAACGATTTCATCATCTTCGTTTTCTTCTGCAATAGAATCTGTTCTGATAGATGCTTTGTTTGATGATAATGATTTATCTTTTACTTTTTTAACTTGTCTTAAAAGTTTATCGGAAAGCAGGTCAATACTTGCATACATAGATTCTGCAGTTTCTTCAAGGTGTAATTTTACTTTATCCAAGCTGCATCTTACTTCTGCGATATGTTTTTCTGCTGCAGCAGGGTTTTTTATAACTGATAAAATTACTTCAATACCGTTAATTTGGTCATAGTGTGTTGCAACTTTACCGATTTTTTCTTTTACGTATGCTTTTATTGCATCTGTTATTTCTATGTTTCTTCCGTTTACGTGTATACGCATTTACATGCCTCCAATATTATCTACAACTAATGTAAGGATACAAGAAAAAAAATATAAAATCAATTATAGAGTTAAGTAATATTATATTTTTTCTAAATTTTAATCTGAAATAATTTGTTGTAATTCTACGTTAGGAGTACCTAATACTCTTACTAATTCCAAAACAGATGCTTTCATTTGGCATTTTTGCGATGAACCTGAAAAGAAATCTTTATAGAAACAACCTTCACAATTACAGCCTCTTTTATAACAATCCAACGCTGTAGGTGTCCATCTTCTTACTGCTACGGCACGTCCCATATCACGACTTCTAAACACTTATATGTCCTCCAAGATTAAATTCAATTTTACAAGATTATGTTTTTCATTACAATTTGATTTGATATCAAATTGACAACTACCCCAAAAGCAATTCTCGCTTGCTTTATTAACATTGTAAAATTTCAAAGTGTTTTTGCAAGTGGATTTTAGGCATATTTTCACATTTCGCAACAAATAACTCTATCATGCATGGCGGCTGTGTTTCAACTATATCAACAACCATGACTTTTGCACTATGACATGGTTTCCGCTGTTGAAATCATGAAAACCCATGATACCAGCATGTTTTCATGAGTTAATTTTTGATTAAGAAATGTAAATAATTGTAATTTTCCATGCCTTTTTCTTATTTTGGCATGCCTTTTTTTATAAATTTTCTTGAATAAATTGTATATTTACGGTATGCTTTTTATGTAGGATATAAAGTAGCAAAGGAAAATTATTTTGGATAACGGATTTATTGAAGACGGTTTTATTATAAACCTTAGTAACGCATCAAATGCGGCAGAAGTTATTTATGAGCTTAGTTCTATTTTGGAAATGCCTGAGGCTCAAAAGAAAAAAATATGTTTAAAATTAGAAAACATTGATTTAACTCAGTCACAATTATTGAGTATTAAAGCATTGATTCAATCAATGGACTCAACTTTAGAGTTTATTGACAGTAGTTCCGATTCCACAAAAGAAGCTGCGAATGCTTTGGAAATTCAAATTTCGGAATTGAAGAACGAAATGGAAATTCCACAAATTCAGCCAACGGAAGAAGAATTGCAACAATTAACAGTAAAACCTGATTTATTCGGCGAAAGTGTTCATGATTTTGCGTTTCAAGAGCTTGCTCAAGAAGAAGGTTTAATGAAACCTGAAGAAATGAAAACATACGCAACAATGGATGATGATGAAATTCCTAAGTTAGATTTGGAAGATGAAGAAGAAGATGTTGAAAAACTTCCGACTTTGTATTTAAACCAAACTTTACGTTCAGGTCAAACAGTTACATCAGATGGTAACATTGTTGTTATCGGTGACGCTAATCCGGGCAGTGAAATTATTGCAAGAGGCGATGTTACTGTTTGGGGCGTGCTTGGCGGTATTGCTCATGCAGGTTCAAAAGGTAATGTTAATGCTTGCATAAGAGCTTTAAAAATGAACGCAATTCAATTAAGAATAGCTAATCTTTATGCAAGACGTGTTAATACGGAAAACATACCGTTTGTTCAAAAATCACCTTCGTTTATACCAGAAGAAGCTAGAATCGACGGTAAATCAATAGTTATAAAGACAACATACGAAAGTAAGGAGAAATAATGACAGGCAGAGTTTTAGTAATTACATCAGGTAAAGGTGGTGTAGGTAAAACAACTACTACGGCTAATATCGGTACTGCTTTAGCAAAAGCAGGTAACAAAGTTGTTTTGATAGATACAGATTTAGGTTTAAGAAACTTAGATTTATTGTTAGGTTTGGAAAACAGAATTGTTTATACAATTGTGGATGTAGTTGAAGAACGTTGCAAACTTAAACAAGCTCTTGTTAAAGATAAGAAAAATCCTAATTTATGCTTGTTAGCTGCGGCTCAAACACGTGATAAAACAGCAATTACGGGTGAACAACTGAAATCTATATGCGAAGAACTTAAAGAAGAAAATGATTTTATTATCATTGATTGTCCTGCAGGTATTGAACAAGGTTTTGAAAATGCAACGGCGGGAGCAAGTGAGGCTATTGTTGTTGCAACTCCTGAAATGTCTGCTGTTCGTGATGCGGATAGAATTATAGGTTTATTGGAAGCAAAAGAACATATTGAAAAATATCATTTATTATTAAACAGAGTTCGTCCTAATTTGATTAGAACTAACGATATGATGAGCGTTGAAGATGTTGTTGAAATCTTATCGTGTGAATTGATAGGTATTATTCCTGAAGATACAGGAATAATTACTTCTACAAACAAGGGTGAACCTATTGTTAATGATGAAAAATCTCTTGCAGGTCAGGCTTATAAAAATGTTGCAAAGAGAATTATGGGTGAAGATGTTGAATTCTTAAACATTGATGAACCGCAAGATTTTATTTCTAAAGTTAAGGCATTTTTCTTAAAATTGTTTAAGAAGGAGGCTTAGTCCATGAAAGAAATATTTGCAGATTTTTATAATAAAATTGTTGATTTTTTCACTAAAACAGAAGAAAAAGACAAAACTAAAGAAGTTGCAAGAAATCGTTTGAAATTAGTTTTAATGCAGGATAGAACAAACTTAAATCCTCGACTTTTGGAACGTTTGAGAGGCGAAATGATAGATTTGCTTTCAAAATACGTTGTTATGGATAAAGAACTATTGGAATTAAACTTCACTCCTGAAGACGATCAGCTTGCGTTAATGCTCTCTATTCCTGTTATAAGAGCGAAGGATGAAGAAGAAATTGAAGCTGCTTTAAAGGCTGAGGATGAAGAAAAAGAAAGACTCGCAAAGCTTGCAAAAGAAGCTGAAGAAGATGATGACGACGAAGAATATGATGAATTAGAAGAAGGCGACGAAGAAGATACAGAAGATGAAGAAGTTTCTGAAAATGCTGAAAATGAAGAAGAAACAGTAAACGAAACTTCCGAACAAACAGAAACTTCCGAAGAACAGCCAAAACCTAAGAAAAAGAAAAAGAAGAAAAAGAAAAAATCTTCTCAAACCGAAAATTCAGAGTCAGAAGAAAATAAAGATAATAACGGAAACAATGAAGAAAATACAAATGCTGAAACTTCCCAACAAGGTGAAAATCCTGAACAAGAAAGTGTAAGCGAAGAACAAAATAATTCCGAAAACAAAGAAGAAAATAAAGAAGAAAATTAAAAACAATAAACAAAGGCGGTTTTGATTTTATCAAAACCGCCTTTAATATTGTGCCTTTGAATTATGTAGTTTTGTAAAATTTTAATTGCCGAAATTAAAGAAATAATAATAAATACCGAAAATAATATAGAGAAGAAAGAACGTTCGGAGGGAAATATATGAATTTCGGAGAATATATTAAAAAGGTGGCAGTTACAAATACACCGACAGATAAAGCAGCTGTAAGTGATAATCAAAAAATTGAAAAAGAAGCTGAATATACTGAATCATCGTTGTTTACCGCACAAAATGACGGTGAAGGTACAAGTTCAATTTTTGAATTTGTAAAAAATATTGATTTAACAAATGTAGATTTTAATAAAGTCTTACAAAAAGCAGCAACAGAAGAAACAGAAGAAACTGAACAAACAACAAATGCTCCTGCAGAACCGAAAGAAAATCCGGAAGATACTTCTGAGATTGTGTTACGTGAATTTTTCAACATAGATGCTGTGAAAAAGGCTGCTGACGCAGACGGTGACGGAGAAATAACCGAGGCTGAAGCAAGAGCATATTTGGCTGAAGTAGCTAAAAAAGGCGGTAACGAGGAAGAATTAACAATAGAAGATTTTAACCATATTATAGAAGAATTGGGTGTAGAATTTGTTCCTGCATTGGATGAGAATGGTGAGCTTATTTTAGATGAAAATGGAGAAATGATTCCAAAACCCGTACAGAAAATTCCGTCAGAAACCGAAGAAGTTGTACCAACAACAGCAGAACCAACTCCAACAGTAACAGCAACAGCAGAAGAACCTGTTCAAAATGAAACAACAACAGTTCCTGCAACGTCTGCTCCTCAAGTAAGTCCGACAGCAAGCGCAGCGGTATATGAAACTCCTGCAGTAACAGCTCCTAGACATTCACATACACACCATTCAAGCGGTTCACATGGTTCTCATTCTTCTACGCAAGTTGAAC
>CAJOPF010000044.1 GCA_905236205.1 Candidatus Gastranaerophilales bacterium
ACAAACAAAATCAGGTCGGGCTTCGCCCGACCTGATTTTGTTATATTTTAATCTTAAATTACGCTCCAGCGGTCGCAGGAACAACTCCTACTTTTTTGAAACCAGTAGCACTAGGATCATCTTTATCTACTTTTTTACCATTAGAATCTACATAGTAGCCGTAGTCACCACCATTAACTACATATTGTTTACTTCCGACAGTAACCTTTGTACCATCTTCAGATACTGCAGGACCACTCGATTTTGGAGTAGCTGCAGGAGTATCTGTAATTTTTGTTAGATGCATTTTACCATCCTTATCATAAGTTACGTTATACCTGCCGTCTTTATCAGAAACAACTGCACCATTATTACCGTCTAAAGAGTCAACTTTGTATGTTTTACCATCAATATTAACTTCTTTACCTTTTCTCATTTTAACGTCTCCATCATCGACAGGACAAGATGCTAAAGCCGCATTTGCTCTGTTAACCGAACGCTTACAAGAATCTATTTCTTTATTATAATCTTTTATCTCATTATTAAGATCTGCTATTGCTTTATCTGCATAACTTTTCATTTTCTCGGCATCTTCACCAATTTCATTCAAATTCTTCAATAAATCTACATTATTTGCTAAAACAGCAGCTGCATCTTTTCCGTCATTTTCGTTTCTAATTTTTGATTTACCTAAAATTCTGCCTTCATCAACATACTCTCTTAGTTGATCACCTAATTTGTTGATGTCCTCATCTGCCGCCGCTACAGCCGCTTTAGCTGCAACATATTGTCTATTCAAATCAGCTATATCAGCTTTTTCAATATCCATTTGCTCGGCTAATTCCTTTATTTTATCCTCATTTTCAGCTATTGCTTGTTTTGCATTATTTACTTCTGTTGGTTTTTCCGGATTTGGTACCATCTTAGGAGTACCATCATCATTTTTTGCACCTGATGGATCCACTACTTCATCAGGCAACGCATTTGCAGATGCTAAACCTTGATCTAATTGTGCTCTATTGCCTACTCTTGTATTATAGTCTCCAAGTACCTGAGCTAAAGTAGTCTCTGCATTAGCTTTTTCATTCAACGATATTTTAACTATCTCACCATTTGCATTTTTATATTCAATAGCACGATCTTCACTCTTTTGTACTTCACCTTGTTTTGTCGTATTTTCTGATAAATCATTTACAATCGCAGCAATGTTATCATTAATAGATTTAATTGCATCATCCGCTTTTTGAAATGCACCATCAGCCTCAGCTTTTGCGGCTAAAGCAACACCTGCTTGTTGTTGAATTTCGTTTAAAACCCCACCGCTAATTTCATCCAATCTCGTTTGCGTATCAGTTATAGATTTATTTAAGTCTACAATATGAGCTTCTGTATAGCCAATTTGTTCTATTAGGTTTGCTTTACCTTCAGCCGTAGGATCTGCCTTAAAATTATCTATAGCAGCATCAATTCCACTCTTAGAACTTGTATCAGCTTTTCTTGGAGTTTGGGTGCTACTTGATGATGTACCTTTAGACTGACTAAACGCTTGAACAACACCGGCTGTACCTGCCAATGTTGTTTCTATAATTTCCTTTGCAACAGTCCAGCCACTTACAGAATCATCATTTGCAGCATCTTCAATGATTTGATAGTTTGCTTCATCCTGAGCTTCTTTTGCTTTATACGCAGCAGCACGTTGCGCAATATCAGAATTACTTGACGGGTTTAATTGCGATTTTGCAGTTGCATTTGATTCTTGTACTAATGCCTTATAATTATTGTTGATATTTGCCATAACCTACTCCTTATCTTTTCATATAGTAACCCTTACATGGCAAATTACGGCAAAATTACGCATGAACTTTAATATCAAGAGTTACTTTTTAAATAAATTTTTACATTTATTAACATTTCTTGTACAAAAAAAAAAGAGCACCAAAGTACTCTTTTTTTTTTATTAAACTTTTCTTTTGCGAGCAGCTTCTGATTTGCGTTTTCTTTTTACGCTAGGCTTTTCGTAACGTTCGCGTTTTTTAACTTCAGATAAAACACCTGCTTTTTGAATTTTTTTCTTGAAACGTCTTAATGCGCTTTCAATTGATTCATTTTCGCCAACTTTAACTTCAGGCATCGCTTTTTTCACCACCTTCGGACTAATGTATTTTGTGAACTTATAATATCATGCAATAATTAAAAAATCAATAGTTCATTTGTTTGATTGCACCCCATGCACGAATCGCACCTTTTTCATATTTTATAAGGTAGTAACCTTTTTCTTTTACATACTCTATTTCTGCATTTGAATAAACGTAGGGTGGCTTTGGTTTTATACCGAACTCATCATATTTTTTTTGAATTTTTTCCCGTTTTTTCTTTTCTTTTTTTGCTTTTTTTTGTTCTTTTTTATCAAATTGTTTTTGAGCCTGCGTTTTATCCTCTTCAAGCTTAAAAACGGGTATTCTAGCTATAACATCATATGCTTGAATCAACAATATCATATCTTTTGATTCTGATAACTCAACCGTATAATGCCCCGGACTTATAACAGGAGTTCCGTCTTCAGAATAAATGTAGTCGACAATAGTTAACGTAGGGCTTTGAATTGACGGAAGCGCATATCTCACATGACTTTTGCCTTCATCTAACAATCCACCCGGATATATAGGGTACGGAGCGTGAGGCATTACCAAATCTATATCCTGATAATCAGGTGTTATAATACCGTCAATCATTGATTTGCCCCAAAAGATTTTGCATTACACTCTTTATTTCTTTATAATTTAATTTAAGCGCTTTTTCATGCCCGACAAAAATCAACGATTTGTATAAATTTGAGTTGCCCAAATCATTATTTTTTAAAAGCAGTCTGTAATTTTCTCTCATCAATCTTTTTAATCGATTTCTTTTAACCGCTCTTTTGTGAGTTTTTTTACTTACGACAAAGCCCACTTTTGTCGGTTCATTCATATCGTTTTTTTTAAAACCGACAAAAACAGCTACACCATCAAGGTAAAATGATTTTTTTACCCTGTATGTAGCTGTAAATGCCGAACTTTTTTTTAATCTGTATTTTTTACTAAGCACGTTTTGAAGCTGAAATTGCTAATTTATGTCTGCCTTTTGCACGTCTCCTGTTCATAACTTCTTGTCCGCCGGAAGTTGCCATTCTTGCTCTAAAACCGCTAGTGTGTTGTCTTTTTAACTTTGTTCCTTCTAATGTGCGTTTCATAACTTCATTCCTTTTCGCTCATTTTTGTATTATTATCTTTATCGTAAATAAAAAATAAATAATAGTCAACATGGAAGATAAGGCGGGTAACAATGAGTAACAAATTAGGATTTATAGGCTGTGGTAAAATGGCTAAAGCTATCATTAAAGGGGTTTTGGCAAGCAATTCCGACATTGAAATAATCGCCTCTACAAGTTCCTCACTATCCGCTCAAAAAGCAAAAGAAGAACTTAATATAAATGTTGTCAATGATAACAAATTTGTCGCAAATTTTGCGGATATTATTTTTATTGCAACAAAACCAAACCAAGTTGAAACTGTTTTAAATGAAATAAAAGATATAACTAACAGTCAAAAACTGATAGTTTCCGTTGCCGCAGGAGTAAGTATAAACAAAATTCAAAATATTATCGGTAATTTACCGATAATAAGAGTAATGCCAAATACACCTGCTTTGGTAAATGAAGGAATAAGCGCAATTGCACAGGGTAAATTTGCAATAGAAGAACACCTAAAAAAAGTTAAAAATATTCTTGAAAACGTTGGCAAAGTTATATGTGTTGAAGAAAGCCAAATTGATGTAGTTACAGCAATTTCAGGCTCAGGACCCGCATTTTTCTATCAGATTTTTGAAGATATGGCACAAGCGGGAGTAAAATTAGGTTTGGAATACGACAAATCGCTTTTACTTGCCGTACAAACAGCTTTAGGTTCTGCAAAAATGACGTTACAAAGAGAAAAACCGCTTAATGATTTAATAGCAAGCGTTGCGACAAAAGGCGGCTGTACGGAAGTCGGAATCAATACAATGAAAGACTTAAACAGTGAAAAATTTTTCAGCGAAATTATAACCAAAACAACTAAAAAAGCTCACGAACTCGGATAATTCTATTTATAAGAAACACCTGCATTTATCAAAATTACAAATTGTGCAATAAAAAGCAGCACTATTATTTTTATAATTAGCATATTACACCAATCCCTCTCTTAAGGCTTTAACTGCGGCCTGCGTTCTGTCGTCAACAACAAGTTTTTGAATAATGTTGCAAACATGAGCTTTTGCCGTATGCTCACTTATTGTAAGAATTTGAGCGATTTCATAATTAGATTTTCCGTCAACAACAAGTTTTAATACCTCATATTCACGTTGCGTTAAATTGGAATGTTGTTCCCTGAAAGCAGCTCTCGTTACCTGTTTTGCAGGAATAATTCCCGAATTTTTTTCCCTAATGTACGGAACAACTTGAGGATCGAGCCACATAGCTCCGTCGTTTATTGTTTTAACTATCATTAAAAAAGATTCCGTATCAAAATCTTTCATAATATAAGCACTCGCACCCGCCATCAAAGAATCCATTACTTCTTTTTCTGTTGTATGTGATGTCAGCATTATTATTTTAATTTTTTTATTGTCTGATAAAATTTTCTTTGCCGCTTCTATTCCGCTCATATCAGGCAAACCTATATCCATAAGCACAACATCAGGCTTTAAAATACGGGCGCACTCAATTGCCTCCTTAGCAGTTTCGGTCTCCTTGATAATTTCCATGTCTTCTGAATCTTCAAATAATGATTTAATCCCCACTCTCATTAACTTTTGGTCTTCAACCAACATTATTTTTATACGTTTATTAGACATAACTCCTCCCTCACCACTGTATATGATATACTTGTTTCCAAAATAAAAAATCCCGAAATTCGGACTTTTCAAGGCCAATCATTTCGGGATTTTTATAATATTAAATATTTTAATTATTTTTTATCTACATATTTTGAACCGTTTGCAATAACTCTGTCAGCTCTTGCTAAAAGAGCTTTCATTTCAGGAGTCATTTCATCTTCAGCTTTTGCTTGAACATTAGCTGCTTGAACTTGTGGTTGAGCTTTGATAGGAGCTGCTGCTGCAGAAGGAATATAACCTGTGTAACCGTTTGTTTTTACAGGATTTGTAACGTTAGCTGCAGGTTGAGCATCTGCTAATTTATCAGCGTAAGCTTTTAATTCTTCTCTTGACATCATTGGAGATGTTTTTTGTTCTGCAGCTGTTTTTTGTTCAACTAAGTTTCTTAATGTAGAATTTACAGCTTTTGATTCAGCAGTTTCTTCACCTTCAATAGCAAGTCTTTGAGCAGCTTGTTCAACTAATGCATCAAATACTTCAGGATCATTTTGTGCTGCTTCTGCTATTTTCATAGCTTCTTCTTCTCTTGCTTTTTCTAATTCAGATTTACCAAGAACTTTTTGAACACCTTTAACAGCGTAATGTTGACCGATAGTACCAACTGCATAAGAACCAACTTTACCTGCAACAGCACCGATTACGGCACCTGCTTTATTGTTTCCTATTGCTGCACCAATAACATTACCGGCTTTTGAACCTAATACAGAACCTGCTACCCAGCCTGCAACAGATGCTAAAACTTTTGTTGTTGAACGGCCTAATTGTTTGAAACCTCTTTTAGTACCTAATTGTTTGAATGTAGGAACTACGTTAGTCATAGCTTCAACACCGCCTTCTACAACCAACATAAATGTTCCAGCTTCATTATTGTATGCATCCATACATTTTTTGAATGTAGGTGATTTTGCTGCTAAATCTTTTTTAGCTTGAGTTAATTTTGTTAAACCTAATTTTTTGCCAACATTTGCAAAAATACCTTTTGCATTTGCTGAAGTTTCTGCGTATGCTGCAGCATCAGCTTTTGCGAATGCACTTGCAGCTTCTTTTAAGAAATCTTTATTTGCAGGATTTGCTTTTGCGTTTTCTGCTGCTGTTTGAGCTGCTTTGTATAAATCTTGAGCTTTTGTAGACAATTTGCTCAATGCATCAGCTTGAGGAATGTTAGCTAAAATTTCTTTTGCATCAGCTACACGTAAAACGCCTTGTACACCTGCATTTTTCAAAACTGCATTTGCATCTTTACCATTTTGAACAACTTGTGCAAATGCTTGTTTATATTTACCTTTATTACTTTTTAACCATTGGAAGCCTTCATATCCGCATAACATTGCAGGATAACTAGCTACATCTTTTATTGTTAACTTCTCTGCATCATTTGTTAGAGGTACGCCGGTTGCGTATTTTGCAAGATTTACTAAATCTTTTAATGCATATACATTTGATTGTGAACCTATACCTTGAACCATTTTACCAATAACTTCTAAAATAACCTTACATATATATAAAAACTTCCTTCACATGAAAATTGCCTTAAATTCATGCTTTCGGGGGTATTTATTAACTTTTGTAACAAATTTTTCAAAATTTGAAATCGAACTTTTCAAAAATACTTTATAGAGATGTAAGAGTGAGAAATAAAATTTTGAGGTGTTAGAGTATGGCAGTACAAGAATTAAAATTAAACGATCAAACAGTTGACGGAGCAGTTGTTCCAACAAGTAACAATCCTGAATTTGTAGACAGATCTGATATGCTATTTTCATATATGAATATGATAGCATTCAACAACAAAGTAGATTTAAAACTTAATTTTCAATAAAAAGTAAGTTTTAGAAAAAGTTTTTACACATACTAACTTAACTACTCACACTTACACACACACACTACCTACCTTTAAAATGTTTTATTAAAAAACATAGGCCTGATTTATAAAATCAGGCTTTTTTTTGCTTTAAAAAAGCACTCCCTGCGGAAGTGCTTTTTTATATTATCTAGGCTTTTTTACCTTCATTTAATTTTTCATTCAGATAAGCAATCGTTTCAGGGAAGTGTTGTTGCAAATATTGAGAACGCATCGCAAGAACTTCGTGTGTTTTTGCCGTTGTCAAAAGAGCATTACTTTCTGCTATTGTTTCTTTTCTTCCGCCGATTTCACCGTTATAGTGTGTTTCATGGTTAATGAAATATGCAATATGGTTTCTTTGCGTATCAGGGAAGGCTTTATTGAAGGCAGCTTTTTCTTTTGCATAAATTTCGTTGAATTTTTTATCTTCAAATACGGCATTCTTTATAGTTTCTTCCGTTTTATTCATATCAACATCTTTCATATCAACAGCATGACCAAGTTCGTGAAGAATTACAAACAAGTCATCTCCGGTATGAATTGTACGTTTATCCTTTCCTGTTCTTGAATACGATTTTAGAACTTCAGTTGTACCTTCAAGCTCACCTACATTTTCTTTCAACTTAAGCAATTCACCGCCGGGCATTTTCTTTAAAACTTTTATTATTTCTTCTTCATCGCCGACAATTTCAACACCGCGTTTAAAGGTTGCGGTTCGTTTCGGATTATTCATATCCACAACGGTAACACTGTCTTTGTCTGCCGTAATTTCATATTTTTCATTATTTTTTGAAGAAATAAATTTATTTTCTCCTACGACTTCAAAAGTTTCACTGTTTTTCAGCAATACTTTGCCGTTTTTATCCGTAATCTTGTAATCTGAAATTCTGTTACCTTGCGGATCATCTTCAAAAAGATATTCCGTTCTTGTACCTAGTGACGAAACCATATCTTTTTTTATTGATGTTATACCTGTTTTTTTATCAACTTTACCTGAAGATATTTGTTTTACTTCTCCGTTAGGGTACATATATTTAATATCCATTACGCCTTTTATTTGAGAAGGTTCAGTATATTCAGTTCGTTTTACTTTACCGTTTTTATCTTTTAAAATTCTGATTTCATGAGTTGCTTGATACATGCCGTCAATTTTTTCATAACGGGTTTTTGCAACAGTATTATTTCTGTAATCTGTTACTTTTTTTACAACATAAGTTTTTTCGCCGTTTATATATCTTTTTGAAGATTCGATAGCATATCTGTTTAAATTATTGTCCAAAACTTCTGTTACGGAATCTCTCAAATAGTTTTCCGCTTTAATTGTATAATCACCTTTTGAATACGCATCTCTTGCAAAAGTAACGCCGGATAAATCCTTTTCATCATATATTTTTGCAATTTCTTCTGCTTTTTTAGCAACTTTTTCTACATTAAGACCTTTTTCTTTTGCAGCTTTTATTATATTTGAGCCGTCAAGAGGACAAGTTGATAATTTTTGAATTTTCTGTTTTTCTTCCATTGTTGTATTTTTGTATATTTCGGAAGCATCAGCTTCAGAAAATTTCAATTCGCCTTTTTTATCACTTATGGTCAAGATATCGGAAATAGCCTTAACTTCTTCAATAGGTTTTTCCAAGATTGATTTTAAACCAACTTGCGTAATATTTTTTTGAGGAGCCAATTTTAGTGCAAACTCACACTTTGCGGGTTCTGCTGTCAAAGTAGTCCTTATTTTATCCGTAATTTGCGGATATCTGAATTTTTGAACACCAGGATTCAATTCAATATCCAATATACTTTTCATAACGGTATTTACGTCATAAGTTTTTTGAAAAGAGTCCTCTTTTAATCCGTTATCTTTTATTTGTTCTGTTTGTTTTTTACTTTCAGGTTTGACAACCTGAGGTGTTGTTATTTTATTTATTTCCATTTTATTTTACCTGCTTATCTTCTAATTACGTATTATACAAGTGTTCTGCCAATTTTGCAATTGTTTTAGGAAAATATTGTTGCAAATATTGAGAACGAGCTGCAATATCCAATTCACCGTTATATGAATTTAATAATGCGTTTGATTCGGCAACGGTTTCTTCAAGTCCGCCTCTAAAACCAGAATAATGTTCTTCCACATCAATAAAGTAATTGATATGTTCTCTTTGTGCGTTAGGAAATGCTTTATTAAAAGCGTTTCTTTCTTTATCAAAAACTTCTTGAACATCTTTTTTAGCGGTTATACCATGTCCGCCGTTTTTATAATCTTTGGCATGTCCCAATTCATGAAGAACTGAGTATAAATCGTCTACTACGTCTATTTCTTTCTTATCAGGCCAGTAGCAGCAATCATCCATTTTCTTCATGCCTTTCAGAATGTTTGTAACATCTTTCAGAGCAATTAGTTCTTCTCCAGGGAATTTTTTCAACAAGTTCAACATTGAAACTTTGTCTCCACGAAGCATGCTGCCAAGATTTAATTTATTTTCTTTTTCCGTTTTTAAATCCTTTACGGTCATAATATTTTTATCTTGGCTTACAGAAACCTCATAAGATTTATCGTTTTTGCTTGTAATAAATTTATTATCGTCAATAACTTCAAGAGTTTGAGAATATTTCAAGAGTTGTTTACCGTTTTCATCCGTAATTTTGTAATCGATAATTCTGTTACCTTGAGGATCATTTTCATATAAATATTCTGTTCTTGTTCCGTCTAAAGATTTCATATCACGTTTTACGGAAACAATACCTGTTTTTTTATCGATTTTACCTGAAGAAATTTGTTCTTCTTTTCCGTTCGGATAAACATATTTGATATCAAAAACACCTTTTACTTCTGACGGAGCCATATATTCCGTTTTTTGTACTTTGCCGTTTTTGTCTCTTACAATACGTACTTGATTTTCCACAATAGGATAACCGTCTTTATCTACGTAAGACCTTACTTTTGAAGTTGTATTATTTCTGTAATCGTTTGTTTTTGTAATTATGTACTCTTTGTTTTTATCTGATGTATATGTTGTGGTTTCAGAAATTGCCAAACGGTTTAGATTTTTATCCAGCAACTCTGATTTTTCTCTGCCTGTAATCATTGTTCCTGTTAAAACGTATGCATTTTCAGGGTCATAAACATCTTTTTTGAAAGAAACTTTATCTAAAGTTAATTTACCGCAAGCGTTTTCCATTTCATTAACTTTCTTGCTTAACTTTTCAATATTCAAGTTCTTATCGGCAGAAATACCCACAATTTGGTCAGCACGTAATGTGGTATTTGAAAGAGGTTTTACTCTCTGTAAATCAGGAACCGTCAGCGAAGATAATTTTAATATTTGGTTGCCCGAATATTTTGCAGTGCCTTTATTATTTTTAGTCAGAGCATATTCGTTCAACACATTTAATTTATCAACATTCAGCATTGATAATTTTACAAGTTCTTTACCTTTTGTATTTGGCAAAGCCGCCATATTTCTTATTGCGTCATATTTTTCAGGATTTTTATTTACATTACCTACTATTTCGGTTATATGCTGTTTATTATAAACAGGTTTACCTTTTTTATCTTTATAGCTTTCAAGTTGAGCTGTAAAATTTTGAGGGTTATAAGCTGATTTTTCAAAAGTATCATGCTTTAAAGAAACACTTGTAACAGGCGATTTTTTCACGCTATTTATGCTTGATACGCCACTAAAAGATACATTTGTAATAAACATTAAATAATACACACTTTCTTGCTGATGACCTGTTTATACAAAAACCATAATAAATTTTTTTGCCGTAAAAAAGAATTATTTGTAACATGTTTTTACATAATAAACAAATTTCTAAGACAAATATAATATATTATTTTTTATCCATATTCAGCATGATTCTTGTAACTTTATGGTCTGAATACGGAACTTTTATTGTATCAACATGATATTTGTAAGGCTTTTTTTCATTATACAAAATCTTTTTATCTTCATCTTTCAGTTCTGACCAAAAAACACAGATAATATATTTACCCTTCTTTTTCGCATATTTTTTTGCAATATCCGTTACCAATCTAGAACCTTTTTCAACATTATTGTAATTTTCGTCCCAAATCAGACGCTCCATCGGATAAAAAATTCTTCCCAGAGTCTTTGGATCAAGAAGAACAACTACTTTTGCATCTTTGTAAATACTGAGCTGCTGAACAGCAACGTCATACATATAGTTTGCCGTTCTTGCAACCTTCCAAGAATTATTATATGTTTGACAACTTGAATAATACAGGAGTGAAAAACTCAGTAAAATCGTAATTATTTTATATTTTCTTTCAAGAAGAACTAAAGAGCTAAACAAAGAAATTATAAACGGATAAACTATGATATAATAATTATTTACAACTATTGGTCTGTAAAAAGAAAAACTTATAGTCAAAACATAAAATAAAGTTAAAAGAAAAATTAAATAAGTAATAAACCCCTTGCTTTTATCCGATAAATCAACATACCATCCTTTATTTTTAAATTTGTAGGCAAATATCAAAAAGAATATACATAAAATTACAAGAAAGACTAAAAGACTAACACTACCGAAAGTTGTTTTTACTAATTCATACAAAACACTAATATCAGTTTTATCAATCCAATCATTATAATTTGTTAAAACAGCATCCCGCCAAAAAGTTATAAACACAAAAGGCATAAATGACAATGCCGTTAAAATATGCGATACAAAAAATTTTATAAGATTTTTTTTGATTTGATATTCCTTTGATACAATATACCAACACCCGTAAACAAAATTTAAAAAGATAAATACCAAAGCAAATAAATGGTTATTTACTAAAAATATGGAAATAACAGTAAATAAAATATAATAGTCTAAAGTTTTCTTTTCCAATACTTTGAATAACAAATAGACCTCAAGCGGAGCCAAACACATAGAAAGAGAATAGCTTCTGTATTCTTGTGAATAAGAAATTGCAAAAATGGAAATTGCAAAAATAAAAGAACCGATTGATGCAATTTTTAAATTTGTTCTGTCCTTTAGTAAGGCAAAAAGGAATAAAACACCCAAAGAGCCTAATATAACAGGAAGTACTCGCATAGCTTCAATATTCCAGCCAAATGCACTTGTCCAGAATTTTGATAATAAAGCAAACATAACAGGATTTGCAGGGTCTGCAAAGAATTCGGAAAAATCTGCTAAATTGGGTTTTCCGACAATTGATGCCGTATATAATTCATCCCACCAAAATCCGTATTCTGAATACATATTAAAACGTAAAAATAATGCCAAAATAAAAATAATACTTCCGATTAAATATGGCGGAGCTTTCCATTTTGCGGACGGCATGATGAATAATCCGATAAAAAATAATATCCAAGGAAGTATATATAATTTTATGTTGTAAAAAAACGATAAAAAGACCAAAACACAAGCATGGTAATTTCCATTATATCCGACATGCTCTGCCCCCTGAATTTTTCGCGCATAATCGGGGAATTTTAATCTGATAATCCGAGTCCCTTTATACGTAATTTCGGATTTTTCAAAATTTCTAATTTGTTCATTATCAAAATAATAAAACTTTTTGCCTACAACCAAATTTACCGATTTTATCTGCGGTATGATTTTATCAAAAAGCTTTTTGTTAATAGTAATATAAACATTTTTGGCATTACTTCTGAAATCAAAAGAATAAAAATAATAATTATCTTCAAAATTTAACGGTATGTTATCCCAATATATGTTTTTTAAATCATCATCAAAACCGATAGCAACTCTTTTAACCAGATAAAAAGGGATTTCAAAGTTTACGTACACGTTATCGTATAAAGTTCTAAAGTATGGAACTTTTAATATTTTAACATTTTTATACGCAGTAAAACAAAATAAACAAATTGCACAAAAAATAAACAATGTTGAAAATAAAAATCGATGAATATGAAACCAATTTATTATTTTGTTTAAAAATTTCATACTAAAAAATTACCATAAAAATAAATTTAATCCATTATTGCAAAAAAAAGTTTGCCAACTTATTGGCAAACATTAAATAAACACGAGGATATTAAGAGAGAGAGTATAAAACCTTTATCTACGGCACTTTGCACAAGTTTGCAACGTATCCGTTTTTATTTTTTTATTTATTTCTTACTCCTATATAAAGTATTTTTTTTGACAAAAATTGCCTTTTCAGTATTCAAGCCTATTTTGGACTTTTTTGACATGTTAAACAGAAAAATTTACCTCAATTTTTTCACAACATTTATAAAATCCTTCAATATTTCTAATTCTTTATTATTAAATAAATTTCTCTAATCAGATTATTTCTATTATCATCTTCGGCTAAATTTGAAATTTTTCCAAATTCGGATAATGGTATTTTCAAAACATCAATAATTTTGAAAAAAGTTTCAAGAGTAGGCATACATGTTCCCCTTTCAAGTCTACCATAATGCTTTTCTGCAATGCCTGTTTTTTCTGCCACTTTCTCTTGATTATAATGCAACTTTTTCCTATATTCTTTAAATTTTTGTCCTATAAATTTTTTATCAAAAAACATTATTTAAAACACCTATATCCCTTCCAAATTTAATACACTAGGTTATTTTTATTAACTATCTTAATGTTTTATTTTTATAAAAAGATACATTTATGTTTCTTTATGTTATAATTTTTTTGTTTTTATAGGAGGAAATATGAAAAGTTTATTGGATGAAAAAAAAGTTGATCTTGTATACTTATGGGTAGACGGCAACGACCCTGAATTTATAAAATCAAGAAATTACTGGGAAGGAAAATTAAATATACCAATATCAGAAAGTAACAATGATCATAAATATATTGACAATGAAGAATTAAGATATTCATTACGCTCAGTTATAAAAAATGCGCCTTGGATAAATCAAATTTTTATTGTTACAAACGGTCAAATTCCCAAATGGCTCAACTTAAATGAAGAAAATCGCCAGAAAATAAAAATAATTGACCATAAAACAATAATGCCTGCTAATGCATTACCTACATTTAACTCTAATGCAATAGAAAGTTGTATAGTAAATATTCCCGGACTTTCAGAACATTTTATTTTGGCAAATGATGACTGCTTTATTAAAAGACTGGTGAAACCATCTTTCTTTTTTGATAAAAAAGGAAAACCAATAATTAGAATGTTAAAACAAACTGCAAACAAAAAATTATTGAGAAAATATTTGTATCACAGAAATATACGTCAATCAATTAATATTTTTGGTAAAAAATATAATAAAAAAATTTTTTTATGCCCGCAACATAACATGGATGCTTACACGAAAACATATTACCTTGAATGTATAAATGAATTTAAGGATGAATTTAATAATGTTATATATCAAAAATTTAGAGGAAAAGGAATACAACGAATATTAATTTCTCTATATATGTATAGTCAAAAAAAATGTAAATTAATTAAAATAAAAAAAACAAATAATTTTGGACACAAAGATTCCTTATATACAGGAATCTCATCAGGCGCAAAAATGCTTGATTTAATTAATAAAACTACACCAATACTCTTATGTTTAAATGATTCTATAAGTGTCAAAACCGAACATATTATTAAATATCAATCTTTTTTGGAATTTTTGTTCCCTGAAAAAACTATTTTTGAAAAAGAAGAAAACAATACTAAGATTTATAATAATGTAATTAGCCTTCTTAAAGAAAAAGAAAAAAACTACAATATACAATGGAAAATAAATAACTATATTTCCAAAATTATAAAACCATTAGTAGAAATCAAAAAAGACAATGGTTATAAAAAATATAAAATTTTTGGATTTATAAAAATTAATATTCAAACAGAAACTAATTTGAAAAGAATAAATAAAAACTACAAATCAATCCTTTTACGTTTAGGTAAAAAACTTACAAATAAGCAGCCTATAAAAGTAGTTTTTATCGTAACTGAAAATGCAAAATGGGCTTATCAATCAGTCTATGATGAATTTGCAAAGAGTAAAGAATTTGAGCCACTGGTACTTGTAAGTATACTTAATACTGTTCATAACAAAAAAGATACTACTAGAGAAAGTATTGAATCAAATTATGATTTTTTTAAATCAAAAGGTTTAAATGTAAAATACATGTATAAAGATGACAAATATATTGATTTAAAAACCTTTAAACCTGATATCATTTTTTACGAACAACCTTGGGGACTAAACAAGGAATTTACACCGGCAATTGTATCAAAATATGCTCTTTGTTGCTATGTACCATATAGCTATATGGTAATACGCTATTCGCAAGCTTATAATCAAACTTTTCATAAATATTTATTTAAATTTTTTATTGAAAATAGTATCTTATTAAAAGATTATGATAAATTAAAAAAAGGAAATCGAAAAAATTGTGTTGTTACAGGTTATCCAAAACTGGATGTTTATCTCAACTCAAATCCTACAAATCAAAATTTTTGGTGGAAAGATTCTGACAAATTTAAAATAATTTATGCCCCTCATCATTCTATGGATAATGTTTTGCAATTATCCACTTTTGCACAAAACGGTAAATATATTTTAGAATGGGCAAAAAATCACCCTGAAACGACATTTATTTTTAAACCTCACCCACGCTTAAAATTTGCACTTTTAAATTGTCATTTGATGACACAAAAAGAAGTCGATGAATATTTTGCAGAATGGGAAACTATAGGTAAGGTTTACACACAAGGTGACTATTTTGGCATATTCAAAACTTCCGATCTAATGTTAACTGATTGTGTTTCTTTTTTGGCAGAATATTTGCCAAGTAAAAAACCTTTGATAAGATTGGTCAGCAAAAAAGGAATACAACTTAATGCATTAGGTAAAAAAATTGTTTCTGAATATTATGAAGCACATAATAATGAAGAACTTTCAATATTGCTGGATGAAATTGCATTAAAACAAAATGATTATAATAAAGAAAAAAGGGAAAATTTAGTTGAAAAAATATTTGATTTTAATAAGCACTCTGCAACAAAAATATATAATCACTTATTAAAAAATATAAAATCACATACCAACCAAAAGGAATTTACTAATAAGCCAAAAGTATCAGTCATTTTACCTATATATAATGTAGGTTCTTATTTAAGAGAAGCTTTAGACAGTTTAATAAATCAAACATTAAAAGATATCGAAATAATATGTGTTGATGATTGTTCCCAAGATAATAGTTATGAAATTGCTTTAGAATATGCACAAAAAGATTCCAGAATAAAAGTATTACATCAAGAAGTTAATCAAGGTGAAGTTGTAGCTAAACATTGTGGAGCAATGGTAGCAAGAGCTGATTATATAGGAACTTTAGACCCTGATGATATTTTAGAGCCAAACACATATAAAATCTTGTATAAAAAAATAACACAAACAAAATCAGACATTGCTTTATGTAATTACAAATATATTGAAAATGATAAAACATTTATAAAATATCGTGATGTCTATTCTAATAAAAATAGAAAGAATGATGTTGAATTTATAAGTCCAGAAAATATAAATAAAATTAATACTGGCACAACAAATAAACTCATAAAAAAAGAATTATATTTAAACGCTTTAAATTTTAAATATCGAGATATATGGAAAGATTTTTATCAATTTTGGCGTTTAGTTACACCTAAAAAACTGAAAATAGTTTTCGTAAATAATTATTTTTATAACTATCGACAAAGAACTGATAGCATAACACATATTGCAGACTTATCTTTAGAGGAAAAATATAAGGATTTTGTTAAAACTATTGATTTAATAGTACCTTATTTACAAGAAAATGGTTCATTTGAAGGGTATAAATCAGCACTTAAAGAGAAAATAACAAAATATTACAAGCGACTACCAAAAGAAATAAAAAATAAAGAAGATTTTTACGCTATTGCTGATAAATATAATATAAGCATCGAAGATATAACTGATTTTAAAAACAAACCTGTTGGAGAAAAAAAAAATAATGAACAAGAAAATTTAATTGTCAATAATGAAACGCTAAAAGATATTTGCCCGCACAATGCTATTATTTTTATAAAGGGTACAAGTGGAAATTTAGAACCTGTTATATTTCCTGAACGATGTAATAATTGTAGTATTTGTAAATTTAAAAATATTTAAGGCATGCCTTTTGGCATGCCTTGTTATATATATTATGCAGAAAAAAATAAATACTAACGTTTTGAGAATTGGAATCTTTTTCTTGCTCTTTTACGACCGTATTTTTTACGTTCTTTAACACGTGGGTCACGAGTTAATAACCCTTCTGCTCTTAGAACATTTTTATATTCTTCGTTTGCTTTTACAAGAGCTCTTGCAATTCCATGTCTTATAGCTCCGGCTTGAGATACAACTCCGCCACCGACAGCTTTTACTCTTACATCATATTTATCTTGATTTTCTGTCAATACTAACGGTCTGAAAACCATCATTTCAATTGCAGGCTTGTTTCCGATATGATCCATCAATTTTCTTCCGTTTACGAAAATTCTGCCTTTACCTTTTACAAGTTTTACAACTGCGATTGAAGTTTTTCTACGACCTGTTGCAATAAATTCTTTATCTGCCATTATTTAGCCTCCTTTTCTAATACAATAGGTTTTTGTGCAGCATGAGGATGTTCTGGTCCTGCATACACTTTTAATTTTGTAAATTGAGTATCACCTAATGTATTGTGTTGAAGCATACCTTTTACGGCTTTTTCAATAGCTAATCTAGGATC
The DNA here is from genome assembly GCA_905236205.1 of Candidatus Gastranaerophilales bacterium. Lineage (GTDB taxonomy): Bacteria > Cyanobacteriota > Vampirovibrionia > Gastranaerophilales > Gastranaerophilaceae > UBA6984. The sequence goes on from CAJOPF010000044.1 coordinate 17,429, forward strand.
TTTTTCCATTAACTCTTTGAAACTTGCACTCTTTAATCCACCCGGATACATTGTGTGGTGGTAATAGATTTTGTCAGTTTCTTTTTTGCCTGTAACTTTAACTTTGTCAGCATTTATTACAATTACAAAGTCACCTGTATCAACATTTGGCGTATATTCCGGTTTGTTTTTTCCTCTCAAAATGTTTGCAACTCTAACAGCCAAACGACCTAAAACTTCGTCTGTTGCATCAATTACATACCATTTTCTTTCTACTTCAAGAGGTTTTGCTGAATATGTTTTCATGCTTCTTTCTCCATTATTTGTTAGTATTCTACTTTTAATAGTGTTAATCCCGAAGGACACACTGTTTTACCTGCTTTATTTCGGTCAAGTGCATCTAACACAGACTTCATATATTCAGGATTTTCGTTTTTACGCTCTATTTCAAGTAATGTTCCGATTATTATTCTTACCATATTATACAAAAATCTGTTTCCTATGATATCAACAACAACCATATCATCATTCACCCAGCAACTTGCTTCGTATATTTCACAAATCGGATAGGGATTAGAGCTTCCGGAATTTTTAAAACTTGAAAAATCATGAACTCCTATCAAGTAACTTAATGCATCATTCATTCTTTCAATATTTAATTCTTGCTCCACTCTCAATAAATCACCATCAAAAGCTTTTCTTTGATTACGATTTAAAAATACATATCTGTAATGTCTTCGTCTCGCTGATTTTTGAGCGTGAAAGTCATCTGATACTTCGTGTACATCCGATATTGAAATATCTTTCGGTAACAGTGCATTGACTGATTTGATAAATTCAGAAGCAACAATTTTATTATCTAAATCGACATGAACTGTTTGACCTGTGGAATTTACACCCGTATCGGTTCTTCCGGAAAAGACCGTTTTTATTGGTCTCGTATTATTTGGAGTCTTTTGGACTCCTGTCAATGTGCAAATGGCTCGCTCAAGTTCACCCTGAATGGTTGGAGTGGGTTGTTCTTTACCATTTTCATCAAGTTGAATTTGGCTGCCTGCATAATTTCTGCCCTGATACTGTATTAAAAACGAATATCTGGTCATATAATTATACTAATTGAATCAATGCCATTTCGCTGGCATCTCCGCGTCTTGGCGGTAAGTGATATATTCTTGTATAACCGCCGTTTCTGTCAGTATATTTTTTGCCGATTACACAGAATAATTTTCTCAAAACAGTTTGTTTTGGCAATTTCTTACCTTCTTCAACGGTTTCAAAAACTTCACCTGTTGCTACATCAATAAATTTACCGATTTCTTTGTCGTAAATGAATTTTGCAGCTTGACGGCGAGATGTTAAATCACCTTTTTTTGCAAGAGTGATTAGTTGTTCAACATAAGGTCTCAATGCTTTTGCGCGAGCCAATGTTGTTTTGATTTCGCCATGAGTAAATAACTCTGTTGCTAACGCACGCAATAAGGCATCTCTTTGGTCTTTTGCCTTTCCGAGCGTATGTTTTTTTGTTAAGTGTCTCATTTTTCTATCCTTTTATTTTTAATATTGATTTTATACTAATTCTTCTTCAGGTAATTCAGGATTTGGAGCTAAATCCAAACCGAAATGATGTAATCTTTCGATTACTTCATCTGAAGATTTTTTACCGAAGTTTTTGATATTTAATAAATCATGTTCTGATTTTTTCAATAATTCAGACATAGAATTGATACTTGCTCTTTTTAAGCAGTTATATGCACGAACAGATAATTCTAATTCTTCTATTGTTATTGTAGTTGAAGGTTCTTCATCAACAACATCATCTTCCAAAATTTGATTTGGTTGGTTAACAACTACCGGTTGACCTGTAATTGCAGCGATTTGCATAAAGTGGTCAATCAATAACTGTGCAGATTGTGATAATGCAGTAGTTACATCAATTGAACCGTTTGACCAAATTTCCAAAGTAACTTTATCGAAATCAATAGAATCACCTACACGAGTTGGTTCTACATTGTATGCAACACGTTTAATTGGCATAAATGTAGCATCTATAGGTAACATATCAATTGCTTGAGCTGATTTAGAATCTCTTGGTACATCATGAGGAACGTAACCTTTACCTGTTTCAACAACGATATCAGCGTGGAAGCTGCCACCGTCTGCTATTGTACAAATTAACCAGTCAGGATTTACAACTTTTACGCCTGCAGGTAATTGGATATCAGAAGCAAGAACAGGTCCTGCATGATCTATATCTAATCTTAAAGTTTGAGGTTCCTTTGAATCAGTTTTGATTACCAAACCTTTTAAATTTAAAGTTACATCCATAACATCTTCTACGACACCAGGAATAGCAGTGTATTCGTGAGTAATACCTTCAATTCTTGCTGCTGTTACGGCAGTACCTTCAAGACTTGATAACAAAACACGTCTTAATGAGTTACCTATTGTGTTACCAAAACCTTTTGCTAAAGGTTCAATAACAAATTTACCGTATTGAGAACCGTTTGAATCTGTTGTTGTATTTACTGTTTTAATTTTTAAATCCATATTATTTAGTCTCCTGATTTTTGATTTTGTTACATTATTTATTCATTTGTGAGCTATGCTACTATTTTGAATAATACTCAATTACAAGTTGTTCCTTCAATTCAGGATCTAATTCCTCTCTTTCAGGAACTCTGTCAAATGCTATTTTCATAGCATCTTTATCTTTTGTAATCCAAGCAGATTCACAAGGCATGTCTATCATTTCGATTACACTTTTTACGAATGATTGACTTCTTTCCTTGATTGTAACAACATCACCGGCTTTTAGTAAATAAGAAGGGATATCAACTTTTTTACCGTTTACCAAAACGTGACCGTGATTAACAATTTGTCTTGATTGTTTTCTTGTAATACCAAAACCTGCTCTGAATAAAACGTTATCAAGTCTTGATTCTAACAATTGTAATAAAATAGTACCTGTAACGCCTTTTCTTCTTGCAGCTTCAGTATAATATCTGGAGAATTGTTTTTCTGATACTAAATATGTTAATCTGATTTTTTGTTTTTCATTTAAGTGCAACGCATATTCAGAAAGTTTTTTTCTAACAGCACCGTGTTGACCTGATGCAGTTTGACGCATAGAAGATGTCAACTTTCTGTTTGATAAGTCTTTTACTCCAAAGTTACGGAATAATTTATTTCTTGCTCCTGTATATTTTGACATTTTATTTTCCTTTTTCTTTCTAACCGTTATTAATACTATACTCTACGTTTTTTAGGAGGTCTGCAACCGTTGTGAGGAATTGGAGTAACATCTTTGATTAGTGTAATTTCCAAACCTGCAGCTTGGATAGCTCTGATTGCAGTTTCACGACCTGAACCAGGTCCTTTGATGTATACTTCAACTTTTTTCATACCTTGGTCAATTGATTTTTTTGCAACTTGTTCTGCTGCTGATTGAGCTGCAAATGGAGTACCCTTTCTTGCACCTTTAAAACCTGATGCACCGGCAGTTGCCCAAGCAATTGCATTACCTTGAGTATCTGTTGAAGTAACGATTGTATTATTAAATGTTGACTGAATGTGAACAACACCTTGTAATACATTCTTTTTTTCTTTTTTCTTTGTTGTCTTTGGTCTTGCCATTGTCTTATTTCCTTTTACTTAATTGATATTTTCTCTACTTTAACTATGCTGTTTTCTTTTTGGTGATTGCCAAACCTTTTTTACCACGACGAGTTCTTGCGTTTGTTTTTGTTCTTTGACCTCTGCAAGGTAATGAACGTTTGTGACGCATTCCTCTGTATGAGTTAATTTCTTGTAAACGTTTAATATGCATTGATACTGAACGTCTCAAATCACCTTCTATTTCGTAGTGACTTAATTCTTCACGCAATACTTTAATATCAGCATCAGTTAAATCATCAGTTCTTAAATCTTCTGATATACCTGTTTTTTCCAAGATTTTTTTACTTGTAGCAGGCCCGATACCGTAAATGTAAGTCAATGCGATAATCATTCTTTTGTTACGAGGTAAATCTACCCCTGATAGTCTTGCCATTTCTTCTTCCTTTATTTAATGTGTTTTTACTTTACTTGTTATTTGTTTAATCTAATCATTCGCCCCGCTCGCTCCTAGCTTTCGCTTTTAAACTTCGTTTAGTCGCTCAAATCGGAGCTACGCATTGTTTCGGGTTTCATTCGCTTTGCTCACTACACCCTAGCGAAGATTAGCCTTGTCTTTGTTTGTGTTTTGGATTTTCACAAATTATGGCAATTCTGCCTTTTCTTTTTATACATTTGCATTTATCACAAATTTTTTTTACTGAACTTCTAACTTTCATTTTTGTACCTTTCTTTTTTATTTTAATCTGAAT
>CAJOPF010000045.1 GCA_905236205.1 Candidatus Gastranaerophilales bacterium
AGCGGAATTCGGATAGCGAGGAAATTGAGCTGACTTGTGCAAAGCACATAGGCGAAACTTTCTGAGCGTGGAGCAAATCCAAGACAGTATAGGGCAGGAGTTTCTTTGCACCACATTTCTTTGCGGTCAAAGAAATGTGGTAATATTTTTGTGTAAACAAGTATATAGTTACCAAATTTTAACGTTCCATGGCAATTTTTTGATAAATAAATACTTTATAAATAAGTATAGGTTTGTTTGTGTATCGATGATTATAAATAGTCAAAAATATCTTTTTCAGCCTAATTTTACGGCAAATGTTATGCCTAAAAATTGTGCTGAGCATATAAATAACAAATTAAAATCCGCTAAAACTGTTGACATTTTCTGTCACACATCAAGCGACGAAGATTCTTTTAACAGTGCAAAAGCAATGTATTCTTACTTGGAATCTCAAGGAGTAAAAGCAAGAATTATTGTTTCTGACGGAAAAGACTGTTTCGGTTACAATTCAAACAAATACAACATTATACAAGCAAACCAAATAAATACACAAACAAAAAAAGCCGATATCGCTCTTTGCGTAGATTTCAGCTCCGCAAACCGAGTTGTTCCTAATGTTGCAAAATACATTAAGAGCTACGGAAACAATGTTGTGGGATTTGACCACCACAATAATCCTGACAAAATTGCACCAAACTTTAACCAAGTTACACAAGCTTACGCAAAGAACATGCCCGCACTAAAATCAAAAGATTTTTATATTGATTCAAGTGCAAAATCAAATTGCGCAATTATTTCAAGATTTTTTGATGCAATAGGTCACAAACTTTCAAGAGAAGAAAGCAAATCGCTTTTGGCAGGCATGTTAGACGATACTTCAAAAGACGGTTACACAAAAATATCAGAATCAGGAGAAATAAACGTTTCTGATAAAATAGGTGATTTTGGCAATACAAAAACCGTTATGAACAACGTTTTATCAAAAATGTCAGGATTTGACAAAATTAACGTTCTTACACACTTCTTCAATAAATCAAAGCTGACAGATAAAGAAATTCAATTTAAAAATACACTTGCAAAACGAACTCAATACTCAAACAACGGAAAATTTGCCTACATTGAAATCCAACAAGGCGACAAAGAATGGGAAAGCTTAGGACGTGATACCGCTAAAACAAAACAAGTTCTTTCGGAATACCGTAAAGAAATGCTTAACAAAGAAGGTTTAGACGCTATTGCCGTATTTTTTCCTACAAATGAAAACAATACTTACAAAATGAGTATCTTAACAAAAAAAGATTACGCAAAACAAATAATTGATGACATAAAATCAACAGTTTGTCCCGATTTGACAGCAGGTGGTCACGATGACAGAAGCGGTGGAACAATAAATTCATCAGACAGTGAAGTTTGCCACAAATGGGTAAATTTATTCGTTAACTCTGCTGATAAAATTTTAAACTAATTTCGTTTTAGACATTTTTTCAAATATTTTACTATACCTGAGTTAATATTTCTGTTTATAATTTTTACAATATCCTTGTTTTGAATGTCTGTATACTCGGAATAAAGATTTCTTTCTTCTTTATTTCCAACAAAAATTTTCCATAAATCAGAAACTTGTTTTCTGAAATACTTAGAACCCATGGATACAAAATTTGCATCTTTGATAAAATATTCAACAGAAAAAGTCAATGCTGTATTTGACATTTTATACGGATTAAAATCATCTTTTATATGAATTGGATTTTGATAAAAAATCAAATCCGGTTTAAAGGCATGCAAACACGCAAGTTCTTTTGTTTGCCTATCAACACCATCTATTATCTTAAAATTAAAAGCATCAAAAATTCCCATAGACTTACTCATTTTTTCTTCATCAATTTCATCAGTATCTAGAAGGTTATCAGGAACAATTATTATCGGAAAAAGGTTAAAATCTTTGTCAAAATACAAAAGATTATACAGTCCGACAAAATCCGTATGTTGAGCATCAGAACAAACAAACGCCGTTCTTATAGGCTTATTTGATTTTCTTATACGCTTCAAATTCGCTATATAATTTGTTTTTGAAACAATTTCTCTTGTTTCGCAGATAAACAAATATTTCAAAGCTAAGAAAGGATTTTTGCTTTGTTTCAAATAACCAAAAACAGCTTTAATTTTATTAAAAAAGTTTGTAATTTTCTCTGTTAGAGGTATTTGTACAAGTTTTTGAACAATAATTCCCCTTTTTAAACAATGATTGTCTCTTAAGTATTTTTTATTATTCTCAAACAATATCCCCGTATCTAAAACAACGTTAAAATTCAAAGCCCGTAATGCCGATGGCTTATAGACATTGAAACCTTTATAATCATAAGATTTATCTTCTTTAATTCTTTTGTCACTTATACCGATAATATTCAAATAATTTTTTATATCATAATTATCAAGAACAGCATCCAAAAAAAGTCCCGTTCCGTATAGAATAACTTTTTTATCCGCATACTTTTCTTTAAGGATTTCTAATTTTTGTTCAAAATTAACAGACCTTAAATAATCAACGTATGAAAGATATTCTTCATTCTTCAATGCTTTCTTCACTTTCCGTTTGCAAAATTACTTCTTCTACTGTTTCATCTTCTTCACCTGAGTCTATCAATCTTGCAACTGTTTCAAAGGCTCTGGTTACAAGTTCATCTGATTCATAGTATTTGAATTCACCCAGTCTGCCTGCAAAATACAAGTTATACATATCTTTTGCTTCCTCAACATATTTTCTGTATACTTCCTGAGACTGAGGGTTATTGATAGGATAAAATCTTTCGTTTTTACCTAATTCAAAATCTTCAATATATTCAAAACCCACAATATCTTTATCTGAGGTATAAACACTGTTTGGCAGAACTTTTTTGTAAACATTTGCTCTTATAAAATCAAAGTTGAACGGATAATTAAAAGTTTGTCCGTTTAAATCCGTCAAGTTATCATCTAAAACGACATCTACACTTCTATAAGGCAACTCACCATGTTTGTAATCAAAAAATTCATCAATAGAACCTGTATAGAAAATCCTGTCAAATTTATCAACATTAACGGATGCAAAATCCGTATTAAGCTTTAATTTAATATTTTTGTGTTTCAAAATATTTTCAATCATATTTGTCCAGCCACAAACAGGAACAGCCTGATATTTTTCTTTAAAATACCTGTCATCCATACTTATATCAAACGGATAATAAGTGTCTGAGCAATCAGGGACTGAATGTTCAGGAATGCCCCATTGTTTCATTGTATAAGGTTTAAATACATTTTCGTAGAAATACTCAGCTAAAAATTTCAAATCATCATCAAAATTTCTGTGCATATCTGCAAGAGTTATTTTTTTGTTGTAACCAAATTTTGCTATCAACTTATTTTCCAGCATTTTAGCAAAATCTTCAGGAAAAACTTCGTGAAGTGTTAACAAACACAACGGCATCGTTGCATTTATACCCTGAATGCATACTAACGGTCTGAAAGCTAAAGGTTGGAATTTCGCAAATTTGTTCAAATAATCCCATATAAACTTACTGTTTGTATGCAGAAAATTCAAATGTTTTGGCTGAACAAGAATATTTGATTCTTTATCAACGTAATCATAATGCATACCACCAATATGAGATGCTTTCTCAATAACAGTAACTTCCTCATTGAGTTTGGAAGCAATTCTTTCCGCAATAACAGCACCCGTAAGCCCTGCACCTACTACTAAATTTTTCATATTTCGACTCCTGTTAAAATAAATTTAACACAAACTTACCAAATATACAAATCAGTCAACAAACCTAAATTTTATAAGAGCCCAAATTGCATGGAAACCGTCTTTCCAAGTGATTTTTTTACCTTCCGCATATTCTCTGCCGTAGTAAGAGATAGGTAATTCGTACAATCTTGCACCTTTTTTAAGAACTTTTGCGGTAATTTCAGGTTCAAAATCAAATCTGTTTGATTTAATTTGAATATCTTTTATAAAATCTGCTCTAAAAGCCTTATAGCAAGTTTCCATATCGGTTAAAGTCGTATTGTATAAAATATTTGTGATAAAAGTGAGTAATTTATTTCCCATCAAGTGGTGAAACATAAAAGCTCTGGAAGGCTTACCGCCATTTAATCTTGTACCGTAAGCAACATCAGCTTTGTCATCAATTATCAGCTGAATTAAATCTTTGTAATCAACAGGATCATACTCCAAATCCGCATCCTGAATAATTATTATATCACCTGTTGCTTCTTTAAAACCTGTTCTTAGCGCAGCACCTTTACCTTGGTTTACATCATGATACAAAACTTTATATGGTAAAGAATGGTAAATATCTTTTGTACCGTCAGTTGAACAGTCATCAATCAATATTATTTCTTTTTCCAATCCGCAGAAGTCAGCATTTTCAACCTTTTCAAGCATTATTTTCAAAGTGTTAACTTCATTATAAACCGGAATTAGTATTGTAATCTTTTGCATTTATGGTTCTCCGTTAAATTAAAAAAAAAATATTTTGAAATATTCTTATAAATATTGTACAATAAAAATACGAAATTGTAATTAACGGGTGTGTTATGGATATGGTAAGTTTATCGGAAACAAAAGATAGAGAATATGCAAAAAATCTGCTTGACACAGCAGTAAAAGAGTTCAATAAAAAGAATTATTCAATGTGCAAAAGTTTGTTGAGTGAAGCAATGCCTTCATTCAAAAACAATAATGACGGTGCTAACACTTCGATTTGTCTTGCTATTGAAGGTTTTATCGAATATACCGACGATAAAAAGAATTATGAAGAAGCTCTGAGCCTTATTGAAGATGCAAAATATCTGGCTTTGTATACTCAAGACCACGAAGCTAAAACGTTTGTAGAATATGTTTTAGGAATTTTATACAAAACCGAAAAAAGTTTCGATTTGGCAAAATTACATTTTACAAACGCCAAAAACCTTGCATTCAAAGGAGATAAATTAAATCTTCTTGATAAAATAACAGAATACCTTGAATCAATACAAGCAGCCTCAAACGGGTTACTCTCAAACAAAAGAGACCCATTGGTTGCACTTGTAAAAATCGGTCAGTCCGTATCTGCCGAAACAAACATTGACCAATTGATAAGAGTTATTGCAGAAGAAACAAAAGAGGCAATTCAAGCCGATAGATGTACCGTATTTTTGTTCGATAAAGAACACAACGAATTATGGTCAAAAGTTGCATTAGGTATTGAAAATTCTGAAATACGTTTTCCTGCGGACAAAGGTCTTGCGGGACACTGTGTAAAAACAGGCGAAACAATAAACATAAAAGATGCTTACAACGATTCTCGTTTTAATCCTGAAATTGACTTTAAAACAGGATATAAAACAAAAACAATTTTGTGTATGCCGATTAAAAACTTACAACAAAAAATTATTGGAGCATTTCAGGTTTTGAACAAGATTGAAGGGTATTTTACGGATGAAGACGAAGATTTGCTGGTTGCTATCGGTTCATCAGCAGGTATTGCACTGGAAAATGCTCAATTGTTTAAAACTCAGCAAAAAATGTTAGAAGAACAGAAAATTGTATTTGAAAGTTTTATTGAAACACTTGCAGCCTCTATCGATGCCCGCGATAAGATTACAGCAGGTCATTCAAGTCGTGTAAGAATGTATTCTTCTTTAATAGCTAAGGCAATGAATATGTCAGATAATGATGTAAGCATTATAGAAAAAGCCGCAACATTACACGACATAGGAAAAATTGGTATTCGTGATGCAGTTCTTCAAAAAGAAGGTCGCTTAACAGAAGAAGAATACAAACATATTCAATCACACGTAGAAATTACGCACGATATTTTGCAAAAAATTCATATGTCTGATGATTTCAAAAAAATTGCAGAAATTGCTTGCTCTCACCACGAAAAATTTGACGGCACCGGCTATTACAGACATAATAATGGTAAAGAAATACCTTTGGGCGGAAGAATTTTGGCAGTATCAGATGTTTTTGACGCAATAACATCAAAAAGGCACTATCGTGATAAAATGCCTATTGAAAAAGTTATAGGAATTTTATTGAAAGACTCGGGAACTCACTTTGACGGTGATGTTGTCGATATATTTATGCAATTACGTTGTGACAGCATTATTAAAGTATTTTTAACAGAAAATCACCTTGAACTAAAAGAAGAAGACGGTAAATTCCTTTCAAAATACACAATAAGAGATTTGTATAACACAATGAAACTTGAGCCTGAAACACTTGATAATACTCAACAAAATTTAATCAGTCTTTTCAATACTTATTATTACGGTCAATTTGTAGAGGATACCGCAAATGATTAAAAAAGGCATAATAATATTTTTGGCAATATTTTTTGCATTTGTTCAAAATGTTTATGCCGAAAATGAAAAACGACCTCTCACAACTTATGATGATTTTAATGAGCTGACAATAGACCTGCTTGACCCGTCAATGAAAGTTTCTCAGCTTTCAATCAATTTCAACGTTGTAATTTCACAAATTGAAGCCTTCAATGAGTTTATTAAAGCCACTGATAAATTCAAACAAAGCAACGTCGGAGCAGCTTACGACGATTACAAATATATACTTGATAACGTAAATACCAATGATTTTGGCTACACAATTATGTCGGGTAAATTGGCGGATTACGGATTATTCTACTTATCCGAACTTGCATGCAGAAAAATGTCCGACAAAGAAATTACAGAAAATCACGTTGATAATATAAAAAAATTCTTTTATCCTAAAAAAAGACTACCGTATAATGAAGAAATATATCTTGCAGAGGCATATTCAGATATAATGTTTAATGACCGCAGCAAAGAGGTAATGGAAGAATTGCTTGAAAACAGCGATATCCTTGAACATTTTGATTATGCAAACTACATACTTGCACTTGCTGCTTTTAACGCAAACAAATTACCAATTGCAAAACAATACATTCAAGTGGCGGTAACACAAAATCCTGATAATATAAATTACCAAATACTTCAGGCAAAAATATATGCTAACGGAATGAAACCTCAGGAAGCAATGAAATTTGTTAATCACTTAAAGAAAATAGATTTAACGGAAGCAGAACTTCAAAGACGCGTTAATTCTATTGAGCAATATGTTCTTTATAAAAATGCAAAAAAAGACAGAGAACGTAATTACCACTTAGGAAATTATTATTATTACGAAGGTGATTATAATAAAGCCGTAAAAACACTACAAAGTGCTCTTAGCAAGAAAAAAGCATTTAACGCAAAAGTCAATGCATCATTAAGCAGAGTTTATTTATCAATGCAAGAATATGAAAAAGCTAAAGATGCAGCACAAAAATCCGTAAAAAAAGACAGTGATAACCCTGAAGCTAATATGACTTTGGGTAATATACATTACTTACAAAAAAATTACAAAAAAGCATTAAAAAATTACAAAAAAGTTGAAAAAAATAAAAATTATCAAACAAAAGCAGAAGTAAAAATTGCTCAAACACTCCAAAGATTAGGTGAAGAAAATAAGTCTAAGCAATTGTTTGAAAAAATTCTTGCAAAATCTTCAACAGAATGTGAAGCATACTACAATATAGCTATGGCAGAACCGTTTAAACAACTTGCATACCTAAAAAAAGCACTTGCATTAAACATTATGTATATTGATGCTTGGTTTGGACTTGCACGCCACGAATTATCAAGAGATAATTTTGCAATAGCACAAGATTATCTTTCTAACGCTTTTTACATTGACCAAAACGATTTTAGGTATTATTATTATCAAGGACTTCTTTATAAAAACCAAGATGACGTTACAACAGCATCAATATATTTTAAAAAGTGTTTAAAACTTAATCCTAATTGTGCAGAAGCCCAGAAAGAATTAAATTTATGACAACAAAAAAATGTAACTTACTGATAATTGAAGACCACGAACTGACCAGATTTGCGCTGAAAACGGCATTTGACGGTGCAGACTATATTGATACGCTGTATGAAGCTGATTCTGCCGAAACAGGAATTGAATCTTTTAAACAAAATAAAATTGATTTAATAATAATGGATTTAGGTCTACCGAATATGAACGGTATAGATGCCACAAAAAAAATCAGAGCTTTAGATAAAGACGTTAAAGTTGTAATTCTGACATCACATAATGATGAAAAAGAGGTTTTAAACAGTATAAAAGCGGGAGCGAACGCTTATTGTTCAAAAGAAATAAATCCGCAAAAGCTGGTAAATGTTGTTCAATCGGTTCTTGACGGTGCGGCATGGTTTGATCCTGCAATTTCACATATTGTATTAAGAGCAGCAACAACCCCCCAAGTGTATGAGGATACTCCGATAAAAACAGAATATAATCTTACTGCAAGGGAATCTCAAATATTAAAACTTATAACCGAAGGGTACAGCAATACTGATATAGCAAATGAATTATCACTTAGCGTTAATACAACAAAAGTTCACGTAGCAAGTATTCTTCAAAAATTGGAAGTTGATGACAGATTACAAGCAGCATTAAAAGCAATCAAAAATAAAATTGTTTAAAGGTATATTATATGGCAGAATTAGCAAAAATTTTAATTGTTGACGATAATCCGAAGTATCTTGCGGATGCTCTGCCAATGTACGGATATGAAGTTGCCGTAGCAAAAGACGGCATACAAGCATTAAAAATTCTTTCAAAAGATTCAGCCAGCATAAACCTTGTTTTACTTGACGTAATGATGCCTAATATGAACGGTTGGGACACGTTAAAAGCAATAAGAACAGGTGAAAAAACAAAAACTCTCCCTGTTATAATGATAACAGCGGTCAGCGAAGAACAAAAAATAGTTTCAGGATTAAAAATAGGGGCTGATGATTACATTGTAAAACCATTTATTTTACCAAATTTATTAGCAAGAATTGAAGCTGTTTTAAGACGTTCAAACTGGAACAAAAAAGATGCCAAGTCCGTAGATATTTCTTTTACGTCTGATGAACCGATAGAAATGCTTACACAAAGAGAAAAAGAGGTTTTATCTCTTGTTGCAAAAGGCGCAAGCAACCACGATATAGCAGAAAAATTATTTTTGAAAGAAGTTACGGTAAAAACCCACTTAAACAGTGTATTTAAAAAATTAAAAGTTTCAAATAGAACTCAGGCTGTTCTTTTGGGCATGCAAATGAATTTAATATCAGAATAATAATAAAAAGGAGACACGCAGAAAAAATGAGTAATTACACAAAAGACGAATTAGTGACATTGATTCAGGAAAATCCTGAAGAATTTAATCAATGGAAAAAAGACCAAGAAGAAATTGATTTAAGTGAAGTTGATTTTTCAAATATAATACTGACAGGAATAGATTTTACTGACGTTGACCTTAATTCAAGTTCTTTTGCAGATTCACACCTTACTGAAGTTAAATTTCAAAACTGCGATTTAACATCTGTTGATTTTACACGTTCAAATCTTGTTGAATGTGATTTTACGGATGCAATATTACCGGGGGCTGATTTTTCATACGCAGCAGTAAATTATTGTACATTTAACGACGCTGACATGGCAGGTTGTATTTTTGAAGAAAGCGATTTGCAAAATTCTGACTTTTCAACATCAGTAAACATGAGTGCCTGCAGATTTGATGAAGAAACTGTTTGGCCGGAACAAGATATGCTGCCTGAAGATTTTGATTCAACTTACAGTGATGATTTGTCATCTTTAAAAGATGATGAAGACACAGCACCTTCAGATTACTAATATGCCTCATTTTTTCGTTAATACAAAAAATATAGTAAAAGACCTTGTAACTATTGATGATAGTGAAAATTATCAACATATTGCAAGGTCTTTGCGTGCAAAAACAGGAGAATCAATAAAGCTGATTGACGAAAACCGTATTCAATATGAAGGACAAATTACAAAAATTACAAAAAATACAATTGAAGTAAAAATTGAAAAAAAATATCCGTCAAAAAACTGTTTAAAATTTAATTTATATTTAGCTCAATCTCCGCTTAGAAGTGATTTTCAAACTTTGCTTATTGAAAAAGCCACAGAACTTGGTATAAAAGGGTTATATCCAGTATATACAGATAATTGCGCTGTAAAAAAATCAATTGTAGAAAAGAAAATACCTAAATGGCAAAAAGTAATGATTGAAGCTTCAAAACAATGTGAAAGAGCAATCGTACCTGAATGTTACGAACTTACTGAATTAGAGCAATTGATAAATTCAAAGAAATTCAACAGAATAATAGCTTTTTGCGAAAGAGATTTCAAATTATCAATGAAAGATTATTTCAGTGAAGTGCCTATAAAAGAAAATGAAGAAATTCTTGTTATCGTAGGCCCTGAGGGTGGATTTTCAAAACGAGAGTTTGATTTGTTTGAAAAAAGTGGTATCATAAAATTATCACTCGGAAATATGATTTTAAAAGCCGAAACCGCAGTAATTGTAGGGCTTGGAAATATTATTTATGAATTCTCAGATAATAAACAAAATACTTGAAGACGAATTGATTACCAATATTAAAAATTTTGCAGGCGATAACAGAGTATTACTTGTTGGCGGTGTTATCAGAGATTATTGCCTTGGGAAAAAGAATTTTGACAAGGATATAATTGTAATAAATCAAGATGCAGAAATTTTTGCGAAAGATTTAGCCGAAAAATTGGATGCAACTTACATTCCGCTTGATGAAGAAAATAAAATATACAGACTTGTACTAAAAGATAAAATAAATTTCATTGACATAACAAATCCTATTGAAAACAGTTTGGAAAAAGATTTGGCACGCAGAGATTTAAAAATGAATGCTATTGCCTTTGACCTGAAAGATAACAAATTTATTGATTTATTTGATGGTTTTAAAGATTTAGAAAATTCAAAAATAAATATAATTTCAGAACAGAATTTAATTGATGACCCGCTTCGTTTATTAAGAATATTTAGATTTCAGGCAACCACAGGGTTTGATATTGATAACGACTTAAAAGAAATTGTAAAAAATCATCATAAATTGATAAATGCCCCGTCAAAAGAACGTGTACAATATGAATTGATGAAGTTATTTGACGGAGAATACACCGTAAAAGCTCTGCAAAATTTAGATGAATGTGATATTTTATGTGAGATTTTGCCGATTTTTAACGATGTAAAAAAAGTTCCGCCAAACTCTCATCATCATTTGCCGTTAATAGAACATTTAATCGAAACGGTAAGGCAAATAGAAAATTTTTATAAAATTTCAAATAAAGAGGTTAAAACACACCTTGATAAAGTTGATTTTGGAGGATTCAGGCGTTTGGCACACCTGAAATTGGCGGGATTTATGCACGACATAGGCAAATTCAGCTGTTGGACAATTGAACCCGATACGGGCAGACACAGATTTCTCAAACACGAATACATTGGAGCTGAAATGTGTCCGAAAATTTTGAAAACATTAAAATTTTCAAAGAAGCAAATTGAATATATTTCAGATATGATAAAATATCATATCTATCCGTCACATGTAATAGCAACAGAAGATTTAAACGAAAAAACAAAACTCAGATACATAAGAAAAATGGAAAATAATGTTATTGATAACATTATTTTGGCAATGTCTGACAGGCTTTCCGCAAGGGGAGAAGCAGTCAGTGATGAAATGGTTAAAAAGAACATTTCAGGATTACAGGAGCTTTTGGGATATTATCTGAAAGTAAAAGATACACTAAAACCTTTACCAAAATTACTTACAGGCGAAGAAATTATGGAAATTACAGGTCTTAAGCCGTCAAAAAATTTGGGAGATCTTATTGATGCATTACACGAAGAACAATTTAACGGTAATATAAACACAAAAGAGCAAGCAGAAAATTTTGTTAAAACTTACGTTTCCGACTTATAACCAAAAGTTTTTAATGTTTTATCTTTCTTTCTCCAGTCTTTTTCCACCTTTACGTTTAATTCAAGATAAACCTTCTTTTCAACAATATCTTCTAATTCAATTCTCGCCTGTGTACCGACAGTTTTCAAAAGAGAACCTTTTTTGCCGATTAAAATGCCTTTTTGGCTTTTATGCTCGCAATAAATTGTCGCATAAATTTTATCAATTGTTTCTTCTTCTTTGTAATCGTCTATCATAACAGCAATTGAATGTGGTATCTCGTCTTGCGTATTGATTAGTATTTTTTCTCTGATTATCTCGGATGCAACATCACGCATAGTTTCTTCTGTCAAAACATCCTCAGGGTAAAGTAAATCACCTTCAGGAAGTTTTTTATAAATATTATCAAGCAAAGTATCTATGTTTCTGCCCGTTTTTGCGGAGATTTTCACCGTCGGATAATTTTTGTCAAAAAGAGTTTTATAACTCATTAAATTTTGCTCAACTTTTTCTTGTTTTTTAATTTTGTCAAGTTTGTTTAAAACAATAATAACTGGTTGTTCAGACTTTTTAATAATATTTTCCGCAATCCATTTGTCACCCTTTCCCGCCTCATCAGAGCCGTCAGTGAGAAAAATTATCAAATCACTGTCAGGCACAGCAACCTTGGCTTCATCTAATAAAAACTCTCCTAACTTGTTTAAAGGCTTGTGAACCCCAGGAGTATCAACAAATACAATCTGTCCTCTTTCGTTTGTTAATATGCCCTTTATTCTTTTTCTTGTAGTTTGAGCTTTATCTGTTGCTATAACTATTTTTTGACCTAATATCCTATTTAATAATGTTGATTTACCGACATTTGGTCTGCCAATTATTGTAACAAATCCGCATTTCATAAAATAAGAATATCATAAAATCTACTCTAAAGACATTATTTTTCAAAAAAATCATATATTTTTTATTATTATAATGTTAATATTAAAATCAGGAGAAACTCTGTGCAAAAACAAGTAATAAGGTATATTTTTATAAGTTTAATTATTATATTCGGTTCGCAAACATTTGCTGCTAACGAGTATAATAATGAACTATTAAAAGTTGACATAGACCAAACCTCTCAAGATACGGTAAAAGTAAATATTTACACTGAAAAGCCGTACAAAGATAAAATTATAGTCAACAAAAGGCCTGATAATAAATATGTAATACTGCTTCCAGAAACTGCAAATTCGGTAACAACAAAGCCCGATATTTCAGGAGCTTCAGCACTGAACGATATTGACGTAAAATCACATCAATATTCCTCACTGCCTGATAAAGCATACACAAAAATAACGATTGACGGCAAAAAGTCACTGGAAATTGTACCTCAAGCATTTACAACAAAAAAAGCTTCAAGTACAAGACAATCAAACAAAAGACCAACTTTATCACCACAACAAGTACAAACGGTTGTGCCGCAAAGAATTATAAATCAACAAAGACCAGTAACCACCAGTGATTTTGTACCTTCTTATGAAAGACAAAGACAGATAAATCAACAACAAAACTATATTGCAATACCACAACAGACACAAACTCCGAACTATACAAGAAACGAAACAAGCGTTCAACAATATCAAACACCAAGAACAGTGCAACCGTCTATCGTTTCAGAGCAAAGACAATCGATTATAACTGCTCCTGTTCAGCAAAATAATAATCAAGTTGAAGAAAATACTAACAATAGAGAAAACACAAATAAACCAACCGAAGAAACGGTTACATCCGAAAAAAATAATCAAGCTGTTGATGATGCAACCACAGAGCAACTTGACAATGATATTTCGGAAGACGAATTAGCATTTTTCAAAAAAATTATACGATTTAAACAAAAAGTTGTAAGAAAGGTTAAAAAGATACTTTCCTTCAGAATATCTTTCGCAACTTTCATGACTGTATTACAATTGATATTGTTATTGGCACTTATAAAAATTATCAGTGATTTGGTAAAAAAAGTACAAAGTACAACGGAACCACAACCAATAACAAAACGACTTATACACGATAGTAATGAAACTTATGAACAGGCTTATCCGTCATATTCAAATATGGATGTGTATAATTCAAACAGAAGCACATTTGAAGAAGACAATAAAGAAGGTTTTAAAGTAACACCACTTTCAGCACCTTCAACATTTACGGGAAATCTAAATCAAAAAAACAGATTAGGAAACTATAAAAATACCCTATCCGAACAAAATGATTTTTACAGACCTATAAATGAGCTTAACAAGGAAGATAAAATGTCAATTTTTGATGAAAATTCCAAAGACATAGAAAAAACTATATTTAAAAATCCGCTTACTCCTATAAGCAAGCAAGATGAAGAAACTTTGTTTGATGAAATAGAGCCGGAACAAGAAAATACTCCGTTTTCAAATAATGAATACACTGACAAACGTGATGACTTCTTTAATTATACTAATTCATCAGACTCACAAGATGATTTCTTCATATTTGAAGATGAAGACGAAGACGAAAATATTCAATATCAGGAAGATTATCTTGATGATGAAGAATATGAAGAAGATGAAGACGAAGAAGAATACGAATATTCTGAAGAAGAAGATTACAATGAATACGACGAAGAGCAGGAATACAACGAAGAAGAAGACTCCTACTCTGCTTCTGATGATGATAACGCAGAAAAACCTGCGGAAGAAGCAACACAGTCCAATCCTTTTGAACATTTGAGCGTACAATCCAAATATGTAATTGACTCACAAAGAGGGTTTGCACAGGTTAATGTTGACGGGATTTATGCTTTAATCGGCTATATAGGCTCAAAAATAAGCATTATAAGAAAATTTAAAGAAGAAGTTAACGGCACAATGCAAGTAAGATTAAACGAACAACCAAATCCCGAAACAATGATTTATATAATTAAACTCGGCAGCTATAAAACACTTGTTGAAGTAAAACCAAATAGCATAAGACAATTACTGGATTTATAATAAATGAAAAATTTGTTTCTGTATTTTAGCCTGTTTTTGTTATTACTTTGTACAGGCTGCACAAAATCAGATAACCGAACGGTTATAAAATTTGCAAGTTGGGGTTCGCAGTCTGAAATTGAAATCTTAAAGCCGATTTGGGCAGATTTTGAAAAAGAAAACCCTGATATAAAAGTTGAATTTATGCATATTCCACAAAATTATTTTCAGAAAATACATCTGCTTTTTGCATCAAATCTTGCTCCTGATGTTATTTTTATAAATAATCTTTATTTACCTGTCTACGCTGATTTTTTGGAAGATTTAACAGCTTACGCCAACAGTGATACATTTTTTGAACAAACTCTGCAAGCACTAAGCCATAACGGAAAACTTCTTGCTATTCCGCGAGATGCTTCGAATATGGTTGTATATTACAATAAAACGTTATTTGATAAATATAAAATTGCATATCCGACCAAAAATTGGACTTTTGACGATTTATTAAAGATTTCACTGCAATTCAAAAAATACGGCATATTTGGCATAAGTTTTGATGAACAGCCGATATTTTATCTACCATACCTTATGAGTAGCGGAGGAGGAATTTTATCTGATGATTTAAAAAATGTTACCATATATACAAAAAATTCCCAAAAAGCGCTTGAATTTTACTCAAACCTAAGAAACAAATATAACGTTGCGCCCCAAAAATTTCAAAGCGCAAGTCTTACTATGGCACAAATGTTTTTGCAACAAAAATTGGCAATGCAAGTATCAGGGCGCTGGTTAGTACCAAAATACAGAACTTCCGCTAATTTTGAATGGAATATTGTAAATTTTCCGAAAGGTTCTGCGGGAAGTATAGTGCCAATGGACGCTTCAGGCTGGGCAATAAGTAAAACATCAAAACATAAAGAACAAGCTTTAAAATTTATACAATTTTTATCAAATGAAAAAAACATAAAAAAAATGACCAACAGCGGTTTAATAACTCCTGCAAGAATTGATGCAGCAAAAACAGAAGATTTTCTGAGCGGTAAACCCAAATCCTCAAACGTATTTATTGACGTAATTTACACATCAAAACCAACCCCCGTATCAAAAGATTACAGAGAATTAACGGATGAATTAAGCAAAAAACTCGAACCGATGTTTAATAAATAAGCTATTCTTCTTCCTTAACACCTTCAACATTCAAATCCAATTTGCCGTCTGACTGTTGAAACAATGTTCTTGCAACAGCAGCAGGGTAGAAAGAAAAACCTTTCATTTTACCGCTGTTAATACGATTTATAACTTCATCAATATACTTTTGTGCATTTTCTTTCATTTCAGGATGTGAATCAACCCAGTCACCAAGAGGTATACTGCTGCGTTCATGATTACAGCCTGCACATTCAAGCATATAATTGCTTACAAGATTTTTACCGCCTTCTGAACGAGGTTTTATATGCTCAATAGTACCGACAGAAAGTTTTACAAGTCTTTCGCCAATTTCTTGATGGCTTCTGTCAGCATATTTAACAACAAACGCACTTACATCATTTTGTGATGTAGGCATTTTTTCAGCTTCTTTTTTTATACTTAAATAAACATCTTTGTCGGAAATTTTTGATGCTAAATCATCAATATCGCCTAGGAAAGACTTGCGTTTAAATTTTATTTCTTTATCATTAGAAGAAACTAATTTTCTTGTAAGAGCCGTTACTTTATTAACTTCTTTTTGCTCAGCTTCAGAAAGACTTTTTGACAAATTATCAACATTATCTAAAATTGAATTTTGTTTTGCCTGAAGAATTTCCAACTGACCTGCTCTGTTATCGTTCAAAAGTTGTTTGAAATCAGCATCAGGTTTATCCTTTGACCAAGTTTTCAACAAATTAAAACACTCTTTTTCAACAGGACGCATATGTTTTTCGTATTTATCAAGAGTTTTTACGGCTTGTGATGAAGTAGAGCCCAATTTTCTTGAAACGGTGTTCATATCGTTTTGCGTCATCATTTCAATACCGCAGCAAGGGCAAATAATATGTCCTAATGCTCTTATAGGCTCATCATGAGCATAGCCTAAAAAAGGAACATACGCAGGAGCAGCCTTTTGAGGAGCTGATACTGTTTTTTCAAATGTATCAGGCTTAGTTGCAAAACTAACTTTAGGTTGCAAATTGAACCTGTTTGAAGACAAAATATTATTTTGCGAATTTGTTGAGAATAATTTTATTGGTTGTATCATTTTTATCGCTAACTAACCGACTAATTTAAAAGATTTTCCGTTTTTAACTTTACCGCTTTTTTTAGAATTTCTTTCTTGTTGTTCTGCTTCAACTCTTGCTCTTTCGGCTTTTATTTGAGCAGGTGTCAATTTCAATTTTGAAACATCTAATTTTATCAAACCTTTAGATTCTCTTTCTAAAGTTTCTGCTGCCAAAATAGGGTAAACACGACATCTTTTCATAGCTTCGCCGTTGTTAATTCTTTCAATAACAACATCCATATACTTTTGCATATGTTTTTTGATTTCAGGATTTTGTCTTACCCATTGATCAAGAGGCATATTTTTTCTTTTTGTATTCCAGTCGCGGCTTGCATAAATATAATTTTCATAAGTGTTTTCACCGCCCTTTGAATTGTCTTGAGGGTGGCGAGGAACGATATGTTCCAAAGAACCTACTGATGGTTCTACAAGAGCAATACCTATTTGATAAGGAGTTTTTTCCAATTTGCTCTTAGGGTCTTTTTGCGTATATTTTACGATAAATGTACTTACATGTTCTTGAGCCTTAGGCAATTCTTCCGCAATCATTTTAATTTCTTCTGCGGCTTTTTTATCTTCCATATCTTTTGCGATACCGTCGAATTTTTCCATAAATCTACGTCTACGGAAGATATAATTTTCATCTTGCTTTTCAATGATGCCTGTTGCTTCATTTACTATTTTTTTTAATTTAGCACTGTCATCTTTGTTAGAAACATTTTTATCAACATATTTTGTCATTTTTGACAAAATATTTATTTCCATTGTTTTTACACGTTCCAAATGTTCAGGTCTTACTGTATCCAATAATTCACGAACATTTTTATCAGGATTTTTCTTGCTTAAATTTTTAATTATACCAAATACTTGTTTTTCAACAGGGTGCATTCTGTCCTCAAAAGGAGTCAAATAAGCAACTGCGTCTTTACTTTTTCCGCCTAATTTTTCTTGGTTTAAATGAGAAATTTCTTTACCGTTTATCAATCTGATACCGCAATAAGGGCAAGGTACATCACCTAAATCTCTGATAGCCTGACCAACAATAGAGTTGTCAACCGAGGTAAAAGAAACATTTGCAACGGAAGCTGCGCGCTCAAAAGTATCCGCTTTAAGATTACTGCGCAAAGCAAAAGGACTTGTTTGATATTTCCCTGCTTCCGGAATTTGAATTTTATTTAGAGACACACCTATAGGATTAAGCATACTTTTTTATAACTCCTGAAGATTTTTTTTTGCCTAATTTACGACATGCTTTTACAAATATTTACAATTTTGTAAAAGACACCTACACTTGAATACTATAAAAATATACGTTATAATACAAATGGAGATAGTTTACAACAAAGAGGAGATATGTATCATGCCGGAAATTCCAAAGTGGGCGATTGCACTTGTAGCTATTGTTGCATGCTGGTGGGTAATCAATCAGGTTACCAGTTTTGTCGGCAAAGTTAATACAACAGTTGACAAAGCAAATACAAGTATCACAAGAGAACAAGGTTCCTTAAACAAAGTAGAAAACAATTACTAAAATTAGTTTTCTTCAATATAAAGACGTTCATCCCGTAACAATTTTTCGATATTCAATATCGGCTTTACCGAATTGTTATCAATAAATTCTTCCGTTATGGGGCTGTTGTCGTGTATCATTTCACGAGCAACAATCTTTTCATCCAAAATATCAGTTATTTCGTAAATATCATCAACTAAAAGTCCTAATTTAAGCACATCCGAATTTATTAGTATAACTTTTCTTTTTGAAGAATATTCCGTATAGGAATAATTAAGAAATTTTTTCAAATTTAATACAGTAACAAAATCTCCTCTTACCGTAATAAGTCCCTCTATATAATCAGGTGAACATGGAAGCGAAATCATATTTACACCATGCACAAATTCTTTTGCGTATTTCAAATTCATACAATAAGTTGTCTTATTAAGTAAAAAAGAAACAAATTTGTTATCCGAAAAAACGTTATTAACGGTTAAATTATTTAATCTTTCATGTAAACTTACAGCTCTCTTTTCAAAGATTTCTGCTGATTTTTCATCCTTAGGAAACAGATTTTTAAATTCAACATCATTGTACTGAATTTCATTTTTAACAATTTTTTCCAAAGAATAAGCATTTAATACAGAAACCGTATTTTCGTCATAAGTACAGATATAATCGGTTATTTGATTTTTATTATCATTAACGGAATACCTTTCCGCTACATAATTATCAAACACAGCAATATCATCAATTTTATCAGCGACAATTCCAAACATTGTTTCATCAGTTTTTGCAAGAATCAATTTGCTGTTTATACTATATTGTTCAAGTTCTATTCCAAGATAAAATCTTACATCAAGAACACTTACCAAAATATTGTTAAAATTTAGTAATCCGACTATATTTGAAGATAATTTTTGAGGATGTTCCAGTTTAGGAAGTTCCATAATCTCCAAAACATTCATCAATGGTAATGCGTACTTATGCTCACCTATCGTAAATACTATATTTTTCGGTAATTCAACGTTACTACTCAATACTGTCAAGCTGTTCATTGTACATTACAACCTTATTTCTTCCTGTTCTTTTTGCATTATATAATGCACTGTCCGCAGCTTTAACTATTTCGTTTTGATTTGCATAATCGCTGTTCATCGTAGAAACACCAATGCTGACCGTTAATTTTATATGCTGATTATTAAAAACAAAATCATTCGCTTCTATTCTTTCTCTCAATCTCTCTGACGGTATATATGCATTTTCAAGAGAAGTTTCAGGCATAATAATAATTAGTTCTTCACCGCCATACCTGTAAAGCATATCTGTTCGCCTGAAAGATTCACGCATTAGGTGCGCAACTTCTTTTAACACATAATCTCCGTATTGGTGTCCATAGTTATCATTTACGGATTTAAAAAAGTCTATATCCAAAATTGCAAGACTTAAATCATTCTTATATCTTTTTGCACGCAAAAACTCTCGTTCGATACTAAGTTCAAAATGTCTTCGGTTGTATAAATCAGTTAAACCGTCAGTAACAGATAACAATTCAACTTCAGAATACAAACTTTTCATTTTCATAAGTGCTGAAAGTTCACTTATAAATGATTCATAAAGTTTAACCTCTGTATAATCAATGTCAGAAGTTGAGTAAAAACCTACACCGCCAAGTAAACGACCTTCAAATTTTACAGGAATTATATGAATTGTTTTTAATGCATTCGGAGATATAATTTTTTCAAGCCCTGTTTCATTTTCGTTTACGATATCATAACGGGTTGAATTCAAATCGAAATCTTCTGAAAAATTCATTTGTTTGAAGAAATCCCGTTTCATCTTTTCAAGTACAAATTGAGAAGCGGAAATCGCTCTCATATCAAAATAAACATTTTTCTTTGCGCCCTTGTCATCAACATTGAAAAACAACGCAGCTGCAGAATAATCAAAGAAAGTTGAAAATAAATCAAAACATTTATCAACCAAGGCTTTTTCATGAGTATAAAATTCACCCAGATACCTAAATTCATTCAAAAATATTGACTGCTTTAATAACTCATTTAAAATATCGTTAATCTGCTCTTTAACGGATACTTGGCGAATAGCACCTTTTTTAATACCTTCCTTATCATCGGATGTAAGTTTTGTATTTTCAATAAGTTCATTTATCTTTGTCTTTATTTCTTCAAAATCCGTTGTTTTTGGGATAAACGCTTGAGCTCCCGCTTTTTTACCCCAAAATTCATCCAATTTTTTATCTAAAACCGTTAACAATATAACAGGTATATTTTTTGTTAACTTATTATTTTTTAACAATCTGCAAAGTTGATATCCGTCTAAATCAGGCATTACAATATCAGATAACACTATATCAGGTAAAAAGGAAAAAACCTTATTATAACCTTCCAAAGCATTTTCCGCTGTTTCGACTTCAAAACCGCTCTTTACCAAACGCAACTTTAAAACGTCCAACTGAGTTCTGCTATCATCTATTAGTAAAACTTTATTTGTCATATTCTACACTTATCCGATATTTGTATTATAATTATAAAATAACAAAAAAAGCAAGGAGAAAATATGTTCAATAAATCAAACTTTAACTTATCTGAGAGAATTTTTATCAAAAATATAACAGATTCATTTTTACTATTTTTAATTTTTGCGGTCTTCGCTGTATTAAAAATGTTTAACGCATCTTCAGTACAAACATTCAGCGTAATTTTTGTCTTGTTCCTTTTAGTATTCATTATTCAGATTTCTTTGAATTTTTGGTTTGGCAAAATGCTGAATGCCACAGCAGAAGAATCATCAGAACAATACAAAAACAAACTAAGTTTTCTTCAAAACATAATCTTAGAACAAAAACAAAACTTACATCACTATACAGAAATAACAGAAGGCTATATAAAAGACCTTAACGAAATCAAAAGTTTACAAACAAGTGCAAATAATCATTTTAATCAAATAAAAGAAAAAGTTGATACATCAGTAAATACAATCAGTGTAGAAAAAGAATTGTTTAACAAAAACGTTGAAAAACTTTCTTCTATAAAAGAACGTATTAAAATAATTTCCGAACTCGTATTACAACTTGCAGAACACAATCAACAAATCATTTCAAATGTTGCAATCGTTGAAAATATTGCGGAGCAAACTAATATGCTTGCATTGAATGCAACCGTAGAAGCCGCAAGAGCAGGAGAACACGGTAAAGGTTTTGCCGTAGTCGCAAGTGAAATCAGAAAATTGGCAGACGAAGCAAAAATAGTTTCAAACAAAATTTCTTCTCTTATAAATGATGCTCAAAACATCACTCACTCAACAATTATGGAAGCAGAAGAGGGTTCAAAAAATGTAGAATCCGCAACAAAAATTTCTGACTCCACTGATGAAGAATTTGATAAATTATCAAAATTGATAACTTATATTTCAGAAAACGTTTCAGGTGTAAATTCGGAAACAAACTTAAATATATATTCGGAAATAAGCGAATCCGTTGCAAAATTAAATAAAGAAATCAACGATAACTTAAATTCTATAAACTCAGAATTAAGAAATAACTTGGAATAATCTTAATGGTAGATTTTGAAGATAATGAATTAAAAGAAATATTTAATATTTTCAGAGCCGAATCGGAAGAAATTATAGAGCGGCTTAACAGCGCTTTGCTGGCATTGGAAAAAACTCCTGACGATAAAGACCTTATCACTGTATTGTTTAGAGATGCCCACAGTATAAAAGGCGCTGCCAGAATGGTAGGATTCTCACAAACTCAAAGAATAGCTCATTCGCTTGAAGATATTTTAGGGCTGGCAAAAGATAATCAATTGATTTTGACACATGAAATTGCCGATACTTTGTATAAATCCGTAGATTTAATCGCAAAAATTGTAGAACAATCCATTGATAAAGAAAAAGAAATTTATCTTGAAAAAGAAGTTACAGAACAAGTTAACTTATTAGAAAATATAAAAAACCAAAAATCCGAGATTCAAGATATTGAAAATACTATAACCAAAGAATTTAACAAAGAAGAATTTGTAAGTAAAATAGACAGAATAAATTATCTGATTATTGATTCCTTGATTTGTATCATAAAGCTTACAGACAATATTGAAGAAGGCTCAATTATAAAACTTTTGAAAAGTATAACAGAATTAACCGAATATTTTGAAAAAATAAACGATTTTGAAATAAAAAATGAGCTGGAAACAATTAAACTAAAACTTGATATCATTGTAAAATGTCATTCTGAGCTTACAAATCAGGAACTTGAAGAAATACAAGGTCGTACAGACACTATTTTAACCATATTGACAAAATTATGCGAAGTAAATAATCTTGACGTTGTGGATTACTACGGTTTTGCGTTTGAAGGCAAAAATATTGTTGAAGAAAAACATTACGATTTTGATGAAATGCGGCAAAAATTAGCTTCCGCTTCCGTTTCAAACGAAAAAATACCCGACATTATTTCAGATATAGAAAATTTAATCGAAAATTTTGGTAATGAAAAATTTGTTCCGATGCTAAAAAAAATCAAAGATTTATTTGAATTGATAAACAAAGTCGGAACAACAATTGAAGAATCTCAACTTGAAATAATAACAAATTCTTTAAGTTACTGCTATTCATGCATCAATAACGAAACACCGTCAGAAGATTTAAGCCTTTTGGAACAACAAATAACAGTTGTAAAACAACTCATAGAAATAGCTAATCCGATAGAAACAACCGAAACTCAAATTGTTGCAAGCAAAGCCAATAATACTGTTGTTACGGAAAATGTCAAAGATTTTTCAAAACTATTATCTTCGGGTGAAATTAAAACTTTGCATGTCGAATCCTCAAAACTTGATGCAATGGTTAACCAAATCGGAGAACTTATTTCGGCAAAAATTAAAGCTACCAAACAACTGAGCGAACTATCACAGATAGAAAAACAGCTTGAAGAATGTCAAAAAGATTTTACAAAAATCCTAAACAATTTTAAAGCTTACGAACACAAAAGAACTCAAAATACGGAATATAACCATGACAACTCCGCAAACATTTTCGTAAAACAATTTATAAATTCATTTGCGGAACAAAATAAAAAACTTGCGGAAATAGCTAATTCTTACAATAAATATTTGCGTTCAAATACGGATAACGATACCAAAATGCGTACCCTAATTGACGATTTTGACGGAATGATTAAAAATATCCGTATACTTCCTCTTGCTACAGTTTTTCACCTTTTTGGAAGAATGGTAAGAGATATAGCAAGAGAAAGGGGAAAAGAAATTGAATTTACAATAACGGGAAGCGAAACAAGTGCCGATAAAAAAATTGTAGAAGAAATTAAAAATCCGCTAATTCATATCATAAGAAATTCAATTGACCATGGAATTGAAACTCCTGAAAAAAGAATTCAACTTGGCAAATCACCGACAGGACATTTGCAAATCAATGCAAAACATCTTGATAACAAAATTCTTATTGAAGTTATAGATGACGGACAGGGATTTAATGTTCAAAAAATTAAAGATAAAGCTATCCAAAAAGGATTCTTAACAAAAGAAGAACTTGAAAGTATGGATGACAATGAAGTAATAAATATTGTATTCTTACCGGGATTTACGACGGGTGAAGAAGTTACAAGTATTTCAGGACGCGGAGTTGGAATGGACGTTGTTAAATCCAAAATTGCACAACTGAACGGAACAGTAAAAGTTATCTCCGAATTTAACAAAGGCAGTAAAATTCAAATAGAAATACCTGTTACTGTTGCGACAATGTCTGCTTTCTTAATTCAAACCGCAAACCAAACATTTGCAATTCCAGTATCCGTAATCAATACGGTAACTTGCAGAAGAGATGACGAAATTATTGAAAATCATTCTACAATGACAATTTTACATAACGGTAAAAATATTCCTGTATACAATCTTTCTGATTTGCTTCAAATTAACGATAATACAGATTCATCAGAATTTAAAACAATAATCATACTTGAAACAAACAACAAAATTATAGGAATAATAGTTGATAAGCTCTTGGGTGAACAAGAAATTTTACATAAAAAATTATCTCCGCCAATATACAGATTAAAAAATATTTCAGGCATAACTACTCTTGCGTCAGGTGAAACCTGCCTTATTCTAAATGTAATTGATTTAATAAACAGTGCCGTTTTCCAAAATTCTAAAATTAAAATGTCACACAGAAAAGTATTGAAGGACAAAAAGTTAATTGCAGGATATAAAAACATATTGTTCGTTGATGATTCAATAACATCAAGGACTTTGGGCAAAAATGTTCTGTCATCATACGGCTTTAAAGTACAAACAGCCGAAAACCCGATAAAAGCACTAAAAATGTTAGATAAAAACCACTTTGACTTAATCATTTCAGACATTGAAATGCCTGGAATGAGCGGTTTGGAATTTTTATTGGAATTAAAATCGAATGAAATGTTTGCGGATATACCTTTTATAATTATGAGTTCATTGGGAGATGAAACAACAATAAAACAAGCACAAAAGCTTGGTGCAAAAAGTTTTATAATAAAAAGTCAATTCAACAAAGAAACGTTAATAAAAAACGTTTCTGATGTCATTTTTGAAAACGATTAGTTTTGACCGTCAAAATGTACTTTTTCTTCCTCTCTTAATGGTCTTAAAAGAATAACATAGCGCATGTTTAATTGTAAGAAATCAAGACGTTCAGTTTCACCGCCTCTGTTTTTGTAAGTAATTTCGCAGTCTTTAACCGCAATAAAGTTTTTATTCGCTTTGTTTAACAAATCACTTAAAAAACGATTCTTCCTTGAAAAACCAACATTAAAAACAGTACCTTTTACTTCATAATCTTCAGTAATAATTAAAACTTCTTCTTTACTTGCTTTTCCTAATCTGAACATTTAAGGTTCTCCTTTGCATTTCTATCCATTTTAATAGATTTATTTTAATACTTATTATAATAAAAACAACCATACAAAAAGATGATAAATTATTAAATTATTAAAAGAAAAGACATATAACAAACTTAAAAAATATCAAAAAATAATTTATTTAAGAATTATTTTATCTGAAAATTTTAACGGTACGCCCACTTCTTTTTCCAAACTTGCTGCCGTTGTGTTGTAATTTAACATTGCATTATAAAAATCTAATCTTGCGTTTAAATATGTGTTTTCACCATCTTTTAATTCTATCGCATCACTAACACCAGCTTTGTATCTTCCTGTTACTTGACGATATTGTTCTTTTGCTTCATCAAGAGCTAATTTTGCAATAATTATAGATTCTTTTGCTGTTTGCAAATCTAAATAATTTTCTTTTACATTCAAATATATTGTATTTTTTGTATCTTCATAATCGGCAAGTGATTTATTATATTCAGCTTTTGCTTCGTCTATCTGTTTTTTTACCTTCATTATATTAAGAGCGGAATATTCCAGCCCTACACCAACTTGTCCCGAATTTTCATTATATTGATTACTGATACCGTACTCATAACTTCCAAAGATACCTAAATCAGGAGCATAATTTCTTCTTTTTGCTCTCAAATTCATTTTTGCGGCTTCAACCGTTTTCATTGACGAAACTAATTCAGGTCTTACATCATAAGCCATTTTTATTAAATTTTCAAAAGTTTCATCAAAATCATTCAAGGTCAACTCATCAGACAGTTCGTAATTAGTATATTCAGGAATACCCATTATTTTAGAGAGTTCTACATTTGCAACCTGTAATACATTTTTTGCTTTTACTAAATTTAGTTGTGCCTTTCCGAGGTTATATTCCGCTGTTACAACATCTATTTTTGCCTTTTTCCCTATGTCATAAAATGCTTTTGCTTGACTTAATTGCATTTCATAGTCTTTTACAGTGTCTTCATATACTTTAACCTGAGCCTGAGCAAAAAGTATGTTAAAATATGCATATTTAATATTGTATATAATATCATTTATGTTTTCTTTTGTATCCTCTTTTTTTGATTCATACATTCTTTTTGCATAATCTGCCGAAGCTTTTGTTTTACCAAAATCAAAAAGCAACATATCAGCAGACAATTTCGGAACATATCCCATTGTATAGGACATATTCATATATGGTGAGTTGCCACTGTATTTATTGCTTGTTCTTGAAACGTTAAAACCCGCCGTAATTTCGGGGAAAAAATTCGCCCATGCCTGTCCTATTTTAGATTTATAAACCTGTTCATTATATATTGATGATTTTATGCTCGGATTGCGTTCTATTGCGATATCTATGCAGTCTTTTAATGAAAATACGGAATGTATATCGTTTGTATATTCCACTTTTACATCTTTGCTTTTATCTTTATCTTTAATTTTATCAGTTATGGCATAAGAATTTTGTGTAAACAAAATACAAATAAATAATGCTATAAAAATCTTTCTATATAATTTCATCATCTTGCTCTCTTTTATTATTAAAATACTTATCTACAACTTCTTGAACAATAACGTAAAATGCAGGAGTCAAAACAGTACCTAAAGTTGCTGCGGTAATCATACCTCCTATTACGGTTGAACCAACGGAAATTCTGCTGTTTGCACCTGCTCCTGATGCAAATAACAATGGTAATATACCTAATATAAATGCAGCTTCTGTCATCATTATTGCTCTAAATCTCAATATTGCCGCCTGAATAGCAGCTTCTTGAATAGTTAAACCATTTTTTTCATGTTCATCTTTTGCAAATTCTACAATTAAAATAGATTGCTTTGCAGCCAAACCAATCAATGTTATTAAACCTACCTGTGAATACAAATCCAAAGCCTGTCCAATCATCAATTGGAAAATCAACGCACCAATAAGTGCAACAGGTGATATTAACAGTACCGCAACAGGTATCATCCAGCTTTCATATAATGCAACAAGGAACAAATATACAAATAATAAAGCAAAACCGACAACTATTGCAGTTTGTCCCGAAGATTCTTTTTCTTGTAAAGATGTTCCTGACCAAGCAAAAGTGTAATCTCTTGGTAATATTCTCTTAGATAAATCTTGCATAGCCTTCATTGCACTACCGGAAGATTTACCATTTGCCGGTGAACCTTGAATTTGTGCAGATCTGAATTGGTTAAATCTTGTGATAGAAACCGCACCTACTGTTTGTTTAGGTGTAATCATTGTCATAATAGGAACAGGTTGCCCATCTTTGTTCATAACAAAGATTTTTTGTAAATCTTCTATTTTATTTCTATAATCACCTTCAGCCTGCATAAATACTTTAAATACTCTGCCCAATTTATTAAAATCATTTATATATGAATAAGACAATGTTGAAGCTAACGTATTATGAAGTTCAGACAAATCAACTCTCTGAGCTAATGCTTTTTCATAGTCTATGTCTAACTGATATTGTGGAACATTTGCCTGAAATTGAGTGTAAACACTTTGTAATGATGGATCCTGATTTGCTTTTGCAATAAACTCTTCTGCAAATGCTGCAATCTCTTGCACGCTTGCATTACCGGTTGACATTAGTTGATATTCAAAACCACCCATCATACCCAAGCCATCAATCGCAGGAGGAGAAAGAGTATATATTTCAGCTTCGTTTATATCTGCAGTACGTTTATATATTTCGTTCAAGATTCCGTTGTGAGAAAGGTCTGTTTGTTTGCCTTTAATTTTACGAATAACCCAACTTATCGGATTAACCTTTCTTTCATCCCATTCGGTTAGTTGTATAACAATACTTGCTTGATTAGAAGGTCCAAACCCACCAAAAGCGATAACTCTGTCCTGATCAATACCTTCTATACCATCAATTGCTTTTATAAATTTCAAACAAACATCTTTTGTTCTGTTTAATGATGCTCCATCAGGAAGAGTTACAACAGAAATTAACATACCCTGATCTTCATCAGGAATAAATCCTGTCGGAATAATCTTAAATAGACCTAACATTAAAAATACTATTGCAATGTAGGTAATTATTGTCAGTTTCTTATTGATAACAAATTTTTTAACAACTTCAATATAATATGTTGTTAATTTATCAAAATACTCATTAAAAATTTCAAGTCCTTTGTTTAGATAATCTTGTGCTGTTTTTATCCAGTTAAACTTATCAAAATTTATATTTTTCTTTGATGGTTTTAGGATAATAGAACACATAGCTGGAGAAAGTGATAGTGCACAAATAGCAGAAAATGCTATTGATACGGCAATACATACAGCGAATTGTTTATACATAGTTCCGGATAAGCCACTCATAAAACACATAGGAACAAACACTGCCATAAGAACGGATGCCATAGCAATAAGCGAACCTCCAACTTCACCCATTGTGATTTGTGTCGCTTCTAATGCTGATTTTCCGTTCTCAATATGCCGTTTAACGTTTTCTATAACAACAATAGCATCATCAACTACAACTGCAACGGCAAGAACTAACGCAAACAATGTCAACAAGTTTAAAGACATACCCAAAGCCTTTAAGGCAATGAATGTACCGATTAGAGAGACAGGAATTGTAACACAAGGAATTAATGTTGCCTTGAAGTCACCTAAAAACGCAAATATAATTAAAATAACGATTAAGGAAGTCAAAAAGATGGTAAATTCAACTTCAGACATAGATTCATGAATAAATGTTGAACTGTCCATCATAACATCAAGTTTCAAAGAATCAGGGAACGTTTGAGAAAGCTCATCAATTGTTTTGTAAATGCTATCACAAATTTCAACAGTATTTGCACCTGGAAGTGGCATCACTTGAATCAAAGCAGCAGGTTTTGTATTAACTATACCGAACATTGAATATGATTTTGCACCCAATTCAACTCTTGAAAGTTCTTTTAATCTTAGATTTGAGCCGTCAGAGTTAGAACGGACTATTATATTTCCGAATTCTTCAGGTGTTTGTAGTCTGCCCTTTGTTAAAAGTGAAAGTTTTAAACTTGGATTTGCATCTGTCGGCTGATCGCCCAAAGCTCCTGCTGAAAGTTGAATATTTTGGTTTTGAATTGCATTTTTAATTTCTGCAATTGTAACTTTGTAACTTGCAAGTTTTGCAGGATCAAGCCAGATTCTCATACTGTAATCATCTGCCCCAAAAACATTTACAGAGCCAACACCATCTATTCTTTTTATAGCATCTTTTACATAAATATTTGCATAGTTTGTTAAATCAAGCTGATTCCAAGAATCATCTTCAGATGCGAGATTTAAAATAATTGCACCTGCACCACCAACTTTGTTTTCTGCTGTTAACCCCTGCTGAAGAACTTCTTGAGGGAGAAGTGATTGAACCTGCTGGAGTTTGTTTTGAACATTCATCAGGTTTATATCATTATCTGTACCTGTTTTAAAAAATATATTTAAGTTATATGTTCCATCATAACTTGTTGAGGACATATAAATCATATCCTGAACACCGTTAAGTTGAGATTCAAGTAGTGATGCTATTGAAGATTCTATAACAGCAGCACTGGCACCCGGATAATATGCAGATATCGTAACCTGTGGAGGAGTAATATTTGGGTATTTTTCTTGCTGTAAATTAAATAACGAAAGTAACCCTAAAATTACGATAACAGTAGAAATTACAACT
>CAJOPF010000046.1 GCA_905236205.1 Candidatus Gastranaerophilales bacterium
TCAATTTGTGTTCCCAAAAAGATAATTCTTTCTCTTAATAATCTTGAAAAGATATCAAAAGAACGTTCACCTCTGCTTGATTGTTCGATTACTACAGGTACGAAACTCATTTTTAATTTTCCTTTCTTATACTTATATTATATTCATTTTCAATATTTTGTCTTACTGTTTTTTAGAAGATTTTTTCTTTTCTGTTTTTGGTGCTATGTAATTCATTGTGTTATTTTCAACAAGGAATTTTGTTACTTTTTCACTCAAAATTTGTTGAGAAACAGCACTTAACATTGTAGGATTCATAGCAAGCTGTCTCATAACTTCTGTTTTATCCAATCCGTAAGAATTTTGCATTTCTGCAACTTTTGCCTGCATATCATCAGAATTCATATCTATTTTTTCTAGTTTTGCAATTTTATCAATTACAAGAGTATTTTTAATTCTTCTCAATGCATCTTCTTGAGTTGATTTAAGAATTTCATCTTCGCCTTGTTGTTCTACGGCTTGTTCGTAAGTAAAACCTTGTTGAGCAAGACGACTTTTATATTCTTCTAATAGAGTATTTTGTTCACGTTCAATCATAGAAGGTTGAATTTCAATTTCAACAGATTCAAGAATTTTGTCAAAAACTGCTAATTCTGCAGCTTTTCTATCTCTGTCTTCTTTGTCGTGTTGTAAAAAGTCTTTAATATCTTTT
Organism: Candidatus Gastranaerophilales bacterium; assembly: GCA_905236205.1. Lineage (GTDB taxonomy): Bacteria > Cyanobacteriota > Vampirovibrionia > Gastranaerophilales > Gastranaerophilaceae > UBA6984. The sequence goes on from CAJOPF010000046.1 coordinate 692, forward strand.
TCTAAAGCTTCAACTGAATCAAATCCTAATTTTTTCGCAAATTCTTCATTTAATTCAGGTCTTACTTTTTGTTTAATTTCGTGAACTTTTATTTTGAATATTGCAGGAGCTCCTGCCAATTTTGCTTCATGATAATTTTCAGGAAACGTAACATTTATATCAAATTCTTCGTCAACACTGTGACCGACAAGTTGTTCCGCAAACCCTGGAATAAATCTTGAGTTAGCAAGATCAAGCGTATAATTTTTGCCGTCACCATGTTCAATTTTTTCACCGTCTTCAGTAAAACCTTCAAAATCAAATTTTATTAAATCGTCTTCTTTTGCAGGTCTGTCAACGACAATTTCGTAAGTTACCGCTCTGTCCAACACATTTTGCAAAGATTTTTCGTAAGCATCTTCTGGAATAACATATTCTTCAACATCTACCGTTAAACCTTTGTAATTATTCAATTCAAATTCAGGTCTTACTTCAACTTTTGCCGTAACTTTTAAATCTTCACCGATATTAAAATCATAAGAATCAACAGTCGGTTGAGAAATCACATCCAAATCGTTTTCTTTTATAGCTTGTTGAAAAACTTTAGGTAACAAACTTTCTAACGCTTCATATTTAATCCTTTCAGCGCCCACATGTTGTTCAACAACACTTCTTGGAGCCTTACCGCGTCTAAAACCAGGAATATTTATGTGTTGAGCTATTCTCATTGACGCTCTGTTATATGCTTCCACAGCCTCTTTTGCAGGAAACTCAATGTTCATTTTTACCACATTGTTTTTTTCTTTTTCTAATTCAATTTTCATATTTTTCACCCTATACTACTACTGCTTAAATTATACCAAGAAAAGATTGCTTGTAAAGTTATTAACAATCTATGGTAAAATATTTTCAGGCAAAAGCATGGATAAAATTTTAGAAAAAGCAAAAAGCACAAATAATCTTACAAAATCCGAACTTGTTCAAATTCTGCAAAACGATGAACTTAATGAGGATTTGTTTACACTTGCCGATAAAATCAGAAAAGATAATGTCGGAGACGAGGTTCATTTAAGAGGATTGATTGAATTTTCAAATATTTGTAAATGTTCCTGCAAATACTGTGGCTTAAGAAAAGACAATGACATTCTTGAAAGATATCGTCTTACTCCTGAACAAATTATTGATTTTGCTATAAAGGCAAGTAAATACGGTTATAAAACAGTCGTTTTGCAATCAGGTGAAGACGCTTGGTTTTCCGCAGAAAAAGTGTGTGAAATAATAAGAGAAATCAAAAAATTTAACCTTGCAATAACTCTAAGTATCGGCGAAAAAACATTTGAAGAGTATAAAGCATACAAAGAAGCAGGCGCTGACAGATATCTAATCCGAATAGAAACAACAGATGAAAACTTGTATAAAAAAATGCATCCTAATATGGATTTTGAAAACAGAACAAGATGCTTAAAAGATTTGAAGAAATTAAACTACGAAGTCGGAAGCGGATGTTTGGTCGGACTTCCAAACCAAACATTAAACTCTTTGGCAGACGACATTCTGTTTTTTAAAGAAATTGATGCCGATATGATAGGTATAGGACCGTTTATACCAAATCCGAATACACCGCTCAGTGACGAACAAGGCGGCACATTTAAACTTGCCCTAAAAGTTATGGCAATTGTCAGAATACTAATGCCAACAATAAATATCCCCGCAACAACCGCAATGGAAACACTAAATCCAAACGGGCGCATTATTGCACTTCAATCAGGAGCAAATGTTGTCATGCCAAATGTTACAGAGGGTGATTACAGAAAAAAATATGAAATTTATCCTGGGAAAATTTGCATAAATGACACACCAAATCAATGCCGAAACTGCATTGAAAGCAAAATAAAATCAATAGGCAGAACAATATCAACAAACTACGGTTTTCACATAAAAACAAAATAAAAAAAAGACCGCCATAGCGGTCTTTTTTTATGATAAAGAAAATTACATATTTTTAACACTGGCATCAAAATCTGATGAACAATGTTTCATTTGAGCATCAATCATTGAAAGTTGAGTTTGATATTGCAACAATTGTTGATCAAGTTTCTTTTCAAGAAGATGCAATCTTTCTTTTCTTGCTTCAAGCTGTTTCAACACAGGACTGTCTGCACTCAAATCGGTTCCGGCATTAACCAATTGAGCATTTTGAGCTGCAAGGTCAGCTTTTGCTTGAGTAACTAAATCTATTTTGTAGTTCAAATCAGATCTTTGAGACTGAAGTGTGAACATTCTTAGTGATGATGTTAATACGCCCATAATATCTTTCCTTTTTGTTTTTTACCTTGTTTGATCGAAATTTTTACCTTTTAAGAAGTTGTGTTGATTATTCTCTGCAATCAATGCTTCCATTCTGTTGAATTGGTACTTGTGGTAATTAACCCTGTATTGAGCCATTTTCAGCTTTTTACGGATAGTTAACAAATCCTTAATACCGTTGATAATATCATTTCCCATTGCTTGAATAGGATTTTTCTTCACGAAATAGTTTCTTGTAAATGCCAAGAAGTTCATAATTCGTTTGAAGTTAGTCTGTAAAGCTTCGGCTTGGAGCATAAGCCCTCCTTTTCTCACTTTATAGATTGACTTCACATATATAAAAACATGTCTTTGCCTTTTTTTGCCTACATTTCAGCATGTCTGTAACATGTCTTAATCATGTGGTACAATCTATTCTGTCTCCCGTGATACTTAAAAAGACAATCTCTTTTCTCATATCTGTATATTTTATCGGCATAGATTTTTTAAACTTTAGGGGAAATGGTATTTTTTGATACAAATTGTAATAAAACTTTACAATCCACAACAAAGCCCTTATAAATACGTTATTTATAAAGACTTTGTATATTATCATTCTTAAATAAGTGCGTGTTTTCATAGATTATAATTACAAGTTTTGGATTGCTTTTGAATCCGAATCCATACCTTCTTTTAGCATTTTTCTTACAATTTCACCTTGAGTATCAAGCATTTTGCAAACTGTTTCAATGTTTCTTACCTTATTTGATAGGATTGTGTCGGCATTAGACAAGATATTGGCAGAAACATTTTGATATGCTGCAAGTGCCGCAGAAGATGTACCCTGCATTAAGTTACCCATAACAATTGCAGGTAAACCGTATTCGCCCAAATAAGGAGCAGCTGCCGTCATGATACCGCCCCAACCGGAAATCAAACCGGCAAGAGGCATAACAACATTTTGCATGCCAAGTCCGTATCCGTTAGCAGTACCTACACCGTAAGCTGTTGCACTTGCAACATCAGCAATACTGCCCAAAGCAGAAGCTCCGCCCGTTACCGTACCTGAAGACTGTCCTATTCCTGATATCAAATTATTTGTTATAGAAGAAGCTCCGCCCGTAGCAAAACCGCTTAATGAAAGTCCTGCTGCGCCGCTCGGAAATCCTGAAAAACTACCTAAATTTCCGATACCAAAAGCTGAAGTTGTTCCGTTAACTTGAGCAGTTGAGCCAGTAATAGGTGACCAATAAGAAGTACCAGGGATATTGAACGAATCAGTTCCGCCCATTACACTCATAAAAGATGAAGGAGCGAATAAGCTTGCAAGTTTATACAACGCACCGCCTGCCAATTCAAAGCCTGTGCCTGAACTTGCAGAACCTGAAACGGTTAAATCTCTTAATCGGTCGTAAGTTTCATATAATTGAACTTTTGCATCACTTGATGCAGAACCGAATTTATTTGCTATTACCAATAAACTATCGTTTTTGTATGACATAATCTCAACCTCGTGGTTTTTGGTGCGTTACCAAACTTGACTTGTATCCGTTGCAAGTGTGCGGCGTATTAAGCACACTTGCAATTTTATTAAGGAGCTTATTAAAGAGCCTTTTAATAAGCCCGTAATTATTATTTGAATGTACCAAAAGTACCTTCGACGTTCTTTTGAAGAACACCTTTAACAGCATCCATTTCTGTTGTAAGAGCTTTTTGCTCTGTTTCAAGCTGTTTTAATCTCAACTCAAGTGTTCTGTCTTGTTCTTGAATCAATGATGTTTTAGCGTTGATATCAGACATTTGTTTTTCGTATTTGTTCAAATCATAATAGTACTGATTCATTGCATCATCATAACCTTTTTGGTTAGTTGTTTCTTCAGCTTTTAAGTTAAATGGTGTACTCATATTTTTTAACTTAATATTTGAATAACGTCCGGAGCCTGATGCATCATCCATTATTGCATAATCTGTTGATGTAATGGTTTCATCCATATTAGTTGCATAATAATGTGTTAGTGAAGGTTGGAAGTCCATGTTTGAAGAAATAGCATATTCTGTTTCTTCGTGCTTAGATTTATTCCAGCAATCATCCAGTTCAGCTTTTGTTGTATAGTATACGTTACCATTTTTTTCGTATTTGTATACTTCACCATTTTCAAACATTTCTTGAGTGATTCCGCCTGATTTACCAAAATCATAAATAATTTGTTCAATTGCTGTTTGATCAACCAAACTTGTATTTGGATCATCAGGTAAACATACTTTTGCTTCGGAATTACCAAGTTTGTAAGAATTAGCTTCAGCGACATCTTTCAAACCATTAAATGCTGTATCTGTTGCAGCGATATCTGCATCCGTTTTCAAGTGAGCATAACCAAGTTTACCGCCACCTGTATCATAACTGTATAATTTATAGCCTGCTGGTAATTCCTCTATGTTATTTGCCTCACAATATTTTGCAATATCTGCTTCAGCAGTAATTTCTGTTAAAATAACAGGATCACCGTTTCCATCAGTAAATGTGTCTGTATCTTTTGTGTACGTTAAACCTTCAATTGTTGCATGAATTGTCGGATCAATTTCAGTGTGCGCAGGTACAGTAACTTTTTGTACTTGTGGATTTGAATTTGTTGATTCAATACCTTTGTAAACTGTTGTCAAAGTTTTGTACGTTACTAATTTGTTGTATTTAGAACCATCTGCTTCTTTTTTATCCACAGATTGCATATCAGTAATTGTATAATTGTTAATACCATCACTGAATGAATATGTAAGAGTTGTGTAATCCGTAATACTTGGAACAGTAGGAACCGATAATCCTAACATTTGATTCCATAATGCTGCGGATTGGTTACCAAGAGCTGTACGTGCTTGGTTAATTTGTTGACCTTCGTATTCAACGTTGGTTTTTCTTGCGGTAAGACCTAAATATCTTGCCTGTGATGCTGCCATGCCCATAATGTCATCTCCTATCTTTATAAACTAATAACTTATTTTTGAGTTACTCTCTTTTTCTTATTAATGACGTTTGCCCGAAAGTCAATAATAATCATGATTATTATACGATATGTTTACAAATTTTTACATTAGAAAAAGACAAATTTCATACACATATATGAGCATAAAAACAAAAAAATCATTCATGTATATTACATGATTTTAATTATTACATGTATAGTACAATTGACATACAAACATAAACGGAAGTATAATATAATCAGGGAGTGTTTATTTAGGCACTAAATATCTAAGGGGAAGAAGATGAAAAAGAGTAATATTTTAATGCTTCTGCAAGAAAAAACAGAAGATTACGCAGACAGAGTAGCGTTAGGGATTAAGACAATTTATGGCTGGAAAGAATTTACATACAAAGGTATAGGACTTCTTTCAAGAAAAGTTGCAAGTTATTTAATGCATGAATTAAATGTTCAAAAGAATGACAAAATTGCAATTCTTTCAGAATCAAAACCCGAATACGGAGCATGCGTATTTGCATCTGTAATGTCAGGGGCAACAACTGTTCCTTTGGATATAAAACTTACAAAATATGAATTGATATCAATACTTTCTGACTGCAAACCGTACATTTTGTTTGTATCACAACAATACGTTGAAAAAGCATTAGAAATTCAAAAAGAAGTTGATACAATAAAACACGTTATTGTTATGGATGAGCCAAGCTATAATATGCCTCTTCCAAGCCTTTATACAATTCAGGCATCAACTGATTGCAAATGGAGACACAGAAGTTCCAAGTCAACAGCATTTATCATTTATACTTCAGGAACAACAGGCAATCCGAAGGGTGTTGAAATTTCTTTCAGAAACATGATTTCTCAATTGAATGACATGGAAAAAGTATTCCCTTATTTCTTGAACATGAATGAAAGAATACCTGTATTATCCATATTACCGATGAACCATTTATTTGAATTAACGGTAGGATTTTCAGTATTCTTATACTGGGGACTTTCTGTTTACTACACTCAATCATTAAAACCGAAAGATATTTTAATGATAATGAGAGAAAAAAAAGTTAAGTTCATGATAGTTGTACCTGCATTCTTAAAATTGTTAAAAGCAGGTATTGAAAGCGAAATTAACGCAAATCCTATTGCGAAAAAAGTATTCCCTATAATCTTCAATTTCGCAAAACTAATTCCGTCATTCAGGCTCAAAAAATTATTATTCAAAAAAATCCATGATAATTTCGGAGGAAATTTCATAGGATGTATTTCCGGCGGAGCTCCTATTGACAAGAGTGTTGCACACTTTTTTGAAACAATCGGTATCAAAATATATGCAGGATACGGACTATCAGAAACAAGTCCTGTTGTATCCGTAAACTACGATAAACGTAACGATTACTCATCAGTAGGAAAGCCTTTGGAAAGTTTTGAATGCAGAATTGACAAAGAAACAGGTGAAATACAATTAAAAGGACCTTCCGTAATGAAAGGTTACCATAATCAACCTGAACTTACTGCCGAAACAATAGATGAAGACGGCTGGTTGCATACCGGTGATGTTGGTCATCTTGATGCTGACGGACATATTCATATTACAGGAAGAATTAAAAATATGATTGTACTTTCAGGTGGTAAAAAAGTATTCCCTGAAGAAGTTGAATCCGTTTTGGAAAAAAGCGAACACTTTGCGGAAGTTTGCGTAACAGGTTCTTCAAGAACAGGCGGAGAAAAAGACGGTACGGAAGATATTGCGGCAATTATTGTTCCTAAAGAACAATTTATGAGAGATAAGTCTGATGAAGAATTAAACAAGCTTGTCAGAGAAGAAGTAAAAACTTTATCACAACAGCTTGCACCATACAAAAGACCGATTAACATAATAGTTTATAAAGAACCACTGCCAAAAACAACAACATTAAAAGTTAAACGTAAAGAAGTAAAAGAATTGTTGAAAATATAATAAAAAGCTCCTGATAAATCAGGAGCTTTTTTATATCAAAGGTTTCAAATTTATTTATTAAGCACAACTAATTCAGGAACATCTTCAAGCTGATAGAACATTTCTGCAGCCTTTTTAAATTCTTTCGGATTTGCACTTACCAAAAATTCTTCATGCCCGCCAGAGGTATTTAATAAATCAAGCTTTTCCAAATCAGACTTAATATATTCGGCAAAAAATACACTCGGATCAATAAACATTTCCGAAGGAACAAATTTAGTTAAAACATTAGATAAAAACGGATAATGAGTACATCCTAAAATAATTTTATCGGGCTTATTTTCAAGCATCAAATCCAATCTTTCTTTTATACATTCAATACTTTTTTCGTCGTCCTGCGTATTTTCTTCAACAATTTGAACCCAATTCGGACAAGCCATTTCAAAAACTTCAATATTTTTATTGTATTTGTTAATCTCTTTTTTGTAAGCACCTGACGATATTGTCGCAGACGTTGCAAAAACTCCCAGCCTGCTTATAGAAAAATCAGAAATAACTTTTGCACAGGTTTGGATTATCGGATAAATTTTGTAATCAAAAGAATTTTTATATTCTTCATAAACATTTGCAGATGTTGTATTGCAAGCCATAACAACAGCCTTTACATCTCTTGAAGCAAAGTAATTAAAAATATAAGATGTTATGTCTAAAAGCTGTTGCTTTGATTTCTGACCGTAAGGAGAATTGCTTAAATCGCCGAAATAAATATAATCTTCATTAGGCAAAATTGCTTTAAGCTTTTCATAAACCGTAAGTCCTCCGACTCCCGAATCAAAAATTGCAATTGGCTTATTTTTGTTATTTTTGCTGTTTGTAATAATTTTTTATCCCCTCTGCTATTGCCTTTGCTGTTGCTTGTTTACGCTTTTCGCTAATCATATCCTGACGTTCGTCTTCATTTGAAATAAAACCTATTTCAACTAAAATTGCAGGCATTGTTGTATGATTTATAACATAAAATTTGGACTTAAACAAACCTCTGTCTTTTGAATTTACGTGTTTTGTAAGAGCCTCGTGAACAACTTTTGCCAAACCTATGCTGTAATCGTGGTAATAATGTGTTTCAAGACCTGTTGCCGTTGTACCCTCACTTGAGTTAACGTGAATACTTACAAATATATCAGGTTCGTTTTCTTCGGCAAAATCAACTCTTTCCTGCAACGATAAAGTTTTATCTTCATCTCTCGTCATGTAAACTTTAAATCCGTCGGAGCGAAGTATTTTTGCTACTCTTAAAGAAACATCCGTCGTTATATCTTTTTCGTTTATACCTGAACGAATTGCTCCGTAATCAATACCTCCATGTCCCGGATCAATTACAACAACTTTTTCTCCTGATTTACGCTTTTTCAATATTTTTTCCGAACTCTTAGTCGGCAACTCTGAAATATTTTCAGGTATTCTTTGTGTTAAAGTTTCTTTTTTATTAGTTCTGAGTGTCAATTTAATTGTTCTTGAATCAGCTCCCGCATATATGTTAACCAAATCCGTTTTTTCGATAGGTAATGAATACCTAAGCCCTATTCTCGGCATCAAATCAATTCTTGAAGAAGACATTTCCGTTCCGTTGACGGTTGTTTTGAAATCTTGGTCATTATATTGAACTGCATTAAAGAAGTATATCGTCAAATTATTGTTGTCACGTTTTACGGAATAAACAACAGGTTTGCTGAAATAAAAATTCATTCCGCAATTTCTGTCATTAGTTTTGGTAACTTTTACGGAAGTTAAATTCGTATTGATATTTGTCAGTTTATCATGACTTAATTTTTCTTTATCCGCAATTAAAACCGACTGGTTATCAATCGAATATATCGGTATGTATCTGTCATAATTATCGGTATTAACAACAACTCTTGCTTTATTAGCTTCAAATTGACCGACTTTTACTGTGTCATTTCCATATTGAAACGAATTTGAACGTATTTTTGTATTGGTAAGAGTGTTTGGAAAATCAAAAACAAGCCTGCAAGGGGCGTTCATTTTAATAGGGTTTTCCATTGAAACAGAACCGATACCGTTTACTAATATTCCATTATTCTTAGCCTGTATACCTCTTAAATAATATTTTGTTTTTAGTATAAAATCCTTCTTTTTAAGTTGCACATCAGTATTTTGATATGAAGTTTTAATATTTACGGGAACTGTTGAATTATCAAAGGCTTGCTGTATTTGAATTATAACCTTGTCTGACGCATTGATTTTCGGAACAAAAGGTTTTTCTTCCGTAGTAATATTTTGGGACATCATTGAAATATACGAATAATAATCAGTATCTTCAAATTTTTCATCTCTGTATACCGTACGCATATAATTTGCATCATAACAAACCTGATTATTAAACTTAACAATAATGTTATTATTTAATCTGAGCAGCTTTAAATTTTCCGTATTATAGCCTTCATCAAAATAAATTACAACTCTCACCACATTTGGATTTGTAGAATTTTGAGAAACAACAATTTGTTTTAACTTGCCGCCAGAAGATATTTGGTAATTTTGTTTTTCCGTTGCAAGAATAGTATTGGGAATATCAAAATAAACTCTTTTCGGATTATCAAGGTTAACAAGTTTTATATTATTGCTGAGTTTTGAATGTTCTGTTGACGCTATAAAAAGCATATTTGCAGATGTGTCATAATTAACGGAAGTGATTTTTTCATCCGCAAAAACACTCTGCATAGTTATAGAAAATATTAGCAATAAAAATATTATAAATTTTTTCATTAACATTTCCCCATTTTGATATTGTAGCACTTTTTTAAAATATTGAAAAAAAGTTGACCTTTCTTAAAAAAAATAATATCATCTTGTAAAAGGGAGTATTTTATGACTTTAAAAAGAAGATGGTATGACAATAACAGCAGCGCAATTGAGGCTTTTAATATCTTAAAACAACTTGATACGGAATCAAAAAAACGTTTATCAAAAGACCTTATTGAAATTGTCAGACAAATAAAAGAACTTCACAAAGAAGAAGCCGAACCAAAATTAAGTTTGGGATTAGAAAGAGTATTAGGTTTATATCAACAAAGCGTAAACGAAAGACGTTGGTATGATACAAATGCCGACTTGAAATATGCGCTAAAAACAATGTCTACATTACCGACAGAAGACTTTTTAAACATAATGGAAGGACTTTCGGTTTCATTAAACAATTAAAATCTGAAACATGTTTTCTAATTAAAAGGGTTGATTTCAATAAAGTTCAGCTCTTTTTTGCCGTATAAAATTTCAGAAAGGAGAATTTTATCAATGGCAAGAATAATTGAAAACGAAGAAGGTTCAAGACGAATTATCAAAATGTCAACAGACGATGTAATTAACATAGTCAGAGAGTACCAAAAGCATGTTAAAAACAAAAAAAGTTATGAGGAAATAAGAAATCAACTTGAAGATTGTGTAATTTTTATTCCCGAAGATATATAAATATCAACCATTTATACCAAATTACAGAAAAAATATTGATATTTAAAATAATATCATTATAATCTAAACATAAGATAATATGGATAATGGGAGAGACGCTTATGGGAATGGCAGCATCACAAGCTCGTTACTTGGGCTTAACAGCGAGAAAAACAAACGTAGAATACGAAGGTCAACAAATAAACCAAGCACGTACGGCACTGGCAAATCAATCCGCAGAACTGTGGAATAAAATGCTTAATATGTCCGTACCTATTGCACCTAATAAAACTGACTATGTAGAACAACAATATGCATTTACAGATGGTGTTAACGAATATGAAATCGACAAACTTCAACAAGTAGACAAAGAAATTGGCGACGAAAAATATAACTATCAAGTTACATACCACTTTAATCAAAATGTATATAAAGCTATTCAAGAAACTAATTCAAATCCTCAGGTTCAAAAAATAGAGAAATTTACAACAGACCAAAAAACCGAAAATAATATTTCAGTTACAAAACAAGGTTCAAATTTCAATGTTACGGATTCAAGCGGTACTGCAGCAATCTTCACGACATGCGATGAAAAGGATTTGGATGAACTCAAAAAACTTGCTCAAGAAGGTAAAATTACTCTTGATAATGTAGCACAGTTCAGCAAATGCGAAGGTGAAGATGATAACGGTAACAAAGTTAAACTCTTCTGCAAAAATACCGATTTGGAAGCACTTGCTCAATCAGGAACAGCAGGTCAATTAACATACGCAAAAACGACTCAAAATGATTTTAGTTACAAGTTGGGTAATGCTCAAGCCGAAAGATATAATTCAGCAGACAAAATTCAAAAAACGGCACTTGAACAAATAAGACACGATTACCCTGAATTGGCAACCGTTGCAGATAGTGATATTTGGGTATACGAGAGAAACGGTAAAATGTATTTTGCCACTACCGTAGATTTGGAAAAATGTGTAAATAGCGGTAACGGAAACCAAGTAAACGATAAATATCAAATTTCATCACCAATTGATTACCAAGTAGCATTACCTCAATATTATGCAACAGATATAGAAGAAAAAATTACACAAACAGAGTACGCAAGACTTGATGACAGATCAGGTACAGGACGTTACCAAAATATAAAACTTGAAAGTATGGATACAACTCTTGCTTTAAACTCTCAGGAAAAAGCAGATGATGCTGCGTATGAAGATGCAATGCAGCAATATAATTACAATATTACAAAATATGAAAAGAAACTTGCAGAAATCAATGCAAAAACATCTCTTATTCAGGTTGAAGACAGAACTCTTGAATTGAGATTAAGACAGCTTGATACAGAGCAAAAAGCACTTTCTACCGAAATGGAAGCAGTAAAAAGCGTTATTCAAAAAAATATCGAAACAACGTTCAAAACGTTCTCTTCATAAGCATAAAATTTCTTCGGTACACAGGAATTTTAAATCGAAGAATCGACACCGCGGTATTACCGCGGTGTCTTGTTATATATTAGCTTATCGGAGTTAGAAAAAATTTTTATTTATTGTATTCTTAGTGTATAATAAGAAAGGAGAAATTTATGAAAAGAAATATTATTATAATTACACTAATATTTATTGTTCCGATTGTTGCTTATGCAATCATGGCAAAAAATCAAACCGCATCAGCTGCGAAATATACTTCAGGACAGCCTGAAATATTAAAGTTTTCTTCAAAACTCTGCGCTGACTGCAAAAAAATTAAAGCTCACCTTGATGTTTTAAAACCAAAATATCAAGACAGAATAAATTTTATAGAATTTGATATTGAAAATAATGATAAAAATATTTCGGATGCAATAGACAAATATAATATTTCGCTTGTTCCGACTCTTATATTTGTTGACCAAAACGGCAAAGAAATAAGAAGACTTGAAGGTTCTACGGATAAAAACACTTTAGAGATATATATTAACGAATTATTGAAATAAAATGATAGAAATATTAAATACGCTAACAACAAATATTCAAAGTGAACATTTCAAGGCAACAATGTTGCTTGCCTCGTTTTTGGGCGGTATAATCGCATCAGTAAGTCCATGTTCACTTGCAATGCTGCCGATAATTATAGGGTATGTCGGCGGATATTCAAAAGAAAAACCTCTGAAAACTTTATTGCAAATGATATTTTTTATACTCGGAACTGCTGTTGTATTTACATCAATAGGAATAATTTGCGCGATAACAGGCAGAGTATTTATATCATTTTTTGGCAGTTATTTCAGTTTATTTATAGGTTCGTTTTTAGTTGTAATGGGCTTAAAACTTCTTGATATTTTAGATTTTGAATTTCCTGTCATAATAAAGTCAATACCTAAAAATGAAGGCAGATTTACCTATCTGTACCCGTTTTTGATAGGTATGGTTTTCGCACTTGCAGGAACTCCTTGTTCTACACCAATTTTAGCAGGTATTATGGCATTCGCTGCCGTTGCAAAGAATATTTTATTTGCTGTTTTAATGTTATTTTTATTTGCATTAGGTCAAGGGTTAATACTTGTAATAGCAGGTGTTTTCACTTCTACAATCAAAAATATGCAAGCCTTTGTTAAAGTTTCTGAATTTTTATTAAAATTCAGCGGAGCATTACTTGTATTGTCAGGGTTGTATATTTTTTATAAGATTTTCTCCCCGCTATTGTAAAATCAAGCCTTTGATTTACAATGAATATATAAGGAGATTTTATATATGAAAACTATTGAAGGAACATTTGTCGTACAAGACGAAAAATTTTGTATTGTAATATCAAGATTTAACGAATTTATCAGTTCAAAATTATTATCAGGAGCAGTAGACGAATTAAAAAGACATGGGGTTTCCGATGATAATATTGACACAATATGGGTACCTGGAGCATTTGAAATACCGTTGATAGCAAAAAAAGCTGCCAAAACAGGAAAATATTCGGCTATTATAGCATTAGGTGCCGTAATAAAAGGTTCAACAGGACATTATGAATATGTATGCGCAGAGGTTTCAAAAGGTGTTGCATCAGTAAGCCTTGAAACAGGTGTTCCTGTAATCTTCGGAGTACTGACAACAGATAATATTGAACAAGCGATTGAAAGAGCAGGAACGAAAGCAGGAAACAAAGGTTCTGATGCTGCAAAATCAGCTATTGAAATGGCAAATTTAGTAAAACTTATTTAGGAAGTAAGTTTAATGAGTGAAGTTATAACTGAATTTCGCAACGAAAACACAAAAAATATCGATTTGTTGAGTAGTTTGGAAATTGTACAAAAAATAAATGAAGAGGATAAACTTGTAGCTCTTGCTGTTGAAAGCGAGTTGGAAAATATTGCAAAAGCAATAGATATGATTTCAAAACAGTTATTGAAGAGCGGCAGGTTGATTTATTTCGGGGCTGGAACCTCAGGACGCTTGGGAATTTTAGACGCTTCAGAATGTCCGCCTACATTTAGCGTACCTCATGATATGGTTCAGGGCATAATTGCAGGTGGAGACAGCGCGTTTAAAAGACCTATCGAAGGCGCAGAAGACAATTTTGAAAGCGGAAGATATGACGCAAGAATATTAACAGAAGATGATGTTGCGGTAGTAATTTCAGCAAGCGGAAATCCAAAATATCTTCTTGGAGTATTAGAACAAGCTAATGAATCTAACACAAAAACAATCGCTTTAACATGTAATTCACAAGCAAAAATTGCAGAAGAAGCATCACTTACAATTTGTGTAGAAGTCGGTGCGGAAGTTATTGCAGGCTCAAGCAGAATGAAAGCGGGAACTGCACAAAAAATGGTTCTGAACATGCTTTCAACAGGTTCTATGATAAAAATTGGTAAAACATACCAAAATTTTATGATTGATTTAAAACCGACAAATGAAAAATTAAAAGACAGAGCGATAAGAATTGTTGCACAAATTGCCCAAACAACTCACGCTAAAGCTTTTGAAACTTTAGAAAAATGCAATTGGGAAGTAAAAACGGCAGTTGCGGCAATAGTAAAATCTGTTGATATTGAAACAGCAAGACAACTTTTAAAACGACATAACGGAATTTTAAGAAAATTATTAACCGAAAAGGAAAAAATAAGATGAAATTAACAATACTTGGAGCAGGATGCTGGGGAACAACACTTGCATGGTTACTGACAGATAATTTTGAGCAGGTTTGCTTATGGTCAAGAGAACAAGATTTACAAGAAGATTTAGTAAAAAACAAACATTGTTCAAAACCATTGGCAATCCAATTGCAAGACAAAGTTGAAGTAACTTCCGATATGAAATTGGCAATTAAAAATGCTGATATAATTTTATCTGTTGTTGCAACGGCGGGAACAAGAAGTGTTTGCGAACAATTAAAAGCCTCAGGAATAAAGCCTGAACAAATACTTGTAAACGCGTCAAAAGGTATTGAATTGCCGTCATTGATGACAATGTCTGATGTTATAAAAGATGTTTTACCGGAACAAAAACTTGCAATACTTTCAGGACCTACACTTGCAAAAGAAGTTCTAATGGGCTGTCCTACGGCGGCTTGCGTTGCATCAGATGATGCGGAAGTTGCGGAATTTGTTCAAAAACATTTGAACGTTAAAAACAAATTCAGATTATATACTAATTCTGACGTAACAGGGGTTGAACTGGGCGGAAGTTTAAAGAATGTAATTGCGATAGCAGCAGGTTTTGCAACTCAAATGAATTTGGGCGATAATGCTAACGGAGCATTATTAACAAGAGGTATGGCAGAAATTGTCAGAATCAGCGTAAGATTAGGCGCAAACCCTTCAACATTGTACGGTTTGTCAGGAATGGGCGATTTAATAGCAACTTGCTCAAGCCCGTTATCAAGAAACCACACAGTAGGAGCAATGCTTGCAAAAGGTAAAAAAATTGATGATATTTTAAAAGAATTAGGTTCTGTGGCAGAGGGTGTCCAAACGTCTAAGGCTCTTTGCGAACTTGCAAAGAAATTAAATGTTGAAGTTCCGCTTTCAGAAGCTATATATGAAGCTTTATATACGGATATTACACCGATTGAAGTTATGCAAAAATTGATGAACAGAAAATTGAAAGAAGAAGAAAAGTACTAATGAGTAAATTTGCAGTAAGATATTTAAAAAACATGTATTATCCTCTTGATGTACCGTCAACGGTTACAATAGAGGCTGACGATATGGTTCTTGTCCGCACAGAAAAAGGAGAAGAAGCGCTAAAAGTTGTTTATGTAACAGATGAAATAGCACAAATTTGGGAAAAGAATAAACAAAAGCCCGACGCTTTTCCTGTTATAAGAGTTCTTGGAGAAAGAGATAAACAAGTTCTTGAGGAAATCAAAAAAGAAGAAGTTGAAGCGTTCTTCAAATGTAAAGCTTTGGTTGAAAAGCATAAACTTGTAATGAATTTGGTTCAATCGAGAATAACATTTGACAGAAAAAAAATAACCTTTTATTATACAGCTCCTGAAAGAGTTGATTTTCGTGAGTTACTAAAAGATTTAACTCAAACTTTCAAGCGGGTAAGAATTGATTTACGTCATATTGGAGTAAGAGACGAAACCTCTATTATGGAAGGCTGCGGAATTTGCGGAAAAGAATTTTGCTGCTGTTCATTTTTGAAAAAATTCGGTTCAATAAACGTAAAACTTGCAAAAGACCAAGGTATGCCTATTACACCTTGTAAAATTTCTGGAACTTGCGGAAGGTTGCTATGCTGCCTAAATTATGAATATTCAAACTACATTGAAGCCGCAAAAGGTATGCCACCTGTTGGTTCACCTGTTATGACACCTGATGGTTTGGGCAAAGTTTGCGCATTACATTTCTTGAATAATTCTATTCAGGTAAAACTTGAAGACGGAAAAATTAAAGATTATCAAAAAAATGAAATAGAAATGGTTGAAGCAGAAGTTAATGTTGAAATTGACAATAATATTCAACAAAATCTTGCTTATGATGATGATTCCAAAGATATTGATTTGAAATCTCTTGAAGACGACAGAAACAGCTCAACAGGAAACATTTAATAAAAAATGGATAACAAAAATCGGGTTCGGTTCAAAAACAGCTTAAAACGAGAGCAAGATAAAAAATTGGAGAATATTCTGTTCTCGCTTGCTGCTGCAGTTGGTATTTTAGACGGAACTTTAAGTGTTATAGTTGCATTTAACCATAATTTTCCTTATGAACATCCTGTTATTTTTTGGACAGGACTTGGAAGTCTTTTTGTAGTACTTATTGCAGGTTTTATAATTTCCTGCATAAGAGAATACAGATATGATGCAAAAAAATTAAAACAAACATTGAAAAAAATCGGCATTATTATACTTTGTTCTTTAGTTTTCACCTGCTTATTGTTTGCATTGATGATTTATAGTATAATGAACAGATAATGAAACTTAAGCCAAAAACAGCCAAATGTCTCAAGATGTTTTTTATTCTTTGGGGAATAGTAATTTTGTACGAATTTATATTTATGAATACAAAATTCGGTTTAAACAATTATATAAAAGAAGATTCACTGCTTTATATTTTAATGATTTTAGCTCCTATGCTTGCTGTTACGGCATTTTTAGGAGCCTTTGTTGTTGCTTCGCACTATAAAGAAATATCTGACACTTGGGAAAAAAATCCCGAAAAAATCATAGATGAACTAAAATTACTTGGTATAGGATTATTATTTTTTGTGATAATATTTTTCCTATACTTATGCCTGTATAAATTTGGAATATTAAAATGAACAACTTAGATAAAAAAAGGCTAAAAGACAGAAACAGAGCTAAACCAATTATAATCGGCTTTGCAATTTCTGTTATTTATGAATATTTAATTCTTAATGATTGGCTTTTTGATGTAGAAGAATTGGCAAACAATCATCCTCTGCTTTACAAGATTTTAATTCCTCTGCCATTGATTCTCCTTTTATGTTACCTGATAATATACACTATTTATCTTCAGATAAAAGAAACTTACGAAAATTGGAAATATGACCGCGAAGGTTTTATTGACAGTATGAAATTATATGGAATCGGAGTTTTATTTTTTATATTTTTGTTGGTAATGTATAAAATATTTTTGAACTGATTTAATAAAAACAAGTGCGAAGATTATGTAATCTCCGCACATATTTTGTGTGTGAAATGTGGGTGGGTTTAAGGGTAAATGAAATAAATGTGTGTGTGAAATGATTTTTTAAACTTTTTGGAATATAAAAATATATTCGTGCTGGAAGATAGAGAATCCGCCCATAAGAGCTCTATATCTCCATAATGGAGCCTTTCTTCCTTTTGCTCTTTCGTTGCCTTGAATATCTTTTATAATTGTTGATTTGTGTTTGAAACCAAGCTTTTTCATCCTATCCATACATTCAAATCCTAAAGACTGAACTTCTGAATTTTTATAACTATCTCCGATAATCAATGCTGCAAATCGACCTTTTTCAAGCAATTTGTAGCCATTCAAAGCTACTTTTTCAAACAAATCATAAAATTCTTCTGTTGTTGCACAGTTTGATAAATCTTCTTTTTTATCAGAAAACTTAATTATATCATCATAGGGTGGGTGCAGGATTAGAAGTTGTGCTTTTTCTTCACCCATAACCTCTAATCTTGCTTGAATTTTATCTATAATCTCATCACTTGCAGAATCTCCGCAAATGAGGTTCATTTCCGTAACCAATTCTTTTGGTGTAAATTTTTGGCTTACAGAATCTACTAAATCTTGTTTTAACTCAACGCCAATGCAGCGTCGTCCTTCGTTTAAAGCTTCAATTCCTGATGTGCCTGAGCCAAAGAATAAATCTAAAACCACATCACCTTTTTTAGTGTATCGTTGCAAAAGTTGTTGTGCAATTTGAGGAATATAATTTCCATGATATTCGTTTGAATGACCGCCCGTTTTAAGACGTGTAGGAAACAACCATAGAGTATCTGTTTTAATTTCAGGATAATTTTTCCATTCTTTTAAGTTTACATCATTGTACTTTGTTGTTTTAATCGGGTTTGTTGTAACGGCATTTAATTCAGCACTTCCATGTGCTTGTTTTAACTTCGTGTTAGTCATCAATCTTACTATCCTCTGTCCCTCTTGTGTGTCTTAATAATATAAAATTTTTTTGACAACTTCATCAAATAAAAAGAGGATATTAAAAATTTTTTCTACATAAAACAGATGATAAATTTTGTTTAATTAGTAAAAACAAGATATTAGTATTTTTATGATATAATAATAGCAATAGTAACCAGCAAATCAGTAATAAGTTGGAGGTGTCTTTTGCAAATTTTAATCACCGGTGGTGCCGGATTCATCGGTTCAAATCTTGCAGACAGACTTTTAGAGAAAGGTCATAAAATTATTGTTGTTGATAATTTTAATGACTACTACTCCCCTTTAATAAAAGAAAATAATGTAAAAAACAATTTGGATAATCCGAATTATAAGCTTTATCGCGGCGATATATGCGATAAAAATTTAATTGAACAAATTTTCAATGAAAATAATATCAATTCGGTAGTTCATATTGCAGCAAGAGCTGGTGTAAGACCGTCTTTGGAAAACCCACTGGAATATGTTAAAACAAATATTGAAGGAACGGTAAATATTTTAGAACAAATGAAAACAAATGATGTGAAAAAGATTGTGTTTGCATCATCATCATCTGTATACGGAAATTGTGAAGCCGAAAAATTTTCCGAAGAATTGGAAGTAACAGAACCTATATCACCTTACGCGGCAACAAAATTAGCTTGTGAACAGATGCTTTATACATATTCAAAGCTCTATAACATAAAAGTTGTGGCATTGAGATTATTCACTGTATATGGTCCAAGACAGCGTCCTGATTTAGCAATAAGAAAATTTATAGAACTGATAGAAAAAGATGAAGAAATACCTGTGTACGGTGACGGTACAACAATGAGAGATTACACTTATGTTGATGATATTGTATCAGGATTTGTTTCGGCTCTTGAATATGACAAAACACCTTATGAAATAATCAATATAGGCGGAGGTTCGCCTGTTACTCTTACAGAGATGATTGAAACAATAGAAAAAGTTTTAGGCAAAAAAGCAAAAATTAAACGACTTGATAACCAGCCCGGTGATGTTGAAAAAACCGTAAGTGATATACAAAAAGCAAGAATTTTACTTGGATATATTCCAAAAACAACATTTGAAAGCGGTATTCGTAAATTTGTGAAGTGGTTGAACAATGATAAATGATATAATTGAAAAACTTGAAACAGAGCAAGATTTAAGAAACTATATGTATGAGCATCTTAATTTATCTATGGATGAATTAAGTCAAATCAAGAAAAAAATGTACAAAATACGTACAAGGAGAGATTTAGATTTAGATACTCCGCAAACATACAGAGAAAAATTACAATGGATGATGCTTCATTACAGAAATCCTAAAATGACCATTTTGGCAGATAAATTTAAAGTCAGAGAATATATCAAAAATACTGTCGGAGAAAAGTATTTGGTAAATCTTACAGGTGTATATGACAAATTTGACGATATAGACTTTTCTAAACTGCCTGACAGATTTGTCTTGAAAGTTAATTGGGGTTCAGGTCAAAATCTTATTGTGCATAATAAAAATGAACTTAATATTGAAGATGCCCGAAATAAGTTCAATAAATGGATGATGCCGACGTCAAATCATTATTATTTTGGTTTGGAGTGGTGCTATAAAAACATTGAACCTAAAATTATATGCGAAGAATATCTTGATTCCGTTAGTAAATCTGCGCTTGATTATAAATTTTTATGTTTTAACGGAAAACCTCTGTATTGTTGGGTAAGCGACAAATACAAAGATATTCAGGAACGTAGTTTTTATGATATGGACTGGAATATGCAAAATATTGAACTTGTAGAACCTCATAAAATTAAGGCTCCCGCTCCGCTTAAAAAACCTGAAAAGTTTGAAGAAATGAAAGAACTTGCAAATATACTATGTAAAGATTGGCCGCATATAAGAGTTGATTTTTACAAATTAGATAACGGCGACATAAAATTCGGAGAGCTGACATTTTTTACAAGCTGCGGATATAGCCGCTGGGCACCCGAAACAATTGATTATGATATGGGTAAATACATAGATATTGACACTTTAAGACAAGGTGAATTTTATGTTTAAAGATTTCTTCAGAAATAAAAATAAAAATAATTCCGGTAAAATATACAAAACTTTTACCTTTTGCGGGATTAGATTTAAAGTTTTAATCGGTTTTACAAATTCTCAATACGTAAACAAATATCTGAACAATATAAAACCTTATAAAGCGTCTTCTCACAAAATTTGGGATGTACTGCCGAATGAAAGAAAAGATATACTTAAGCTTGATTGGAATGAAGCCGTAATTCCACCTTCTCCGCGAGTAACAGAAAGAATACAAGAACTTCTTAATGAACCGAATTTTTTGAATTTGTACCCTCAAACTTATAATAAAAAACTTTTAGAAAAAATTTCCGAATACGTAAATATTCCTGTCAAAAATATTCAATATTTTTCAAGCTCAGACTCTATTCACGAATATATTGCAAAACTTTATATAAAAGAAAATGATAAAGTTTTAATCCAAGGACCGTCTTATGATAATTTCAGACTAACGGCAGAAGCTAACGGAGCTAAAATATATTATTGTGAAGTTGAACCTGAAAATTTTAAATTTGATGAGAAAAAATTTGATAAGGCTGTTGCCGAAATTTCTCCGACATTCGTCTACATTTGCTCTCCGAATAACCCTTGCGGATATATTAACAAGACCGAATATTTGGAACATCTTATCAAAAAATACACAGGTACAATGTTTTTGATTGATGAGGCTTATGCTGAATTTTCGGGGATATCTGCGAAAGAACTGAGCCTTAAGTATGAAAATATTTTAGTTACAAGAACACTTTCCAAAGCATTTGCTATGGCAAATTTACGTTTTGGATACCTTATAGCATCAGAAAACAATATAAACAGCATAAACAGTATTCGAAACCCGAAAAACATAAATACTTTTACACAAGAAACAGCTATTGCAACGCTTTCCGATATTGAATATATGCAAAATTATGTTAAAGAAGTTAAAGAAGCAAGAAAACTTTTTATTGATGAAATGAAAAAATATTCGGACATAAAAGTTTTTGACAGTTATTCAAATTTTGTATTGATGAAATTTAAAAATTGCGGTTTAAAATACAGATTTTTTGAATATTTAAAAGAAAAAAATATATTTGTAAGAGATTTAACACAAAGTAAAATTCTCTATACTTGTCTAAGAATTACGATAGGTAATATTGAAAGCGTAAAAAAAGTTCTTGATGTTATTGAAGAATTTTTCAAAACTGAAAATACTCCTGCTCAAAAGTATCAAGATAAAGTTGCACTTTTTGATTTTTGCGAAACTTTAGTTAATTTTCAATCAGGAAACGCTTTTGTAGATTACGTAAGACGCGAAAAAAACTCTTTTAAATTTAACCTGAGATATAAAATTCACAAAAAATTCTGTAAAATTAAAAGTAGAATTATAAAAAATTTTATCGGTAAAGAAGACTATTTAGGTATAATTAAAAATCTTTCAAAACAGGAATTAGAGAATTTAGCACTAAACTACTATGTGGAAAAAATTCGTCCTAATTTTAATTTATCGGTAATTCAGGAATTAAAAAGATTAAAAAATGAAGGATATCGAATTTATGTGGTATCAGGCGGATATGACACATACTTAAAGTATTTTGCAGAAGAATTTAATATTGACGGTATTTTTTCCACAAAATTAAAATATGATAAAAATGATATTTTTACGGGAAAATTTGATGGCATTGACTGTATGTGCTCAAATAAAATATTACTGTTAAAAAATTTCTTTAAAAATGAACCTTTTAACGAATATGAAACAGTTGCATACAGTGATAATATCAGCGATTTACCGCTTTTAAAACTTTGTAAAAAAGGTTATTTAGTGATGAATAAGGAAAAAGCTATTCCAAACTGGGCTAAAGAAGAAAAACTTGAAGTATTTTATATATGAGGTTAATACGGGCTTTGAACAAAAATAAAATAAAAATACTTGTTGTATATCATAAAAAAGATAATCTGTTCAAGAGCTGTATGTTTGTACCGATACATGCAGGGCGAGCAATTGCGAAAGAAAAATCAAAAGACGGTATAATCTCGGAAGATGAGTATAATTGGCTTGTAAAAAATACTATTGGCGACGATACAGGAGATAATATATCTTCTAAAAATCGAGAATTAAACGAACTTACGGCAATTTATTGGGCTTGGAAAAATTATGATAAACTTGGCAACCCTGATTATATCGGTTTGAACCATTATCGCAGATTTTTTAAAGCAGATTATAATAATTTAAAGAATTTATTAAAAGAATATTATTTTATAAAAATGGATTTCTTTTTAAATAAAAAAGAATCCCTTTACGAGTCTTGGAAAAACTGCAATAAAGACTGGACAGACAATGAATATTTAGACAATGCTTTAAAAAGCTGTAATGAGTTACAGGGTAATAATGAAATAGAAAAATACTTCAAAAATAATACCGAATCTGACGGTTTATGCAATATGTTTATTTTACCAAAGGAAGAATTTTTCAAATATTGTGAGTTTTTGTTCGGTCTTGTTTTCCGACTCCCAGAAAAACAAGGGCTTAGAACAACAGGAATGTTTGCCGAAAGATTAAGCTCCTATTATTTTGTAACCCTTTCGAAAACAAAAAAATGCCTGACATTACCAATTTGTAAAGAGCCTGTCAGCCACTCATATAAAGAAAAATTGCGCAACAAAATTTCAGAAACAAAAAATAAATTTTCAAAATTAAAATTTTTGTTAAAGTGGTATAATAGCTAAAAAGGTACAATTTAACTATGCTGAGCAGATATTTTAAAACAAAAATAAAATCTAAAAATTTTGACGATAATTTACGCAATTTAATTAAAGAAAACAAAGATAAAAAAGTCCTTATTTACGGCGCAGGTCAGGGTTTTAAAGAATTAGACAAAAAGTATCTTTTCAGCAAAAACCTAAATATAAAAGCTGTTGCAGATAAAAAATTTGAAAATAAACATAATAAATTTTTTAACGGTATACGAGCAATTGCTCCTGAACAAATAACAAAGGAAGATTATGATGTAATATTGATTTCAAACGAAAATGCTAAACCCATTTTAAAATATTTAATTGATGATTTAAAAATTAACAACAAAAATATACAAGCAATATTTAAAGAAGAAATTAAAGATGAACGCACTAATTTTAATTATCTGCAAAAAATCAATTTCAAAAAACAATTAGCACAATTAACAAAAGAAACGTACGGAAAAAAAATAATTTTATACGGAGCAGGAGCATTTTTGCAGCTTGCTCACAAAGTATATGATTTTTCCAAACTGAATATAATCGGTATTTCAGATAAAAAATTCAGTAATCATAGCGAAAACGAAACATTTTTAGGATACAAAGTTTATTCTCCTGATGAAATAAAAAATATAAATCCGGATATTATAATTGTTACTGCAAAAAACTACAACCATACAATAAAATTAGTTTATAATGACGTTATTAAAAATTCAAATGCCGAATATATGCCACTTGTAAAAAGTAAATCCGCATCGTTAATCGTTCAATATTTTACGATTATGTTTTCCGGATTATTTAACAGAAAATATTATTTGACACAATACGGAAGCAAATTAAATTTTCTGCAAAAACTTTTTCCAATGTGGCACTACACAAAAAACGGGTGGAAACATAACTTCAACCCATCAAACAAATTTGATGCCGTATATTTCCAAAGTACACGCCCTTGGATTTTAGAAAATCCGCTATATCATTATTTAAAATATATCGTTAAATATTCCAACTTCCTTAATCCAACAAATTATTACTTACCGAAAGAAGAAAACATAAATAAATACCTTAAAGCAAAAGCAAAAAGAGGTAAAACAAAAAAAGTAATCTACACCTGCCTTACAGGTGATTATGATAACTTAGAGTCAATAAAATCACATCATTATATTGATAATTCATGGGATTATGTCTGCTTTACGGATAATCAGGAATATATAAAAAAAGGACAATACGGTATTTGGGAAATACGACCGCTTGAGTATACAAAATCCGATAATGTGAGAAATAACCGCTGGCACAAAATGCATCCTCACATATTGTTTCCGAATTATGATGAAAGTATATATTTAGATACCAACATAAATATTTTATCAAACAGGATCTTCAAACAAATAAAAAAATGGAAAAAAGACTTGCTTTTACCAAAAAGATTGGGACACCAATGTATTTATCAGGAATACAAATGGATATACAAAGATAAAGTAGATAATCGTTCAATTGTAAGAAAAGAATGGAAACTCATAAAACAAGCGGGTATGCCGAGAAATTACGGAGCTTGCGAATGTAATTTAATATACAGAAAACACAAAAATCCAAAAATAATAAAAATAATGGAAGAATGGTGGTATTTTGTTGAAAATTATTCAAAACGCGACCAGTTAGCTTTTCCTTACGTAATGTGGAAAAACAAATTACAAATAAAAGATTACTCAATTGAAAATTTAAAACCATATTACAAGGATTATTGCTTATTTAAACATAATAAACAATAAAGTATTTGCATATTTAACTTTATTTTCAAATATTTTTAAACTAAAATACAGATATGGCAAGAATTAAACAACTGTCTAAAAATTTAATAAATCAAATTGCAGCGGGAGAAGTTATTGAAAGACCTGTGTCCGTAGTAAAAGAACTTGTAGAAAACGCTATTGATGCAGGTTCAACAAAGATTAGTATTGAAATTAACAATAATTGCAGGGATATAAGAGTTGCGGATAACGGTTCGGGCATACATCCAGACGATATTATTCTGGCTTTTTCAAAACACGCAACAAGCAAAATACAGACAGTTGAAGATTTATATTCGATAGAAACTCTCGGATTTAGGGGAGAAGCTCTTTCAAGTATAATTTCTATTGCAAAAGTTACCTGCACAACAAGAACAAAAGATTACGATTACGGATTTAAAGTTGAATGTGCGAATTCGGAAGTTCAAAAAACTCAATTCGGATGCGCAGTCGGAACAATAATGACCGTAAAAGATTTATTTTATAATATTCCTGCAAGATTAAAGTTTTTGAAAAGTGAAAAAACAGAATTTTCGTATATTCAGGAACTTGTTCAATCAATTGCTTTGGTTAATTCAAATATAGCTTTTGAATTAAAAAACAATGACAAAACAGTACTAAAAACAAACGGTTTGGGCAATTTAATCAATACAATAAAAGACCTTTATTCAAAAGATACCGCAAGTCATTTGAAAGAAGTTTTTAAAACTGATGAATTATCGGGATTAAAAATTTCAGGCTATATTTCAACACCCGATTACACACGTTCGAGTAAAAAATATAATATCTTCATAAATTCAAGAACGGTAAAATGTCAGGTATTTCAAAAAGCCATAGATACAGCCTATAAAAATATGATTGCAAAAGGAAAATATCCGTTTGTAGTTTTAAATCTTGAACTTTCACCGACAGATATTGATGTAAACGTTCATCCTTCAAAAAAAGAAGTTCGATATAAAAACACAAACCAAATTTTTAGTTTTATATATTCCGCAATTGATATGGCTCTTTCAAATTACGTAGAAAGACCTGTAACAAATACTCTCAGCGTTGTAGAATTTAAGCCTGAGCAAACGGCAGAACAAAAATCTTTTGAAGATATATACGTAAGTGATTTAAAACCTGTAAAACCAATTCAGGATGTATTTATAAAACCACGACAAGAAGTTACTCAAAATACCTTTTTTACAAAACAAGAAACAATTGTTCAAAACTCAATAACTCCGCAGGAAGAAGTCGAAACGGACAAAATTATAGGTCAATATAAAAAAACTTATATACTAATTGAAAAAGATGAAGGTTTGGAAATTGTTGACCAGCATATTGCAGAAGAAAGATATATTTATGAAAAATTAAAATCGCAAAATGAAATTGCATCACAAATATTGTTTTTGTCTGACGTAATAGAAGTTTCTCCGACAGAAGCTCAATTGATAAGAGAAAACAAGGATAAATTTGAGCATTTTGGTTTTCAAATTGAGGTTTTGAACGATAAAGAAGTAACCTTTAAAAAAGTTCCGCAATTACTGTCAAAAACAAACACAAAAGAAATCTTATCGGATATTTTGGAAAATCTTGACGGAGATATAGCAGGACTTGAAGAACATATTTTAATTACAACTTCATGCAAAGCCGCAGTAAAGGCATGTCAGGAATTGTCTTTGTTTCAAATGCAGGAACTAATAAAAAAATGGCGAAAATGTGAAAAACCTTATACATGCCCGCATGGCAGACCTATTTCAAAAATAATTCCACACAAAGAACTTGCAGGATTTTTTCAAAGAAATAAATAAAAAGCGCTCAATGAGCGCTTTTTATTTAAACAACTTTTGTCAAAGCTTCATATATAACAGGATCCCATTTTACACCTGCTTCTTCTTTCAGAATTGCAAGAGCCTTCTCTTTTGGCATAGCTTTTCTGAACGGTCTGTCCGAAGTAAGAGCTGTATAAGCATCCGCAATCGCGATAATTCTTGAGCCCAAAGGAATTGACATTCCGCTTAAGCCCTCAGGTTCGCCTCTGCCGTCCCAACGTTCCTTGTGGTAATGAATATACGGAATAACTTCTGATAAGAAATTGATATTCATTAACAGATTTACACCAACGTTAGGGTGATTTTGCAAACGTTCCCAATCTTCTTTGGTTAATTTTCCGCCATGATTAAACAAATCTTCAGGCAGTGTAATTTTACCTACATTTTGCAATAATCCTGCATAATATATCAAATCACTTGTTTTTTCGTTCAATTTAAGGTTTTTACAAATTAACCTTGATAAATCAGCTGTCAATTGTGAGTGAGCAACCGTATATTCACCTTTAGCATCAACAGCTTTTGCAAGCAGGGTAACAAATATTTGTTGTTCATCACCCAAATCACCTATAAGAGCGGTCAATTCGGCTCTCATGTGCTGCAAATCTATCATTCCTGCGTACTCATCTGCGAGTATATTGTTTACATCATCAATTGTTTTTTGTAACGACATTGATGTTGCAAACAACCTTGCCATAGAAACAATCAATTTGCTTAACTCTGGTTTAAACGTTCTTTCAGAATAACTTTCAACAACAACTACGCCGACATTATACGCATTATTACTCATTGGAATTGCTGATAAAAGTTTTACTTTATCTTCAAATAACGCTTTGTTAGGAACAAAATCCGCATTGTCATTAGGATTTTTTATTTCAACAATATCTCTTGTATTGAAAGCGTCAGCAACAAAAGCATGCTGATTTAAGTTATAGCCGATATTTTCTTTATATATATCATCTTTGAAATTTATTGATGAGCCGACTAAAAGCAAGTCATGGTTTTCCGTATCTAAACCTTTTGCAAAATCTTTTGTCAAATACACATGGCATGCATCCACATCCAGCATTTGAGAAATAGTTTTTGCAATAGAATTGTAAATAACGTAATCTTCTTTCGAATTAAATCCCAAGACACAGAGCGTGTTATCAAGAGAATATATAGAAACCAATTCCCTCAATTGATTTTTGAGACTTTCTGATTTATCTTTTTTATCTTTTTCGGATTTGCCGATTTTTTGCGCCAAATCATCAGATATAAGACATTCGGAAATAAAATCACCTAAATTAAGTGCAAAGATTTCTTCTAAAGGATCGTCATTCATCAAATCCATACTGCGACCAAATAGAGATGCTCCTGTACTGTTATCCTCTAATTTTTTTTCTTCCATTACTGTAAATATCCTCTTTTTGTTTCTTATACATCTTATATCGGCACAATTTTTAAAAACTTTGATGTTTTTTGAAAATTTTATACTAAAGTATGAAAAAGTTTAAACTTTTTATATAAATTTTTACCCTAAAACTTGTTTGTAATAAGTATTTTTGTTATCATGTAAATAAATGTTACGGTTTTAAAACATCTTGAAATCGTTTTTTAGTAAAATACTTTATAAAAGTGTAAGTAGCACGTGATAAGAGAGGTCAGGTGTAGCATGTCAGAAAACCAATTTGAAGATTTTCTTGAAAATAACAAAGGTAATTTGGAATATTTAAACAAAAATGACAGAAGAATGAGGTTTAATAATGCAAAAGACCCTATTTATTTTGCATTTAACTTTGTTGAAAATAGACCTGTAAGCGCATTGATAAAAGACTTTTTTGAAGACATGATGTTTGAAATAAAAAAAGCATTTTCTCCAAAAAAGAAGAAATAATAAAAGACACAAAAGCTCCGATAAATCGGAGCTTTTTGCTTAATATTTATTAAAAATATGTGTTAAAAATTTGTATTTTTTTTCTGTATCAAATAGAATATTACTAAGGGTAGGGGAAATGTCGACGCAAAGTTTAAGCGATATAACGCTCACTCCGAGCGAAGTTAGAGAAATTCTTGATGCTGATAATGATGAAATTATCAGTTTGTGTAAACGTGCATCTATTATACCTCGCAGAAACAGACGCGGATTAACTTATTTTTCTTATGATGACGTAAAACGTTTACAGCAGGTAAAACAAATGAGAAATACTTTAGTAAGAATTTCTCCAAATCAAGCTGTGGACAGAATTATGAATTCTTTCAGTCAAATGGAAGAAAAAATATCCGATAATATAATTGAAAATTTGGATAAAAAACTTTCCGAAAAACTTAAAAATATAGAAATTATGACGGAAGAAATCGTAAAACTTCAAACCGAAAATGAAAAATTGAAAAATAAAATTATGGAACTGCATCGTGAAAATGTTCAAATGAAAATGGAATTGGATAAATTTGAAAAAATCGGTTTTGGTTTCTATAAAAAATATGAAGTAAAAGATTACAGTATATAAAAGGATTTAATCATGGCAGTAAAAGAAAAAGTTGAAGATTCATCAAAAGTTTCAACTGAAAGAGAAAAAGCGCTAAAACTTGCAATAGAAAAGATAGAAAAGGATTTTGGTAAAGGTTCGATAATGAAGCTTGGCGACAAGCCTTCCGTAAGCGTTGAAGCAATACCGACAGGAGCATTAGATTTGGATATTGCGCTTGGAATAGGCGGTATACCAAGAGGAAGAATTATTGAAATATACGGACCTGAAAGCTCAGGTAAAACAACTCTTGCACAGCACATTGTTGCAGAATGTCAAAAAAAAGGCGGTATAGCAGCTTTTGTTGACGCAGAACACGCTCTTGACCCTGAATATGCAAGAAATATCGGAGTAAAAATTGAAGAATTGCTTATTTCGCAACCTGATACAGGTGAGCAAGCGCTGGATATAACGGAAGAACTTGTTCGTTCTGGAGCTGTTGATATTATAGTTGTAGACTCTGTTGCGGCATTGGTTCCGAAAGCTGAAATTGACGGTTCAATGGAAGACCAGCAAATGGGTTTGCAAGCTCGTTTGATGAGTAAAGCTTTGAGAAAATTAACGGGTATAATCGGAAAAACAAATACTACCGTTATTTTTATCAACCAATTACGTATGAAAATAGGCTTTGTACTTGGTAATCCCGAAACAACAACAGGCGGCAACGCATTAAAATATTATTCTTCTGTTCGTATGGAAATAAGAAGAACAGAAACCTTGAAAGGTGAAAACGGAGATATCGGTAATCACGTTAAA
Organism: Candidatus Gastranaerophilales bacterium; assembly: GCA_905236205.1. GTDB lineage: Bacteria > Cyanobacteriota > Vampirovibrionia > Gastranaerophilales > Gastranaerophilaceae > UBA6984. The sequence continues at coordinate 31,069 of CAJOPF010000046.1, forward strand.
GTAAAAGTATTGAAAAATAAAGTTGCTCCTCCTTTCAGAACAGCAGAATTTGATATTATTTTCGGCAAAGGAATTTGCAAATACGGTAATATACTTGATGTTGGTGTAAAACTCGGCATAATTGATAAATCGGGTTCATGGTTCAGCTACAAGGATGAAAAATTAGGTCAAGGCAGAGAAAAAGCAAAAGAATATCTTGCACAAAACCTTGATATTATGGAAAAAATTGAAACAGAAATCCGAGAAAAATTAGCTGAGTAAAGATACGTATACTGCAACAAGTGCGGTATGACAAATTTGTTTTGTGGCATGACGCACATTGTCATGCCATGTTTATTACGTCATATTTGTCAACAGATATCCATAGTGCTGTATGACAAAATTAACTACTCACAACTCACTATTCACGATTCACTACTCCACCGCAACTCACATTGTTCGCGCAGTATGACAAAACTACTCAAGACTCACTATTTACTACTCACGATTCACAAATTATTATATCAATTGCCATTCATTAAAGCCTGACCAGTCGTCCCAACGATTATATGCGGCACAAAGAGTATATTGTCCGTCATCGTCAAGTCCGCTTGCTATAGCTTCGCTTGTGCTTGAAAATCCTCTGTCTGTGAGCCAGCCGACTACGTCAGCAATCAGAGAACCTGCATTCTTGCTCAATAAATTAGAATAATTTAATTGATAACGGCTATATTCTTCCGCAGTAACAGTTTCCATTTTTCCTTTTTCAAAACCGTCTTTGATTTTTAAGTAGTTACCCGGAGTATCTCCGCTGATAATACTGCTCAAACCTGTTGCGTCAGTAAAGTACAAATCTTTTCCGTACGTACCGTCTAAATTTATATCAAAATAAGTAAATAAATCTGTAACCGAATTACCAAGACATATTTGCAAGCTGTCGTTTCCGCCCCTGTCTATTATAGTATAACCGCCAGGAGTAAGTTCCAATTCATAATCTTCATATATATCATCAATTTTGCTCAGGCTATTTACCAGAACATCTTTTCTGTGTTGCAATATTCCCATACCGTCAGGATCACTAAAATTAAAGTCATGATTTATGTAAGTACTACTTGTATCAACCAATTGTGTTACGCCGCTCAATGACACTTGTCCCTGCGCACTGCCCATTCTGATTTTCAAATTATCCGAGGCTTCATCTGAGTCTATATTCAATACACCTTCATTCCATTTACCTCTGAGTATAAGCTCATTTTGGTCATAAACATCAGAATCATTAGGATTTTGAGAATAGAATCTTATATTATCGACAGCACTTGCTCCGGTATGCCAATCATGCTTGAATACCATATTTATATTATCTGCGTATCTGAAACCAATATTTGTTTTATATTTATTTAAATAGCCGTTAGTATCAACAATAGTTTGCCTATAATCATCGGAATTACAAAATATATTTTTCACTTTTCCTGTTGTAGCAATCGAAGCGTAAGTTATAGTGGCATAACCCTTACCATTCAAATATATTTGCTCTGCTCCTTTTGTATTTAGAGAAGAATTAAAAGTACCGTTCAAATTATAGGTTGACGCATAATCACCTGAAGAAATTATACTCACATCAGCATTTGCATTGATTATATTGCCTGTACCCGATACTGTCATTTGTGTTTTGGAATTTAACATAACTTCGTTATATTTACCCGCTATATCAACAGTATTATGTTGATTGTTTGCAAGAGTGTTATTAAAAAATATGTGGTTATCTTCTGCATAATTCGACAAATTAACGGTATGCGCTTTATTACCTTCCAGCCACAAATAATCACCCCTGCAACTATTGTTAACAGTAGTTGAGGTGTTACCTGATAGAATATATAAATGATGTGATGTATCCAAAGTATACGATGTCTGATTAGTTATGTATGTAACCTCAGGCGCTGACATTCTCAAAAAATCATCATACAAATAACCGTTTTTCCCTGTTGCAGTTGTTACCTTAAATGCATAGCCACGATAAAAATTAGTAAGTGAATAGAAATCCTTAACCGTAACATTTTCTCCAGTTACAGATTTTAAAACAAGGTCATTACCTACTTGTTCGCCCAAGACATATTCATAATCTCTGAAATTATGAATAAGTCCGTCACCCTCGATAAAAGTTGTACGAGCGCCAATATTATCGACACCGTAAATATAATCGTTTCCGTCACCTGCGTTGTAAACATACGTTGAATAAGAATTACCGCCTAAAAGATTTATTACATCGTTACCCTTGCCTGCATTAACAGTCATTCTTTTTGCATCTATGGTAATTGAATCATTACCTGCACCTGCGTTGATGACACCATAGCTTCCGCCTGTAACCTTAATTTTATCTTTGCCGTTTGTTGTGGTTAA